>DASYAR010000001.1:0-8670 GCA_036501235.1 Planctomycetaceae bacterium
TTCGAATTCCGAGAGCGGCATTTCTTCTGCGATCTTGCCGTCCGCGAGCCACTGCACCTGGCCTCCCTTGATCGGAATCTCGAATTTCCCCAGATTGAGCCACCCCTTGCCCTCCGAGTTCCGCTTGAGCAGGAACACGTACTGTTTGCCGTTGACGTACCGCGGATGTTGCTTTTCATCACCCCCGTTGACGATCAACACCGACTTGTTCCCCGAACCGCGCAGCTCAATCTGGACTTCGATCGCAAACCGGCTCCCCGGCGGCACGTCGACCTTGCCGTCTTTCGTCCCCTGCTGATCGGGCACGGCAATGACGATTCGCTCGGCAACCGCCGCCGCCGCTTTCAGCGCCGAGGGCTTTTCGTCTGCCGCCATCGCCGCCGCGGCCGCCAGGGCCGCCGTCAGCCCCCATCCCCACGACATCACCCGCATCCCGCGACGAACGCCCATGGCCACGGCTCCTCGAAACTCCGAATATCATGATCATGATGAAATCTCGGTCAATTGTAGAACAATGCCCTGCCGACAACCAGCGCCCCGATTTTCAAATTGCACCCAAACGCCTGATCGGTGTACACTGGATCGTTCTACCAACCGGGTCTCGGGCTATGATGGCTGCGAATTCTCACTTGCCGCGCGTTGTGATCACCGGCGTCGGCGTCGTTTCCCCGGTCGGCATCGGGAAGGATGCCTTTTGGCGGAACCTGATCGAGGGGCGGACCGGGATCGGATTTCTGAAATCGGTCTCGAATGACCAGTTGCCCTGTCGCCTGGCGGCGGAAATCGACGATTTCAACCCTCTCGATTACATTCGGCGGAAGAAGCTGCTGAAGGTGATGTCGCGGGACATCCAACTCGGCGTCAGCGCGGGGGCCCTGGCGCTGAGGGACGCCCGACTGCGGCCCGGCGATTACGACCCCGATCGTTTGGGGGTGGTGTATGGCGCGGGACGAATTCCTTCCACTCCTCAAGAATTGATGAACGCGGCCGCCTGCTGTACGACCGACGGGTCGTTCGATTTCAGCCGGTTCGGCGAAGAGAGCCTGCGGCAGATTTCTCCGCTCTGGCTGCTGCCGCAGTTGCCCAACATGCCCGCCAGCCACGTCGCCATCGAAAACGACGCTCGCGGCCCGAACAACACGATTACCTCCCGCGAAGCGTCTGCTCTGTTGGCCCTGGCCGAAGCGGTCCATACGGTGCACCGCGGCGTCGCCGACTGCATGATCGTGGGAGGCTGCGGCTCAGACGTTTCGCCGGCCAATATCGCACGGTTGTCGCTGGTGGAGCACTTGTCGCGGCAGGGGGATCCCGAGCGAGCCTGTCGGCCCTTCGACGTCGATCGCGACGGCGGCATTCTGGGTGAGGGGGCGGCCGCCTTCGTGATCGAGAGCTACGAATTCGCACACCGGCGCGGTGCAGAGATTTACGCCGAAGTCGTGGCTGTCGCCGGAGGCTGCGACGGAGCGGGTTACGAAAACGGGGCTGCGGGGACGGGCCTCGTCCGTTCGATTGATGCCGCCCTGAAGAAATCGGGCCTCGCGCCGCACGAAATCGGCCATATCAACGGGCACGGCAAGAGCACGCGCCGTAGCGACCTGGTGGAGGCGCGGGCCTATCATCGGTCGCTGGGAGCTGCGGCCGAGACGATTCCGGTGATGGGCCTCAAGAGTTATTTCGGAACCTTCGACGCCGGCACCGGCGCCGTCGAGCTGGCCGCCAGCGTGCTGGGTCTCGCGCGGGGCGTCGTGCCGTTCACACGCAACTGCGAGACGCCCGATCCCCTGTGCCGGCTGAATGTGATCCACCACGAGCCGTTGCGGCTCAAGAATTCGACGACCCTTAAAGTCAACCGCACCGACATGGGCCAAAGCGCCGCCGCGATCATTCGCGCCGTGTAGAAGCTGTTTCAAAACAGGTCGACTGCAATCGGGTGGCGGGGCCTGGACCAACGGGAAGGCCCCGAAACGAGCCAAATCGGCGATTCAAATTCGATGTGCGCCGTGATCCGGGCGGTTTTGAAACTAAGGGTTTCATCCAGGCGATTGACTTTAATAGAACGCCAGCGCCCGGCCGGGGCCGCCGTGGCAATCGCGGATCTTGACCGCGGCGAACACGAAGTAGGCGTCTTGCGGCACCTGTCCGACCCCGGTGAGAAACTCGACTCCCACGACCCCTTTGGTGGCCAGTGCCCAGTAGGTAAAGAGAGCCCGCTTCGGTGAGACGCCCCCCAACGTCGGTGCGTCGGTTGCCACGCACCGCACCCCCTTATCGACGAGATAGATTGCCGCGTCTGGTCCCAGCGCCGGCCAGCCTTCGCTCTTGCCGTTGAGCGGGTCGGCCAGACAGGCTTCCCCTGCGGGGAGCGGTTTGAAGTATTTATCGTCGTGGCCGCTGTGAAAGATCACGACGTCGCCGGGCTGAATCTCGCCGTGCGCCTTTTCGAATTTCTGCACGTCCGCCACTGAAATCTCCGGGGACGCCGGCCAGTCCTTTTTTGGGATCGATCCGACCAAATGTTTCACGTCGACGATGCGGGCCCGACCGGAAGTTTGTGACAAGGGGACTTTCTCGGCCGTCACGTCGCTGGTTCCACGGTGTCCGTATTGGCCTTCATACGCATCCAGCCAGCCCCGAACTTCGGTCGAATAATCGGCGTTGTTGAATCCGGCTTTGGGCAGCGCATAAGCCGGAGGAACCAGATGCGTTCCCGAATTCGAGTCGAGCATGTGGGTGACGTGGTAAGTCCCCAGGTTGGCGGCATACATCAGGGGGACTTTCAGATACGGATGCCGGTGTTTCCCCACGCCGGCGCCGGGCCACGACACGGGCAAGTCGGTCGACAGCGTCACCGACAGATCGACGACGTTTTTCTTGCGGGCCGATTCGATCAGCCGGCGGGCCAGCGGATCGCCGACGACGGCCAGCGCCCGCCCTTCGCTGTACAGCCCTTCGGCGTGCTTGGGGGCAAGCATACAGTAGAATGCGCCCGTTGTCGGCAGGCTCCCCAGGTTCGTCGCGCTTTCCGTCCAGATCATGCCGTATTTGAGTCCCGCCAGGTGCGTCGGCTCGGCCAGTTTGGGAAGCGGTCCCATGCTGGCGCTGTCGGTGGCCAGGTTCAGTACCTTGCGACTCCCCAGATAATCCATGCAATCGGGATCGGGGTCGGGCCAGCCGGGGGCTTTGGCTTCGAGCGCCGCGGCAATGAACCGATGTCCTTCCGGCAGCGGTTTGTAAAACTTGTCGGTGTAGTCGCTACGGAAGAGCACGACGTCTCCGGCGCCGAGCGGGCGATGCGATTTTTCCCAGGCGATGACGCGATCGCGCTTCACGAGCGGACTGTCGCCGTTGGGAGCGGCGTCGAGCAAGTCGCGGCAATCGACGATGCACGCTTCGCCGCCGAATTGCCAGGCGGCGACTTTGTCGGTGAACATCTTTCCCAGAATTCCCGCGTTCGGGAGGTTCGTTTCGGGGAGCGGGATCGAATGGGGAGGCACGTCGAGCTGCGTGCCGTTGTTGCCGTCGATCACCAAGACGTCGCTGTTGTACGGACTGAGTTTGCCGATCCGCTCATAGTGATTGATCTGATAGGCGGGCCATCCGGCGGGCCACGGGCCGGGCAGCTCGGGCGACACCATCAGCGACAAATCGACAAACTGCGGCTCCGCCGAGGCGTTCGGCGCAGATCCGGCGGTGAGACAAGAGAACAGGAGCAGGCCCACGGCCGTGGCGACAACGCGCCGTGCCAGAAGCTGCTGCATCAAGCCGAGCGTACTTGACGTCAAGAGGCACCTCATGAGCTGCAATTCCATTGATCGCGAACCGCGTGCGATTGTACCCGATTATGTGCGTGAGCGAAAACGAGTTGAACCCCGCGACTCGTTCCAGCGGGCCGTGGGATTTATTCCGGCGGTATCCGGACAAATCGACATTTCGGCCCGCCCTTGAAGAACAGCATGGAGTTTGACCCCAAGCTGCGAAAATCGCGCCGTCGATTCACCCGGAGCTTGAAGTCATCCCGCCACCGTCGGTGTTTCTTCGACGGCCGATTTGGTGGAGTCGACGAACAGCCAGCAGAGGGCGCCGAACAAGAGCACGCCGGCATAAACGTAAAAGGCCGGGTCCCATTGCTCTCGACCGGTAAACGCTAATTTACCCCGGTGCTCGACGAAACCTGGCAGGAAGATGGTGCTGATCGACGCTCCGGGAATGCCCATCGAGTTCATGAGACCAAACAGTGCTCCCAGGTGCTTGCCGCTGATATCCATGACGGCGGCCCACCAATTGGATATCTGGGCCTGCGACCAGAAACTCGCCGCCGCGAAACACGCGCACGCGGCATAGGGAGAATCGCAGAACATCGTCGCTCCCAGGAAGAGGGCGCAACACGTCACGCACCCGCATCCCAGGAGACACCGGCTCCAACGCCGTTCCCCGGTTTGACGGACCACCCAGGTACTGAGAAATCCACCCACATAGGCGCCGATCATCCCGCCCGAGAGCGCGAACATATGCAGCCACGACGCCTCTCGGTCGGGCAACCCACGCGCTTCTTTCAAATAGGTCTTCATCCAGAACATGTACATATACGAGGCAAACGACAGGGCGGACATGATAAACCCCAGCAGCCAGACATTCTTGCTCAATACGACGAGCCGCCAGGGAGTGGGGGAGTGCTCTTCGCCGCCGGTCGCGGCTGTCCCACCGGCGGTAATCAGCTCTCGCTCGGCTTCGTTGACGCGCGGGTGTCGGGCCGGATCGTCTCGATACCACCGGTAAAAGAGTCCACCCCAAATCAACCCGACGCTACCGAACAGAATGAACGACCAGCGCCAGCCCACCGCCTGGATCAATTCCGAAGCCAGCACCGGCGAGAGGACGGCTCCCACCTGCATGGCCATCAGCACGATTCCTTGCGCCCGACCCCGTTCGTGCTGGGGGAACCAGCGCCTGACAACCCGCGCCGCGTTGGGAAGCGCTCCGGCTTCACCCGCGCCGAACAGAAATCGAACCAATATCAACAGGCCTAGACTGCTGAAGAGCGGAGGCACGGCGACGTCGAGACTGCCGACAGACAGACTCAACGCCCCTCCCCAATGGAACGCGGGGATGCAGCCGGTCAGCGCCGTGAATGCCGACCACCACAGAACAATGCGAGTCAAAACACCGCGTGAACCGTAACGGTCTCCCCAACTGCCTGTGGGAATTTCAAACAAGCCATAGGCGATGGTGAATGCCGTAAAGACCCAACCCATCTGCGACTTCGTGAAACCCAAATCGGCCCGCATCGCATCTTCAGCCTGACCAATGCAGAGCCGGTCAAGGTAGAGAACGGCAGTCAGCGACCCCAGAAATCCAAGGACGACGAATCGCGCGCGGGTCGGGGAGGTCGTGCTTTCCATGCCGGGTGCGCAGGTTCGAGGTTGAGCCGGTAGCGTCGACTATTCACGTCGGTGAGTGCGCACCAACCCTATTGTTTCACCAACGGCCGGTGCACCACGTACCCCGGAATCGTCGTGCGGATCGAAAACAGCGTTCGGCCGGCGGTGATGTACAGCGTTTTTAAGTCGTCCCCGCCGAATGTGACGTTCGTCAGCACATCTTCCGGAATCGGAATGCGGCCCCGCAGATTCCCCTGGGGCGAGATGATATAGATTCCCGGCAGCACGTCCTGCGTTTCATGCGGCCCGCGCGCGTGATTGATCCCTGCGGCGACATACAAATTGCCGAGAGTGTCGACCGCCATGCCGTCGCCCCCCCGACCGGGAGCAAAGTCGAACACCAGGCGCTGTCCGCTCGGAAATCCGTCCGCCGACAGGTCAAATGCCCAGATCTTGCGATTGCCCCCCGCGACGGGGCAACTGTCGACGACGTAGAGCGTCTTTTCGTCCGGGCTCAACGCGATGCCGTTCGGGCGCTGGATGTCGGGTTGCGAGATGAGCCGGCGGACCGAGCCGTCGCGATCGATGCGATACACCGATTCGTGCGTCATCTGCATCGTCGTGCGATCGCCGTAACATGGATCGGTGAAAAAAATCAGCCCATCGCGGCGGGCGGCAACGTCGTTGGGAGCGTTGTACTGCGCTCCCTCGAATCGGTCGGTGAGCACTTCGACGGCCCCGGTCGCCATGTCGGTACGGGTGATCCGCCGCCGTCCATTCGGGCCGAATTCGTTTCCCTCGCAGGCCAAGAGCCTTCCCTGCGCATCGAACAACAGCCCGTTCGAGCGGCCGCTGTCGGCGCTCCACACTCGCGTGACGCCGGTGCGCGAATCGAACTGCAGGATGCGGTTGTTCCAGATGTCGGTGAAGTACACGACACCCTGTGCGTCGGCCGCCGGGCCTTCGAGGAACGCCACCGCCGTCGCCGGCGCGACGCTCGCATCGGGAGCAATAAAACCTATCGGCAACGGCGTCGAGTGGAGATCGGGCATAGTGGCGAGCGGGGGACGTCAGTCCCCCGGTAGAAGGCGCTGGCTTGGCGGGTGAAAGAGATAATTCCGAATTCCGCACGACTTCTCACGTCTTCTGACTCGGCGACCGATGAAAGTGCACGTGCTGCCAGCGGCCGTTCTGGCGTTGCCAGACGCGGGTCTCTTCGGTGCCGCGCGTGCCGGGATGCCCGTCGCCATCAACGTACTGCGTCAGGCGATAGTAGGCCACGATCGCCACGTCGCCCAGGAGTCGAATGTGCACGTCGCGCATCGAGTTTTGCGGCTTGACCTGCCCCCCGCTGAGCTTGAAATAGAAGCTGTGGAATTCCATCCCTTCGACGAGGTGCCCGAGCGCTTCCGGCTCGAAGGCGGTAAGGGACGGATCACACAATTCGGAATAGGTGCCCCAATCGCCCTGGGCAATGGCGTCCAGAAGCTGCTGATTCTTGGTCAGCAACTCGGCTTCAACATCTTTCGACATCGCGGAGAATTTCCTTTTTTTTGCTCGAATCACGAATCGTTAAGGAATTTGCGCAAATCATCGTCCAGGCCGTCGTCGGACGAGGACGAATCCGAATCGTCGACGAGGGGCGCGGCCTGCGAAACGCCGTCGACATTCAGTTGTTTCAAATCGTCCTCTTCGAACACGAGGTGCGTTTCCGAGGCCTTCTGCCGCAGGGCGGCCGCGGAAGTGGCGGCGGGACCATCCGACAGTCCCTCCGGCGACATGTCAAACACCGTTTCATTGGCCAGGGCGGCCAGGTCGGGTTCGGTTCGCTTGCCGGGATCGACGCCATGGATCGAATCGGATCCTGATTCGCCCGACTCCTCGTCGACGGAACCGGCGTCGCTCACCACGACCTGTGGCGGAATTCCCTGTTTCCGACGTCTCGAAAGAGGCAGATCTTTGGTTTCTTCGCCGTCGCCAGAGGGGGGAGGGATCAGCGACTGAATTTCGTTCTCACCGCCTGGTTCAGAGCGTCCAGCCTCGGCGGAGGGCAACCTGGGCAGCCACTCCGTATCTTCGTCGTCTCGGCTCTTAGGGGCGGCGAACTGCACGATGAATTTCAGCGGACCGACAATCAGGGTGCTGCCTGGTGGAACGGTCACTTCGGTTTGCGTCGAAACCGGCTCGCCATTCAGGCGCGTGCCGTTCGCACTCCCCAGATCCCGGACGGAAACGGCCGTCTCGTCCACTTTAATCAGGCAGTGCCGGCGGCTGACCTGTCCGGAGGCGATCCGCAGGTTGCAATCGGGGCTGCGGCCGATCAACGTCATGGCGCCCAGGCGGATCTGCTTCGAGGCCGAGCTGGTATTGGCAACGAGAAGGCGTACGTCCATGACTCCATAATAACCGCGATCACTGAGAATGCCACGGAAAACAGGGCTATTTCGCCTGCGAGAGGGCGATCAGAACAGTCGTCAGCACGGACCCTCGCCGGTTGGTCTCTGCAGTCGGGGCCGGCGACACGTTCAGCGTATTCGCGAATTCTTCACAATTACAACATGATCTCTTCGCGACTGGCCCGTAATTTCGCCCGCACGCTCAAATTATGGAGATTCGCAATGCGCGCCGGAAAACCTGAAAGCCGATCACTTCTGGCCGTCTGTTTGTTGGGAGCCTCCCTGAGCCTCATGGCCGGATCGGCGCGGGGCGAGATCAAATTGCTCGGCTCGGCACGTCTGCCGGGTGAATCGATCGATCACTCCGGCCTCACCGACCACCTCGCCGGAGGCATTCCGCACAACCGGCTGGGTGGCATTTCGGCAATCGATTACACGGGCAAGGGAACCGAATACCTGCTGCTCCCCGATCGCGGCCCCGCCGATGGCGCTACCGCCTATTCTTGTCGCGTCCACTGGCTGAACCTGGCCGTGATGCCCGGGAAAACACCGGCTGCAGTCGCCACAATCACCCGAACGACGATGCTGGTTGACGAAGAAGGCCACGGCCTCAGCGGGTCGGCCAAAGCGTTCCGTGACGCAAACCCCGCCCATTGGCAGCGCTTCGATCCCGAAGGCGCTCGCCTCGGCCGGCACGGTTCGATCTTTCTCTCGGACGAATATGGGCCCAGCGTGTTCGAATTCTCGCCGGACGGGAAACGGACGGCGGTCCTCCAGGTTCCGTCGAAATTCACCGTTCATCATCCGGCCGCCAAACCGGAAGACGAAGCCGCCCACAATTCCACGGGCCGGCAACCCAACGGCGGCCTTGAAGGACTGGCGATCGCCCCCAGCGG
>DASYAR010000002.1:0-26827 GCA_036501235.1 Planctomycetaceae bacterium
CTTCGTGGTTCGTATCTTGATGCGCCGTATTTGTAGCACGTTGAACCCAGTCTGCACTATAATTCAGTGTCTCGTCATTCTTTTCATCTGGGACATATTCCCGGGCCGGTGCGGAACCGATGGCAGATTCGTTGCGCGGACAATTCCTGATCGCGGGTCGCAACCTGCGCGACACGAACTTTTTCAAGTCGGTCGTGCTGATTGTCGAGCACGGCGACGGTGGAGCGATGGGAGTCGTCGTCAATCGGCCTTCGGGCGTCACGGTTTCGCAGGCGCTCAAAAAGCACATTGAGCTGCCCGAGACGGGGGATATGGTTTATGTCGGCGGGCCGGTCGAGCGCAATTCGCTGTTCATTCTGCATAGTGCGGGCGATCTCGATGGGTCGGAGACGCCGGTGATCGACGGGCTGTTTGTAGGAAGCAGTCCCGATACATTCGAAGACGTCGTGCGGCGAGCCGCCGAGGGGGACGAGGACATGCAATTCCGCGTCTACTTCGGTTGTGCCGGCTGGGCCCCGGAACAGCTCGAAGGAGAACTCGCCCGCAGCGACTGGCTGGTTTGCGAGGCGACGCGCGAATTTGTGTTCCATTCCGATCCGTACGAGGTCTGGGATCTCCTGGTTGCCGACTGGAACAAAATCCATCCCCCTCTGCCGGGGGCTCGCGGCGACCATCGTTTCAACTGATTGTGCAGGGAGGCCGGCGAGAACTTGACGAAATGGGACGCGCTCAATCGCCAGATCATCCGCTGTGACTTATGTCCCAGGTTGCGGGACTACTGTCGGGACGTGGCCACTGTAAAACGGCGGGCGTATCTCGATCATGATTACTGGGGCAAACCGGTGGGCAATTTCGGCGACCCGCAGGCCCGGATGCTGATCGTGGGGCTGGCGCCCGCCGCCCACGGCGCCAATCGAACCGGGCGGATGTTTACGGGAGACCGCAGTGGCGAGTGGCTGTATCGCGCTTTGTTCAAGGCGGGGTTCGCCAGCCAGCCCAACTCCGACCACCGCGACGACGGCCTCCACTTGATCGACTGCGCCATCACGGCAACCTGTCATTGCGCCCCGCCCGGCAATAAACCGAAGCCGTCGGAAATCGCGAATTGCGAGGATTGGTTTCAGAGGACGATCGACGTTTTACCAGTGAGCGTGTTTCTGGCGCTGGGGCAGATTGCCTGGCGGGCCATTGTCGATGAATTGCGGCGGCGGGAGTGGTGGACCGGAAAGTTGCCGCAGTTCGGACATGCCGCGGTTGTCACGCTCGATAATGGCCACGTCTTGATTGGCAGTTATCATCCCAGTCAACAGAACACGTTTACCGGAAAGTTGACCGAGCCGATGTTCGACCGCGTGTTCGCATTGGCGCGGAAGCATCTGGAGGCGGCAACGGAGCGATTTGTCGAGCCGCGACCATCAGGAAGCAGTTGAAGTCGCGTTGGTTGGGCCCACGATAGTCCTTGCGTCAGGAGCACCCGTCGTGCCTTTGCCTTTGGATAACATTCGCGTCCTCGATCTGTCTCGCGTCCTGGCGGGCCCGTATTGCACGATGATGCTCGGCGACCTGGGAGCCGAAGTCATCAAGGTGGAGCGGCCCGGTCTGGGAGACGATACGCGGCAATGGGGCCCCCCCTTCGTATCCGGCGAAAGTGCCTACTACCTATGCTGCAACCGCAATAAGCAGAGCCTCACGCTCAATCTCAAGACCGATGCCGGGCGCGACCTCGCCGCGAAACTGGCGGAGACAAGCGACGTGCTGGTCGAAAACTTCCTGCCCGGGACTCTGGACGGATGGGGGCTGTCGTATGCGGAGCTGTCACGAAGGAATCCCCGGCTCGTGTATTGCAGCATCACGGGTTTCGGGCAGTCAGGTCCTCGTCGCGACGAGCCGGGCTACGATATCATGGTTCAAGCGCTGTCGGGCGTGATGAGCTTTACGGGCGAACCGGATGGCGTCCCCATGAAGGTGGGCGTGGCAATTTCAGATATTACCGCCGGCATATTCGCCTCGAACTCGATCATGGCGGCCCTCTTGGCGCGCGAGCGGACCGGCCGGGGAGATCGCATCGACGTGGCGCTGTTCGACTCGACGATTGCCTGGCTGGCCAACGTGGGTTCGAACTACCTTGTCAGCGGCGAAGTCCCCCGGCGCCTGGGAACGGCCCATCCCAGCATCGTTCCCTACCAGGCCTTTCAGGCGGCGGACGATTCGCTGATCATTGCCGTCGGCAATGACGGCCAGTTCGTCAAATTCTGCGCTGCCATCGGCCGCCCCGACTTGGCCACGGACCCGCGATTTACGGCAAATGGGCTGAGGGTTCAGAATCGCGAACAATTGATCCCCCTCATTGCGGCGGACATTGCGCGGCGGCCGACGGCCGAATGGCTCGAAAAGCTGGAACAAGCCGGCGTCCCTTGCAGCCGCGTGAATACGGTTGATCGGGCCTTTCACGAACCTCAAGCCGTGGCACGCGACATGCTGATCGAAGTGCGGCACCCGACGATCGGACCGCTGAAGATGGCCGGTTCCCCCCTCAAGCTGGCGTCGATCGAACACCCGCCGCGCCGGCCTCCGCCGCTGTTAGGAGAGCACACTGCAGCCGTGTTGAGGGACGTGCTCGGATTCAGCGCCGATGAGATTCAGCGACTGAAAGACGGTAAAGTCGTCTAAGTTTCGTAGTACTCCGTCTAGCGATCGACGTTATGTGCGGGGGTAGGGCGTCCACACCAGTTGTCCTACCTCCGCTGAAAGTGGAATGTCGGCCCGGTGGGGCTAAGAGACTGGCAGGCCAAGACAGCGTTCTTTGCTGGCCTGCCCGGATTCGATGCGCAGCATCAGATTCTGACGTCAATTCGCGAGCAGCCCGGATGGAGACGTGCCTATCGTTCACTCCTAACCGTCATGGGGCTGCTAATGATTGTCGTGATGCTTCGAATCGCGATCGGCGGCTAAAGGTGGCCGGTTGATATCAGGGTTTGTCGAATATGACATTCCGTCTCTGAAGTGCGAGTGAAGTGTGATGCCACCCATTGATAGACGAAAGACGCAGCGCGGCCGTCGGCCGCAACCAAAAACAAAAACGGGATATACCCACTAAACACACGAAAGACACGAAAAAAAAGCTCGCGAAAGCACGTCGATGCGTCACACGCGAGCGGCGCTACTGACGAAGAAATCGGCCCTTTCGTCATGATCTGTTTTCGTGTATTTCGTCTGTTTCGTGGTCAACCCTGTGTCTGCTGCACATTGACAATCTTCGCGGCGCGCGAAGAAAAAAAACGGTTAGTATCACGCTTAGTATTACGAAAGCAGTTTCGATTTTGGTTCAGCCCGCAAGCTGGTCCGAGATTCCAGTGGGATCAGAAATCCTTGCTCAGGTCGCCGGCGTGGGCGGTCAGCCAGGCGAAAAGTTCCGAGGCGGACAGGTTCTCCGGAACAAAACGGACCGATCCATCAGCAATCAGGGCATTTGCTCCCGTTGCGTGGCGGCTGGAGATGCCCTGGCCGGACTTGGCAGAATGAATTCTTCCATTGCAGCGCTCTCCAGAGGCTATTGGTGCAGCGCGACGTTTGAATCGAATCGGTGTGCGTAGAAGTAGGAACCGAGGCCGGCGATACGAGGGAATGGTTTCGCCAGGAGCTGCCGGAACAATGACAGCCCCGCCTGTTGCTTCTTCAGTCAGGGGCGCCAAAACTTGACAGAAAAAAATCGATTCCTCACCAGAATTGGTGGGTCGATTTCCGGTCAGAGCGGGGGCCTGCCGGGTCATTCGACGAGGGCCAAGGGTTCCCAGTGGAACCCTGCTTCGAATCGGACTTACGGTGCCTTTTTCAATTTACTCGCTTTGACTTTGGCGGGGACCTTGGCGGGCGTTTTGGCAGGGGCTTTGGCGGGCTCCTGGGCCGGTTGCGGGTCTTTCTGGTCCGGCTGGGCATCGCCGCCCGCAGGATCCGCGGCTGCTCCCTCGGGTTTTTCCTCCGGTTTTTCCGCCGGTTTCTCGTTGGTTTTGGCGACGTTATCGGCGGGCTTATTGGCCGAGGCCGGCGGCGGCGGAGCGGGGCGCACATTGACCGCCAGCGTGCCGATCATGCGGAGACCTTTGGAGCCGGGGACGTCGAAATCGACGTTCATAAACGCATTTCCCATCAGGACCTCCCCCGTCTCCAGCAGGACATCCAGAGAGCCCGACACCGAGCCGTTGATCTGCGTGTCGTCGCCGCGGCGGGGGCGCAGGTCGCCGTTCAAGGCGAAGAACGCCGTTTCCCGGCCGTCGACCTTGCGCACGCCCAGATACTGGTACTTCACGTCGGCATGCGTGGGGACATACATTTCCGGCAATCCCACCAGCAACATTTTCTGGAGTCGGATGCGGTCTTTCGGCTGCATCGGGTGATGCGGCAGCGGCAGGGAAGTCAATTCCAGGGATTGCAGGATCAGATCGCTGATGCCCACCAGTTCGCCTTTGAATTTTGCTTCCGTTTTACGCAGATCGGGCTGCGAGTAGACCATGGCGCCGTCTTCGGCATAACGGAACGTGGCCGTCGTTTTGAGGAGGTTTTGCGCCAACGGAGTCCACTTCTCCTTCACTTGCACGGCCTCACCGTTTTTCCGCATCCCCAGCGACACCTGGTGGTATCGCAAATTGCCCCGCGTGTCGCCGTCCTGGTCGGGCGCGAACAAATTGGGAATCGCCTGCGCGCGGACCATCATCGACAACGTCTCTTTGCGAGTTCCCACCTGGAACTTGAAGGCCGAGTCATTCGTGATTTCCACGGGCTTTTTAGCTCCGGCCGTGGATTTGAACTGCAGCGTCACTTCCCGCCGTTCGAGCGGGACGGGGCGGAAATTGGCAATGGTCGGCGACCAGAACTCTTTCCCCCGGCCGTCCGTCAACGTCGCGCGGAACCAGTAGGCGGAATTTTCGTCCGGCAACGGCGGCACGAGCAATTCGGCCCGCGGACTGTTCTTGGCGACTTGCACGGCGTCGACCGTTTGCAAAGGTCCGTCTCCCTCCACCGGTTCCGGACGCGTCCACGATTCGCGGCGGGCCTTGCCTGCCGTGTTGGGGGTCGTCCAATATTCAATCCGCACATTTTTGATGCGGCTTAACGGATCAAGGATCCGCACCACGGCGGGAATCTTGATGTTCTCCCCTTCCTGATACGCTTGCTCGAGCACGAAATTGAGAAACTTGCCGTTGACCAGTCCGGAAACGTAGGCCCCCGGCACGGCAAAGTTGATTGTCGTTCCGCTCACGCCCCCGACCGCGACGCCCAGGACTTCGCCCTTATCGCTGATCACGGGGCCGCCGGAATTCCCCTGATGGATTCCTCCGTCGAGCTGAATCTCTTTCAATTCGCCATTCTCTTTTCGCAGGCTGGAGATGCTCGACTTGCTCACGGTGATACTCTTCCCGAGCGATTTTCCCAGCGGGAATCCGAAGACATAAACGGTCTGCGTCTCGCTCATTTCGGCGTCGGGATTGAGCGTCAGCGGCTCGGGGAGGTCGGGCGGGTCGCCGTCGACCTGCAGGATCATCAGATCGGCTTCGTAGGCGGCTCCTTTAAATTTGGCGGTGACGGTGCGGCTCGTTTTTTCACCGCTGTCGATCGTGACTTCGATCTTGGACGGAAATCGCTTGTCGCCGCCGTGCATGTTGAGCACGTGAGCGTTCGTAATGACGAAGCCGCGGTCGACAAACCAGCCGGAACCCTCCGCCGTGTTGCCATTGGCCAGTTTGACGTGCAGATGCACCGTGCCGTGCTTGACCTTTTTCAGGACGTCATCGGCGAGTTGAGCGCTGGCTGTACGCAGCAGGGGCCCGGCGCCCAGGCAGGCGACAACGAGGCATGAGATCGACCAGAATCTGGCGGGAACGAGTTGGACCGTGGATTTGGGCATAGGAGGATTCACCGAGCGATCGAGAGTGAATTGGCCTGGAAATTCGGCAATAGAAGAGTGTTCCACACTACCCGTGAGGAATTGCACGGTCAAGCACACAAGCTGTTTGCCGCCGCGCGCGTTGCACTTGTACCCCCAGCGCACTCGTTCCCAAGCTCCGCTTGGGAACGCAGCGTCCGAAGCTCCGCTTCGCGTCTGCCGCCGAGATCGATTGGCGCGCCCCGCCGCCGCAGAGCCAGTGCGGCCTTGTCTGGCGGTTGCGGCGTGACGGGAAGCGGAGCTTCCGAAGTGGCGTTCCCAAGCGGAGCTTGGGAACGAGGGAACCACGACAACGACGAATGATGCGAAAGAAGTTAAAACGGGGTTCTGGCCGTCGGCCGATATACGTGGAAGCCTGATTTCACGATGCCAATTCTCGGATGGCAATAGCGAACCGACGTGAGTAAAATGAATATCAGCATAATCATCTCGGGAGCTAAAATGTCGGCAACTCGTGAAGACGTTCTCAAATCGGCCATGGAGCTCTCCGAGACGGATCGCCTGTTGCTGGCGACAGAACTGATGGAAACTGTTGCCGATGATTTCCCCGGCTGGTCAATCGATGATCCGGGATTTGCAGCCGAGCTCGACCGCCGCGCCGGCGACGGCTCTGCCGGCATCCCCTGGGAAACCGTCCGATCGCAGCTCCAGGCGGAATTCGGTCAGTGATCGAATTCCACCCTTTCGCACTCGACGAATTGCAGGCAGCGTTGTCGTGGTATCGTGAGAAATCGGCCAAGGCTGCTGTCCGATTTCTTCGTGGCGTGGATGAAGCTGTTGAGCGAGTCATCGCCGACCCGTCGTCGTACCCGGCCATTGGAACCCGATATCGGTACATACGAATCAAAAAGTTCCCCTTCGTCTTCGCGTACGAGATTCGCGGAAGCAACAATATTTTCGTCGTC
The DNA here is from genome assembly GCA_036501235.1 of Planctomycetaceae bacterium. Taxonomy (GTDB): domain Bacteria; phylum Planctomycetota; class Planctomycetia; order Planctomycetales; family Planctomycetaceae; genus JACQFH01. Next base: position 6,847 of record DASYAR010000002.1, read on the forward strand.
GCAATTGCGCACACCAGCCGCCGCAAGGGCTATTGGACCGGCCGGGCTTAGCGTCACCTATGCCGCGTGACGTCCATGTGTTTGTGCGTTCCTCATCTCGTTCCCAAGCTCCGCTTGGGAACGCAGCGTCCGAAGCTCCGCTTCGCGTCTGCCACCGAGATCGATTGTCGCGCCCCGCCGCCACAGAGCCAGTGCAACACTGTCTGGCGGTTGTGTCATGACGGGAAGCGGAGCTTCCGCAACGGCGTTCCCAAGCTCCGCTCGGGAACGAGGGAAATCTCGGGCATTCAAAATCTGTCCGGCAAACTTCTCATCCGGGCCGGCACGGCTATAATGTGCTCTCGCCCAGTTCACGGGCCAGTTCACGGCGGAGTAGCTCAGTTGGTTAGAGCAGCGGAATCATAATCCGCGTGTCGGGGGTTCGAATCCCTCCTCCGCTATTTGCATTGCCGCCGGGCTCGGTTTCGTCATTTGGGCTGGGCGACTTTCCGAGCGATTGGTCCCCACCGTGCGAATCGTGTCGGCGAGCTCGGCATGAGCTTGCTTGGGCAGACAGCACATCGCTCCGGCGGCCAGAAAAGCGGTCGTGGAGGCTGGTGAAACGTCTTCCAATACGACAATCACCGGAACTTCCGGGTATCCCAATCGAATTTCGCGCGTGACGTCGATTCCGTCCACGTCCTCCAGTCGTCCGTCGACAATCACCAGGTGCGGTTCGAAATCCCGCACCAGATCCAAGCCGGTGCAGCCCAGATGGGCTTCTCCAACCACGATGACCTCCGCCCGACGATCCAGGAATGCGGCGATCGACCGACTCGCTTCCGATTCGTCGAGGACCAGGACAATTTCAATGAGGCCGGGAGCCGATGTCGGCTCCCGGGCCGGCGCCGACAGGCCATTCCTTTTTTCCTCGCCAGACTGACAGGGCGCGATCAAGGTGACGCGAGTTCCGGCGTCGGAAGAACTGTCGATCGACAGCGAACCGCCGATCTGATCCAGCCGCTCTCCGATGTGAAACAGTCCCCACGACGTCTCGACCGGGCTCTCTTCCGAGCGACTGGAGATGAAGCCTGTCCCCTGATCGCAGACCTCGATTCGAATCTGCCCGGCCGCCGGTGTTCCAATGCGGACGGTGGCGCGATTCGTTTGCGCATGCTTGACGACGTTCAGCAGCAGTTCCCGGACGGCATGAAACAGCAGGTCCTGGAGGTCTTTGCTCGCCAGTTGCAATGCCGAGCCTGCCTCGACTTCGACGGTCAGGCGGTGGCGTTTCTCCATGCGCGCCGCCAGCCATTCGATCGCCGCCACCAGGCCCTCCAGTGCCAAAACGGGCGGGCTGAGCTCCACGGCCAGCGACCGGCAGGCCTCGATGGCTTCCTGGACCAGGCTCACCGCGTAGGATTGATCCCCGTACGCTTGGTCCCCATGCGTTTGATCGCCATTTGTTTGGCTGCCATTTGTTTGACCGGCGGCAGACTCCAAATGCATCTTGGCGCCGACCAGCAATTGCTGAATGTGTTCGTGGAGAATCTGCGCGACGCGGCGCCGTTCCCGCTGCTCGGCGCGCATCAATTCTTCGGAGAGGGCCGCCAGTCGATCCGCACGATGCTGTGCCAGCGACGCCAATTCGCGGAGCTCACGGGTCTGTTCCCGCACCTGCTGAGACAGCCCCGCATTCAAATCGCGGAGCTCCTCGCGGCTGCGCTCCAGTTCGGCGGCCCTCAATGTCGCCAGGTTGCGGGACTCGATCGCGTCCTCCAGCAAATTGAGCGCCGCCCGATGCGATTGGCGATCGAAGACCGTCGCGATCTGCTTTTCGGCAAATTCCCGCAGCAGCCGGGCGTTCTCCTGCAGGGTGTCGGCCAATTGGTCTCGCGCCTTCACGTGTTCCTCGGTCAGCCTGCCGAGCTCGGCGCGGAATGCCTGGGCATCGTCAAAATCGAAATCGATCTTCGGGCCGCTCATTCAGGCGCTCCTGCGGCATCGGCGGCCTGCGTCGGCGGCGAATAGCGGAGCGGTATTCCCAGCTGCGCGCACAGATCGTTGACCTCGTTCTTCAATTCGATCATGCGGGTTTCCCGTCCGACGGCCGCCGCATTGAATCGGGTCAGCTCTTCCATCCGCTCGCGCAAAGTCTCGGTCGTTTTCTTGCGGTCGGTGACGTTGACGAACGTCAGGACGCCGCCGGCGATGTGGTCCTCCAGGGTCCGATAAGGCTGCACGCGGGCCAGATACCACTCGCCGTTGGCTCGCACCTCGCGCTCGATGGGCACGAGCGTCCGCAACACCTCCTCGACGTCCGTCAGCATCTCGGGATATTCCAGCCGGTGTTTCAAGTGGGCCAGCGGGCGGCCCAGATCGCCGGGAATCAAATTGAACAGGGGCACCGCCGTCGGCGTATAGCGTGTGATGGCCAGATCACGATCGAGGAAGACGGTGGCGATGGCGGTCGAGGCCATCAGGTTCTGCAAGTCGGAATTGGTGTGGGCCAGCTCGTCCATCTTGCCTTTCATCTCGAGATTCACCGTCGTCAGCTCTTCATTGATCGATTGCAGCTCCTCGCGGCTGGTTTCGAGCTCTTCCGTGGCCGATCGCAGCTCTTCGTTCATGGCCTGCAATTCTTCGTTGCTGGCTTTCAATTCTTCCGTCGACGCCTCGTACTGTTCGACCGTGTCGCGACAGCGCCCCTTGATGTTGACCAGCTCCCGCTCCAGATCACGAATGACCGGATCGGCCGACTGCGCCGTTTCCGACCCCGGCGTAGGCGACAGCAGGCCTTCCGTGGCCGCTTTTCTCTCGAACACGACCAGGTAATAGCCCGGCGACGTTTCCTTCGCCGGAAAGACCTGGAAATCGACCTTGCAAGGCTGGCCCTCCATCTCCATCGGGATGTCCGTCGCCGTGGCCACGTCGTTCGTTTCGTCGGCCCGGAACAGCGCCGTCCGCAGTTCCACCCGCAGCGCCGGATGCACGACGCGCAGCAGGTTCGTCGTGAACTCGCCCCCCGCGAATTGAAAGAAGCGGCCGGCATGTTCCGAGAGGTGCACGATCTCGTGCTCGGCATTGACGATCACCGACGGGGCCGACAATCGCTCCAACAACCGAAAATGCAGGTCCGCCAGCGTGGTGCTGTCCAGATTCGACAGGGACGCGGACTCGCGGAACTGGACCGGCGTCTCCTGAACGAAGCGCCGCCCATGCACCACCGGCTCGTGTGCGGACTGGTACTCCATGGCGCGCAGCAGCGCTCCCGGCCCAACGGGCACAGGCAAGCCGGTGCGGGCCGCCGCCTGGCGGATGTACAGACGATGCTTCTTATCCAGCACGCGAAACAGCGGGTTGCCGTCTTCCACCAACTCCGACGAACCGAGGAACAGACGCCCCTCGGGCTTCAGCGAGAAGTGAAACGTCTCGAAGACGCGCGCCTGGGCGGCGCCGTTCAGGTAAATCAGCAGGTTGCGGCAGGAGATCAGGTCCATCCGCGAAAAGGGGGCGTCCTTGAGCAGGTCGTGATCGGCAAACAACACCATCTCGCGCAATTCGCGGCGCACCCGATAGCCGCTGTGGTCCTTGATGAAGAACCGCCGCAGCCGGGCATCGCTGACGTCGGCGGTGATGGCTTCGGGATAGTGCCCGGCACGCGCCACCTGGATGGCGTTCTTATCGAGGTCGCAGGCAAAGACCTGCAACGTCGGCCCTGCCTCGATCGACTGCGCATATTCCAACAGGAGCATGGCAATCGAATATGCTTCTTCGCCCGTCGCACAGGCCGGCACCCAGACGCGGACGATGTCCGACGGTTTCTTGTCCTTGAACAGCTCCGGAATCGTGCTCTCCAGCGCTTCGAAGGCTTCCTTGTCGCGGAAGAAATTCGTGACCGAAATGAGCAAGTCCTGCAACAGCGCACCCGCTTCGCCGGGATGGGTCCGCAAGAAGGTCAGGTACGCCGGCAGTTCTTCGATCCCGTTGATCTGCATCCGTCGCCCGACACGGCGCAGAATCGTGGCCCGCTTGTAGTACGAGAAGTCGCATCCCGTGCGCGTCCGCAGCAGCACCAGCACGTCGCGCAGCGCCGCCTCGCCGTCGTGCTCTTGCGGCATCGCCGCCAGGGCAATGCCCGGGCCGTCTTCCGGGGGCAATTTCAACCGCATCTCGGTATCGCGATATTGCAGCAGTCGCGCGGGAATATCGGCCACCCGCAGCACCCAGTCGATCATGCCGGTGCCGATCGAGGCCCGCGGCATCCCGGCATATTCCGCTTCCTCCGGGTCCTGCACGATGGTCAGGCCCCCGCGCTCTTTGATGCGTTTGATGCCGATGGCCCCGTCGCCGTCTGCGCCCGACAGCACGACGGCTGCCGCCTGGGAACCGTGCGTGTCCGCCAGGGAGCGAAAAAACAGATCGACGGCGACGCGCCGGCCCCGTTCCGTGCGCAGCTCGGTGAGCCGCAGATGGCCGTCCACGGTGGCCAGAGACTTTCCTGGGGGAATGACGTAGACGTGGTTGGGCGGCACTTTTTGACCGTCCAGCGCCTGGTGGACCGGCATGGCCGTCATCCGCCCCAATAATGCGGCCAGAGACGACTCATGCGACGGCGACAGGTGCAGAACGACGACGAAGGCCATGCCGCTGTCGGCCGGCATCGACTGGAAGAAACTCCCAAGCGGCAGAATGCTGCCGGCCGAGCCTCCCAGCCCGACCATCGGCGTCATCGAGTGTCCCTGACCAGTCACGACATGGTCGAGATCGTCCCCGAGCAATTTTTCCGTCGCGTCGCCGTCGGCAACCAGGTTCGCCTGATCGACCGGCGTGGCGGGATCGGATTCGTCGGGAAGGGGATTGTGCGACGAATTGTCCATGGCGCGATTCCGAGCACCGGGAGTTTGGGAGAGGTTCGTCTCCGGATGATAACAGGCCGTTTGCGTGCGGGTATATAGTGGCACCTGCGAGGAGTTCCGCAAGGGGTGCATCCGTTAATTGGACATACATCCGTTTGAAGTAACGCCGATGCTGGCAGCATCGGCAACGTGGGCGACGCTGCCAGCGTCGGCGTTTCTGAGGGGCGGTGGTGAGAATTGCCGGATCCGGAACTCGGCAACACAAGAACCATCCCCAATCAACCGTTGCATCGACATCCGGCGCGGCCACTTGACCGCGCAGCCGGTCGAATGTAACCTCAAGCCTCGCTCAGGATGAGCGGGCCAAGCCCCGGAGACTGCGACGAACGCAGCGCTGGGGCTTTTTATTTGCACAGACATCCTACGCTTCCCAGCCGATGAACCCGATTCGAGAACGCCGGGCTAAGATCGCGATTATCGACGACCACCCCGTGGTGCGGGCGGGGCTGGCAACGCTCATTGCGCGCGATCCGCAATTCGAAGCCTGCGGCGAGGCGGACGACGTCGTCAGCGGCATGGCCTTGATCGTCAAGGAATCGCCCGACGTGGCCATCATCGACCTGGCCCTGCGAAACGGCAGCGGGCTCGATCTGATCCGCCGCATCAAAGCGGCCAGACATCCCGTCCGCATCCTGGTGGCCTCGATGTATGACGAAGCCCTGTTCGCCGAGCGGGCCATTCGCGCCGGGGCGGCGGGCTACATCAATAAGCAGGAAGCCGGGCGCAACATCGTTGGCGCACTGCACGACGTGCTCGCCGGCAAGGTCTACCTGAGCGAGCAGGTTTCATCGCGAATTCTCAGCCAGGCGATGACCGGGCGCACCCCCGCCGAGGAGAGCCCGGTCGGTCAGCTTTCGGACCGCGAGCTGGAGGTGTTCACGTTGATCGGAAGCGGCGCCACATCCGCGGAAATTGCCGCGAAGCTGCACGTGAGCGTGAAGACGATCGACACTTACCGCCAGCGGATCAAGGAGAAACTGTCCCTCAAGAATTCGGCCGAGTTGAGCCGCGAGGCGATGCACTGGGCGCTGGACCAGGCTCGGTAGGCGATTACTGTCCCGCTGGGCGCTTCTCTGAGATAGATCACTTTCACTCGCCGTGCGCCCCCTCACCCCCGGCCCCTCTCCCGCGGGGGGGAGAGGGGAGCACCCAAATCCACGCTATGGAAAGTGACACGATCTCTTGTTTATTTGTCGAGGCCGATTTCCATCGGATCCTCAATCAGCAGCAGGCGCTGGTTGGCTGGCACATCGGTCAATGTCGTTGTTTGACCGGAAGGCCAGCGCACCTTCAACGTATCGACGGAAGCGGCGATTCCGAGTCCAAACAGGAGCGCGCGGTCACTTGTCGAGAGGTAGCTGCCTCCCCCTTTGACGAAACCAATCTGCTCGTGCCGACCGGCACGAATTTCGACCTCCGCACCAATTGCTGAACGCGGGCTCGCCCGTCCCACGAGGCGCACCGACAGCCAGTTCGGGATGATCGTGTCATTCCGCAGCAAAGCGGCCGGCTCGTTGGTGTGGGTCACAACCAGGTCGGGCGTGCCGTTGGAATCCAGATCGCCCCCCGCCGCGCCGCGCCCCAGATGGCGCTGCTGCATGTAGCCGTCAATCTGCGGAGCGATATTCCGCAGTCGATTCCCCTGATCGTTCCAGAACAGGTAGGGAAACTGGCGACGTTCGAGTGGTATGGCGGAGGCCCAGACGTGTCCGTTGGTGCAGAAAATGTCCGGAAATCCGTCACCGTCGGCGTCCAGAATGACCGTGCCGAAACCAACCGCTTCCGAACCGACGGCCGTCACGCCGAACGCACGGCTGGCATGGGCGAACATTTCGTTCCCCAGGTTCCGATAGAACGCAAATGTTTGATTCTCGTAATTGGCCACCCAGATGTCCGGTTTGCCGTCGTTATTGAGATCGCCCATGTCGACTCCCATGCTGCCGTCGGCCGCGCTTGTCTCCCCCAAAGCCACTCCATTTTCCAGGGCCACCTCCCGGTAGCGGCCGGAGGGTTGCGATTCGTAGAGGTGATTGGGAAGGGTGTCGTTGGCCACGTAAATGTCGGGCCGATGGTCGCCGTTGAGATCGGCAATGACCACCCCCAACGTCTTGCCGACTTCATGAATTCCCAACTCGTTGCCGGCATCTCGATAGGTGCCGTCGCCATTGCTGAGATACACCGTGCCAGGCAACCCCTGAAACATGGTGGGGTCGCAGATATTACGCTGCCTGTTGTGTCTTTTATCGAGACAGACCGGATCGTTTTTGAAGGACCAATCGACGTAGTGGCCGACGTACAGGTCCAGGATCTGATCCTGATTCAAGTCGGCCCAGCCGGCGGCCAGGCTCCACAGCCGGTCGCTCAAGCCGGAAGCCTCGGTCACATCGGCAAACGTGCCGTCCCCCTGATTGTGGAACAGTTGCAAGCCTTCCCAGCCGGTGATCAGCAGCTCCGCAAAGCCGTCTTCGTCGACGTCGGCCGTCCAGGCGCCGTGGTGATAGTGACGGATCGGCTCCAAACCCGCGGCACCGGCGACGGACGTAAATTTCCAGGCCGACGTCTGGCGAAATAATCCGATCGGCAGGGGCAGGATCTCCTGTTGCGGGCCAAATCGGCCACCTCCCGCAAAAAACAAATCCAGCTGGCCATCGCCATCGTAATCTTCGACTGCGCAGCCCGCGCCGAACGATTCGAGAATGGTGAACAGTCCCGCCTCTTCGCCATTGCGTCCGGTCCAGGACACGCCGCTGGCCTCGGCCACGTCGGCAAACAGAATCTTGCCGTCAACCGGCAAGGCAATCCGGCGCCCTTCGCTCGTGTGAGACGGCTCGGCATTTGTTGTGGACACTTCGGGCGGAGCAGGCCCGCACCCCGCCGTCGACAGCAGAACGCCGCAGGCCAGAATCAACCGGCCGGACCAGGAGCGCCGCAGCGTTTCGACCATCGCCATCTTTCAGCCCAAAAAAAGCGAAACAGTCAGGCCCTGAAAATATCGCCGGCCCGCGTTACTTCGTCGAGAGTTTGGCAGCACCGGTCAATTCATACAACTCGGCGACCGCCTCGCGCGCCGGAGCGTAGTCGGGCGCCACGTGCAACAGCGTTTCATACCAACGAATGGCGTCGCGTCGGGAAACATACTTCGCCGTCACCGAAGCGATTTTCATGCGCAGCTCCAGGTTCTCGGGATCCCGACGCAACTGCTTCTCGAGGTCGAGCAACTGGACCAGGTGCGGGCGAGACTCGGCCACGAAGGCGAACAGCGGTTCGGCCTCGGTCGCGCGTCCGCACGACTTCAGGGCACGGGCCAGCGTATAGGCGAGATTCGCGTGCTCGGGGACCGCTCGATGGGCTTTTTCGAGCGCGGTCACCGCGGCCGAGGCGTCTCCTGCCGACAGCAGCACTTCTCCATAGGCTTTGAGGGCCGCAAAATCGTCGGGTTTCGCGCGCAGCGCCTGCCGCAACAATTGCCGGGCCGTCTCCAAGTCTCCGTTGGCCGCCGCGCACTGGGCCAAACCCCGCAGCGCGACGAGGTCGTCGGGATGCCGGTGCAGATACTCCTGATAGATGGGAACGGCTTCCTTAGTTTTCAGGCGGACGTGCAAGGCATTCGCAAAAGCCAAACGGTATTCGTCGTTTTCCGGCGACAACGTGAATGCCTGACGATAGGCGTCTTCCGCCCCATGCCAGTTGAGTATCGCTTCTTCCAGGCGACCGAGAAGGGCCAGCGGTTCCGCATCGCGAGGATAATCATCGTGCCAGAGCTGGAGTGCTTTTTCGGCCCGGGACAGATCGTGATGCAGCATCGACCAATTGTAATAGGCGCGGGCAATGTCGGGCCCGTCGTCGCGCTGGTCGGACAGTAATTGGGGCCAGTGCTCTTGCATCGCGTCGAACTGGCCGGATTCAGCCAGCGCGAGCAGGCGTTCCCTCTGGATTTCGCGAGGCGGCGCCCCGCGCTCCGCTGCTTGCTGCAGTCTGCATTTCAACTCCGGAAAATCGTGCCGGCGACGTGCAATCCGCACCTGTAACAGGCAGGTGCGCGCATCCGTTCCGCCGCCGAGCCACCGACTCCGCTCGACCCACTTGGCCGCCCGCGCATGATCGCGGTGGGCCAGGCGCGCGTCGGCCCGCCCCAGACAGAAATCGCCCCAGCAGCAGAGCAACAGCCCCAGCAAGGTGGCGGCGCATACAGCGCAGACCGCCATTCGCGAGCGCGACGCTCCTCTCAGGAATAACCACGATCTGAACACGCCGCGGTCCCTCGGCGCTAACTGCAACAGAACTAAATGTCGATATTGACCGTCACTGGCTGAGTGCCGACTTCCACTTCCTTGGGAGTCGTCGTCGCGTCACTCCACTCCTTGGGAAACGGCAATGTCGGCGGCTCAAATGCTGCCGCGCCTTTCTGAGCGATTTTTTGCGACATTTCTCCGTTCATCTTCGTTAATTCCTCTATGGTCGGGGGGCCCGTCCGCTGCACCTTTGGCGAATCCATCAGAATCACCTTATACTTACCGGTGGCGGCGCCCTTATCGCCATTGGTCAAGATCGTAAACTTGCCCTCGGCGTCGGTCTTGCCGATGCCCGGCTTGGCCTTGGACGTGATATCGACCGGGGAGAGCTGGACGGTCATGTTTTCCAGTGGTTTCCCATTAACCTTCAAAGTACCAGTGACCGGATACAGGGCGGGAGGAGCCTCAGCGTTAGAACATCCCAGCAACCCCAACAGCAACAACGACGACAAGCGGGTCAAGCGACACATCGACATGTTCCTTTAATTAAAATGTTAAAATCGGGCTCAACCCCGGCTATCCCCACGGCTGACGTCGGTGAGCCTTGCCGTTCAAGGGACACATATGCTTCACAGAGTAGACAAACGATCTCGCAATGCGGAGGCGAGGTCGTCGTCCTCCGCAAATTCCGCCAACTTCAGCAACGACTGTAAGAATTTCTGGTTGTTCAGGGTTTCCGCGGATTGAGTCAGGGCCTTGATCTCCGCCGCCAGGGCTTTGGCAATTCGATACATCTCGAAGAACCTGGCTGACTCCTCGGTCCGTCCGAGTCGCCGCAGCAGATCGTGCAACTGAAAGTGAATCTGCCACCAGTAAGGATCCAGCGCGAAAGCGCGTCGCAACGATTTCTCGGCCGCCGCAAAATCGCCATTGGCATCGTCGCACCAGGCGCGAGCCCGCCAGAACCGCGGATCCGCATCGGCCAAATGGAATGGAACCGCCTCCAGCAAATCATGAACCCGATCCAGATCTCCCTCGCTGATACTGCGATTAAGAAAGTAGGCCACCAATTCCAAATTGTGAGGATATTTCTGAAGCAGTTGTTCTTCAGGAGGGATGTGCTCGAATTCCGGTGCGCGCTGCGGCTCCGATTTTGCCTCAGAGACATACACCTGAAGCGCCTGCGCGACCTGAAAGATTTCGCTCTGGGGATCGGATTCCAGCCAATGGGTATTGTGCCGATACAGCGAGGCGCTGTAAAGCCAATGGGCCCCGACCAGGTAGACGTAGGATTCCGGGCTCTCACGGCGAAGCTGTATCGCCCGTCGGACGCGGCGGACCATTTCTGCGCGCTGCAGGGTCATGGCGTAAAAAAAGATGGGCTGCTTGTGCGCCATCAGCACGCGCGGATCCAATTCCAGCACTTCGTCGCACGTCTTCACACCGTCCCGGGGTCGATTCAAGTTCTCGAATTCGACGGTCGCTTTGCGTATCAATGCGGCAGTGGCACGGCTGTCACTGCGCGGAACTCGATCAAGATATTGTACGACGTGGGCCCAGTCTTCGAGACCTTCCGCCGCCTCCGCCCGAGACAACCAGGGATCCGCTGCCTGTGGCTCGGCACGGGCCCATTGTGCTGAGGCAATTGCGAGCTCAGGCCACTTCCCGTGTGCGCTCAATATCCGGCACTGCCGACCAAGCGCCGCGGCGGACGTCGTGTGCCAGCGATAAAAGAGCCCACAAACCAGGGAAACACAGCCGATCAGCGCCAGCCCGACCAACCACCCGCGCCGCCGCATGCCAGATCGTGTTCGCCCCGGCGATCGCTGCCAGAGCCGGCGATACAATGGCTCCTGCGCAGTGCCTGGCAGCGTGTGACCACCGTGGTCTTGAATCACTTTCCGTTCTCCGCAGGCTGTCTCAAGATGAGTTTTTGATTGACGGGCAAATTCGAAATTGTCTGCCGCGATCCGTTCGGCCAACGGACTTCCAGATCGACCGGCAACGAATCGTTTCCCAGGCCAAAGATCAGTGCCGCCTCGTGCGCGGAACAATAGCTGACGCCCCCGGCCAATTCTTGCGTCAACGTCGTTTCTCCCTGGCGCAGCACGACACGCGTCCCGACGCCACGACGATTGTTGGTTGCGATGCAGCGCAGCTTCAGCCAGTTGCCGCGCTCCGAATCGTTGCGCAGAACCGCGGCCGGCGAGTTCTGATGAACGACGGCCAGGTCCCAGTCGCCGTCGTCGTCAAAGTCGCCGAGCGCCACACCGCGTCCGATCATTTTCCGCGTGAAAAATTCTCCAGCGGTCTGGGAGCAATCCACGAATCGAGGCCCTTCGAAACTGAACAGCAGCGGGTTCATTTCGTGATCATCACCTTGTTCCCGCCAATCATCCACATGGCCGTTGGAAATGAACATGTCTTCGTGTCCATCCTGATTGAAGTCGGTCATGATCGTGCCGAACCCCAGTTTGGTGAGGGTGGGCACGTACAGGCCCACGAGGCCCGTGACGTCCCGGAAGCCGACGGGGCCGAGGTTTTTGTAGAGCGTGTTTCCTTCTTTAGTGAAATTCGTGCAATAGAGATCAAGCCAGCCATTGTGATCGAAGTCGCCCAGTGCAACTCCCATGCTGGCCTGCATCAGCCCCTCGCCGCTCACCGCGCAGCCCAGCGAGTTCGCCGATTCGATAAATCTCCCCTGGCCTTGATTGATGAACAGAAAATTGGGAGTGGTATCGTTCGCGACGTAGACGTCGGGCAGGCCGTCATTGTTCAAATCGGCAATCACGACCCCCAACCCCTTACCGTCGACGCCGAACAGCCCTCGCGATTCCGCATCAGCTGAGAATGTTCCATCCCCCCGGCTAATGTAACATTCGTCGGCCACCGCATTCATGCTCTTCGGATGGCAGGTGCCCGGCTTGCCCTTGGAATTGAGGCAGACGAGGGGATGATGCGGGTCGTAGTCGACGTAGTTGCAGACATAGAGATCGAGGTTTCCATCGCCATCCAGGTCGGCCCATGCGGCGCTCGTGCTCCACAGCGGGTCGGAGACGCCCGCCACGACGGTCACGTCTTGATACGTCCCATCCCCCTGGTTGCGCAGGAGCGTATCGGGCCCCACGTTGGTGACAAAGACGTCGTCAAAACCATCGTCGTCGAAATCGCCGATGGCCACTCCCTGGCTGTAGCGACGCTCGCTGATTCCCAACTGCTCGGTCAGACACACGAAACGTCCCGGTTCGACTTGTCGATAAAGCTGATCGCTGGGTTCTGCCTCGCGCGTTTGCGTCGCCGGATTCCCCCCCTGGCAGAAATACAGATCGAGGAGGCCGTCACCGTCATAGTCGAGCCAACCCGCTCCCCCCCCGGTCGCTTCTACCATCAGCGCCTGACCCGCCGCTCCGGTAGCGAAACTGAAGCGAACTCCCAACTCGTCCGCGATTTCCTGAAACCGCGGAAAGGTCGTCAGCCGATTCTTCGTCTGCACACTGGCGCGATTTACAACAGCGATCGTTGGAACAGGTTGATCGGACGGCTCAGAGTGAATCTCGGGCCGAGTGACACGTGGAGAATCCGTTTCGCCGAGCCCGCACCCCGCCAGAATGCTCGCCGCCAAACCAGCGCATAGCAACTCGCGGCCGGACCACAGATTCACTAACGCTGCGAATTGATGGCACACAGCATCCCAACACAAAACGCTCGTCACCGGCCAAACGGCCGGTGACGAGTTCTGGCACTAAAAGAGAGTCGAGAGGCAGGTCACCAAAAACATTAGTAATCACCCACGGGAAAGCCGCCGTTTCGAGTGGCAATGCCTTGCAGAGTGATCACCGAAATGTTCTCAGAGATAAACCTGACCGAACCGTCCGACATGGCCACGTGGGCGCCGCCCACATGCGTGCTGCTCATCCCATGGCACTTATGGGGGTCATAGGAATAGCCATAGTTCTGATTGATCAGATTACAGGCGGTACTGACCTGCATGGGGCTCGCCCAACCGCTGTCGCCTGCAACCTGACTCGGCGCAGTCTTACCCTGTGACCAGTGATGATCTTCCATCACCAGAATCGTCGACGACGAACCATCGGTAATATCGCTCATTTTGGCAGTTCCCGCGAAGCTGAACACGCCATCCATGGCCTGCAGGTAATAATTATTTTGCGTGGCTTCAGCCTCTCCCCAAGCCCGGATCGAGTACCCTTGTCGCTCGGTTGTATTGCCCGTGCACGGTAGCGGAATAGGCCCTCCCTGTCCATTTCCGCTCGTACAATCGCGCCAATCGCCGACGATGAACCCCAAATTGCCGGTGTAGTCTGTCCGAGCCACGGGAGCGCCAATCCCGCCACCACTGCACCCGGCCACGTCACAACCGACCAGTTTTGCCTGCGGGTTGCTGGGGCACATTAACGCCGGCAAAACGGAAGAGTACAAAAACGTATTACTCAGCGAAGTCCATCCTATTGAACCCGCGCCGCCGGGCCCCGGGCGCCAGTCGCTGAAGTTGATCCGATTGTAAATGGGAGCCTGATCCATGTTGGGCAACGCCATCACGATCCAGCCGAAGTCCCCGGTGGCCATTTGCCAGTTACCGGCGAGTTCGGCTGGCCCCCGGCCGTCATAATTGAGCGGGAACTGGTTGAACGATTCATGGTAATTGTGGCACGCCAACGCGAGTTGCTTCAAATTGTTTTTGCATTGAGACCGTCGGGCGGCTTCACGGGCCTGCTGCACGGCGGGCAGCAGCAAGGCAACCAGGACGGCAATAATTGCAATCACAACCAACAACTCAATCAACGTAAATGCGCCGCGCGAGACTCGCTTCGCCATGGCACCCTCCTTCAGCTAGAATAAGAGAAGAAAACCAGAAGACGGCAACAACTAAATCAGACGATCAATCTTCCTCCTGCGAGAGGAATTGACGGGGCACGCAAATAGACGGCCGCAAAAATGGCCGCATCAATGAAAAATCGGACGGGAATGTGGGGGTGATACCGCATAATACCGGAAAAATCCGATATTTCTACCAATATCGGCTCAATTTGACGATATTCAATCAGAATTGTCAAGGAAAAATTGTCGGAAAACAATCAAGATCAAGGAGATACGCCGTAATTCTCACTCGGCCATCAAGGGATCTTTCGGCCCCGTCGATGATGATTCCCGGCATGTCATTGGTTACGCTGGGTCGTGGATCCATTCGTCTGACACCTGAAGTTGTAACGCCGTGAGTATTGTCCGATCGATTGTCCGTCTGGCCGTGGCCGGTGTCGCCCTCGCGGGCTGTGGGGATAAGGCCGAGAACGTGTCGGACGAGCCTCCACGGGAAGACCGCGCTCCAGCTCAGGCCGCGACCGTTCGCCTCCCCGCAGGGACTGCCAGGAACCACGGGCGAGCAAAATCGACCGCTTTGCGTATCGGGGAAACGAGGACCATCTCGTTCTCTGACGTCTCCCGCGAGCGGGGCCTGCAACACGAATGGCCGGAGCAGCCACGCCCCGTCACGGCGCTCCAGGCTTTTGGGGCAGGATGCGCTGCGTTCGACGGCGATAACGACGGCTGGCAGGATGTGCTGCTCGTGTGTGATCCGCACCCGAAGTTGTTTCGAAATCTCGGAGGCGGTCGCTTCGAAGAAGTGACGCGACCCAGCGGACTCGCCGCCGCGGAGGGAGACTGGATGGGTTGCGCAGTGGCGGACTATAACGGCGACGGCCTGCTCGATGTGCTGTTGACGGGATATCGTCGCCTGGCACTGTTCAAAAACGTCGGGGACCTGCGGTTCGAATTAGCCACACAGGATGCGGGGCTCGATCCGTTGAATGACGGCCTTTGGGGGTCCAGCGCGGGATTCGTCGATCTCGACGGCGATCAATGGCTCGACCTCGTGATCTTGAATTACGTAGTCTTCGGGCCCGATTCCCAGCAGTATTGTGAACACCACGGCGTAATTTCCGGCTGCAATCCCAGGCTGACATATCCTCCCGAGCGCGGTCGAATCTGGCGGAATTCCGGCTCCGGACGCTTTCTGCCCGTTCCCCAGTCGCAGGGGATGGAGGCCACTCACGGAATGGGGCTGGTGCTGGCATTTATTGATCTCGACGAAGATGGCCGGATCGATTTCTACATCGGCAACGATGGCCTTCCCGCGGATCTCATGCACAACGTCGGCGACATGCGGTTCGAAAACATTGCGTCGCTGGCGGGAGTGGAGCAAGTCGAAAGCGGTGCGATTGCGGCCATGGCGGCGGATTGGGCCGACTTCGACCGCGACGGGATGTCGGACCTGATCGTGACGAACTGGCAGGGCCAGGGATCCGTATTGTTCCGCGGCCTGGGAAACAAGCTGTTCGTCGATCAATCACAGCGAGCCGGCATAACTCGCAGCACAAAAAACCGGATGGGCTTCGGCGCGAAGTGGATCGACTTCGAGAACGACGGCTGGCCTGATCTGTTCCAGGTCAATGGACACGTCTACGACAATTCCGCAGATGTGGAGGGGCCGGGCGCTGCCTTCCGCCAGCCGATCTCTCTGCTGTCGAGCGAACAGGGGAGAAGGTTCGACGACCTCGTGACGACGCTGGAAGAAGACGTCCAGCGCACTCTGGTGGGGCGAGGTTCGGCAACGGTCGATTTTGACAACGATGGACGCATGGATCTGTTGGCAGTCGATTTCGAGGGCCCGGTGATGCTGCTGCAGAACAGGACTGCGACGACCAACCATTGGTTGACGCTCGAACTTCGCGGCGCCGCTCCTAATGCCTTTGCCTATGGGGCGCGAGTTACCGGAAAGTTCGGCGACCGCATTTGGAGAAGCGATGTCTCCCCCGTATCGAGCTACCTCTCATCGAGCGACCCCCGCATTCATTGGGGGCTCGGCGACGTGAAGGCTCTCGATTCCATCACCATTCGCTGGCCCTCCGGCTTCGAACAGACGCTGACTGACGTCGCGGTGGACCGAATCCTGCAAATTATGGAAGCAAAGCCGTCTCGATAGCGCTATTCGTCGTGCAGCCCGAACAGGCGTTTCAAGGCGTTCATCAGGCCGTGCGGGGTGCCGTCGCGGGCTTCGTCGCGCAAGGCCTCCAGCGGGGGATGCAGCAGCTTGTTCACGAGCTGCTCGAATGACCGCTCGATGTCGGCGCGGTCTTTTTCCAGGTGCGGCAGCCGGGCGAACAGCTTGGCCAGCTCGTCGCTCACGATTCCGTGGTGATGTTCCCGCAACCGCTTGATGATCGGCCCCGTGGCGCGGTGATACAATTCCGAGCGGAATTTCTCGGTTTCCTGTTCGATGATGTCGAGCGCCTTCTCGACCTCGCCGGAACGCGCCTGCCGATTCTGCTCGCAGACCGCTTCCAGGTCGTCGATGCAGTACAAGTAGATGTCGTCATCCAGATCGTTGACGGCGGGTTCGAAATCGCGCGGCACCCCCAGATCCAGAATAAACACGCTCTTGCGGCCGCTCTTCCGGCGGACTCTCAGGAAACGCTCGCGATCGACGAGCGGAGGATCGGCGCCGGTGGTGCTGACGATCACGTCGGCCTGCGCCAGCCATTCGTCGAGCTGTGCGAACGGCCGGACCAGACCGCCCCATTCTGCGGCGGTCTCTTCAGCCCGCGACAAGGTGCGGTTCGTCACCAGGACCTGGCGGGCGCCAGCATCGTGCAGATACCGTAGCGTCTCGGCGGCCATTTCTCCCGCCCCGATCACCAGCACGGTTTTATCGTCGAAGCGATTGAAGATCCGCCGCCCAAAATCACCGACCGCCACGCTGGCGATCGAGACCCGCCCCTCGGCCAGCGTCGTTTCGCTTCGCACGCGCTTGGCCACGTTCAGTGCCCGCTGGAACAGGGCGTTCGTCAGGGGGCCGGCCGCGGCGTGGTCGTGCGCCAGGGCGTAGGCTTCCTTGACCTGGGCCACGATCTGCGGCTCACCCAGCACCATGCTGTCGAGGCTCGAGGCCACTTGGAACAAATGCCGGACGACGTCGGGCCCGGTCCGCTCGACGAGGTCGTCGAAGAATTCGGCCAGCGGAACATGATGAAAATCAGCGAAGAACCGCGCCACGTCGTGGTGGGAGGGAACGTGTTCCGCCTCTTCCTGGGCCGTGTAGACTTCAATCCGATTGCACGTCGAAAGCACGACCCACTCGGCCCGTGGAAAAGCCGCGCGCAGCGCCGTATAAGCCTCGGGAATCTGCTCGCGCGAGAAAGCCAGCCGTTCGCGGATCCCGAGGTTGGCGGTGTGGTGATTGCAGTAGACGACTTGCAGGTTCAAACGTCGGACTCCAATCCCCTTGCCGGAACGGCCGGCGCGGCGCTCGGAATCGTATGAGAATAGGAATGGATGCTCCCCGTAATGACGAGCAGCCCGACGACCGTAAGCAGCAGGAATCCGCAGCCGGCCAGCGTCAGCCACGCGACCTGCCGTCCGGCCGACGTGCGACCCGCCAGCAGCCGCACAAACGCCGCGGCCAGAAACAGCCAGACGATCGAGCTGCCGACGACCGCCGGATCACTCAGCCGCACGGGACTGCGCTCTGCCTGCGGAACGACTTGCAGAAACACGCCGCTGGCAAAGCCCAGCGTGAGAAACAAGAAGGTCAGCATGATCGACCAGCGGTTGACCTGGGCCAGCCGCGCCAGGCTCGGCATTTTGAGCCCCGTCGGCTCTGCGTGATGCGCTTTGAGCCGGCGGTGCTGGATGAGGTACATCAGGCCCGAAAGAAATCCGGCCGCCCCCGCGGTCATTCCGAAGACGAGCGAGGCGGTGTGCAGCATGGCCCAGGCGCGGTGGGCGCGGGCCGTGTTGAGCTCCGTGACGTAGGGTTCCTGATTGAGAAAATACGCGCTCCCGACCAGGACCAGCACGACCGGCAAGGCGAACACGCCGACGGCCAGCTCTTTCTGGGCCAAGGTGAGAAAAATATAGAACAGCACCAGGACCCACGCGAGTACGAGCATCCAGTCGTGCGTGGAGGCCAGGAGCGGAGGCAAATGCGTCTCTTGGCTGCGATTGACGAGATACAGCGAATGGGCCGCGAATCCGGCGATTCCGAACCCGACCATCACGAACCGACTGATGGCGCTGCGCCCCAGGAGCCGTCCCAGCTCGAGCCCAAAAGCCACGAGATAGCTCGCCAGAAAACAGAAAACCGTCACGTGCAACATGGAAAACCCGCAGACCGATCGCCCGGCTCATTTGCCGTGAGACTCGCTTATCCGAGTTCATTATAGCAGCCAAACCGGGCCGCAGGTCAGGGGCCGGAATTGCCAATTTGAAATTTCAAAATTTCAATTCTCAATTGGCAATTTCCCCCTCCGATTCGAGTCCGTATTCCTCGATCTTCTTATGCAGCGTATTGCGATTGATGCCAAGCCGGACGGCCGCCTTCGTCTGCACACCCTGGCAGCTCTTCAAGACTTGCTGGATCAATTCCTTCTCGACCAGCGAGACGATCCGCTCATACAGATTGCCCGCGGCGTCTCCGGCCGACGTCATCCCCTGGGACACCAAATCGCGGCACAGCGTTTCGGAATTGCGTGCCCCGGGACGCGATACGCGCACCGGCGTCCCGCCGCGAACATGCGCAGGAAACAGGTCGACGCTGAGATGACCGTCGCGGGAAAAGACGATCGCCCGTTCGATGTAGTTCTGCAGTTCGCGGACGTTGCCGGGCCAGGAGTAACGCGACAGTGCGGCGAGCGCCTCGTCCGAAATCGTGGAGATCGAGACGTTGTTCGACTCGGCATACTTGCGGATGAAAAAGTCGGCCAGCAGCGGGACGTCTCCCGTTCGTTCGCGTAACGGCGGCAGGTAGACCGGGACGACGTTCAGTCGGAAGTACAAATCGTCGCGGAACCGTCCGGCTTCGATTTCGTCCAGCAGATCGCGATTCGTGGCGGCAACGACGCGGCAATCGACCCGAATCGTGCGATTGTCGCCGACCCGCTCGAATTCCTGTTCCTGCAAGACCCGCAGCAGCTTGACCTGCAACGTGTAGCTGACCGAGTCGATCTCATCGAGGAAGATCGTCCCCCCGTGGGCCGCTTCGAAACGGCCGGTGCGGTTCTCCACGGCGCTGGTGAAGGCCCCTTTGACGTGGCCGAACAACTCGCTTTCGAGCAGACTTTCGCTCAGAGCCCCGCAATTGACGCGGATGTACGGACCGGAAGCGCGAGGACTCAGCTCGTGAATCCCCCGCGCAATGAGCTCTTTGCCGGTGCCTGTTTCACCCGTCAAGAGGACGGTCGCCGAACTGGCGGCCACCTGGCGGGTAATCCGGTACACCTCCTGCATTGCCGGGCTGCTGCCGATCAGCCCGGCCAAAACACCCGTTTCGCTCGAATTCGCTGGCACACGCGCTCCATTCCACGAATCGCAACGCAACTATCAAGAAAACTCCCGCGAATGCTCGATATAATTGCGATGATGCGCCCATTATAGGCGACGCATTCAGTGAAGTGAAGCGGACAGATGCAATTGGAACAGTATAATTCCATAGGCGTAGAAATATTTCATTTTGCAGATGTAATTATGCTCTGACAATAGGCAATATGCCTGCCATCTGTACCATTAAAGAGGGTCATTTTCGTGTCGCGACCAACCGGCTGAGAGCGAAGACGAAGGGAAAGCCACGGATTTCACTGATGGCACGGATCAACGGAAACGAGGTGGTCCTGCCCCGTTTTGGTTTTTGGTTGCGGCCGACAGCCGCGCCAAGGCTTTCACGATTCAACCCCTGCGAATTCTGGTCCAACTCAGGCTTGAGGCGAAAGGGCAATTCGGCTAAAAGCCCGTCGATAATTCCCCTCTCGCGCTCATTTCGAACTTTGATGCGGATTCCCGATT
>DASYAR010000003.1:0-1740 GCA_036501235.1 Planctomycetaceae bacterium
CGCCGCAAGCCTTGAAGACGCTGCAAGCCGGCGACAATTGTCTGGCTGTCTCGTGTTTGCAGACGAGGGGCTGGCAATATATCGACGTCGGCCTGGTCGATCGCAAGCCTGCCAAAAAATAATCGACGCAAAGCCAACGTAATTCATGATAACAAATGGTAATTTTCGCGGAGGCGCTGCGATCTCATAAAACTCTCAGATCGCGCATCCGGTTCGCTCTCCCCTGGATATGACGCGCGCCATCGGATAAACTCGGCATGATCGAGTGCCTCGCACACTCGGTCTCTCGCTCTTCGTTTAGGACTCGACACATCATGACTCATTCTCAGGCCACCGCGCGCCGCGGATTCACCCTTATCGAATTGCTCGTCGTGATCGCCATCATCGCGATCCTGATCGGCCTGCTGCTCCCGGCCGTGCAGAAGGTGCGCGAAGCGGCGGCCCGGGCCAAGTGCAGCAACAATCTCAAACAGTGGACGCTCTCCATGCACGGCTACCACGACTCCGTCGGCCGGTTGCCCTGGGGAAGCAACTGGAACCCGCGAACCTCCTGGGTTTGCCCGCTCTGGCCATTCATGGAACAGACCGCCCTGGCGAGACAATACAACTTCACCGTCGGATTCTGGCAGGCGCCCAACGGGGGCCCGACCAACAGCACCAACAATCTCGTTTGCGCCCAGGTGCCGAGTTACTTCTGTCCGTCCGACCGCGGCGGCCCGGCCTTTTGGGAAGGCGATCCGTACTATCGCTCGCGCGGCAACTACGTCGTGAACTGGGGCAATACCACCGACCCCGGACCCGCCAATGCAGCCACTTACGCCCCATTTTCCTACACGGACGGCTCCAGCACGCCTCGCAGCGTCAAGCTGACCGACATGTCCGACGGCACCTCGAACACGCTGCTGATGTCCGAAGTGCGCATGGCGCCGGACACCCTCTTCGACATTCGCGGCGACATCATCAACAACGATCGAGGCTGCTTCAGTTTCATGACGATCAACACGCCCAACAGCAGCGCGGCCGACTTGCTCGTTTATTATTCGACGTCCGCCGATCCCATCGGGATGCCGTCTTCGCCATCGGGCAACGCCCAGAACGCGGCGCGAAGCCGCCACGCCACCGGCGTCAACGCCAGCATGGGCGACGGCAGCCTTCGCTTCTTTTCCAACGCCGTTTCCCTCGCTTACTGGAATTCCCTGGGAACCATGAATGGCGGCGAAGTTGTTCCGGACAACTGATCGCTCAAGAAAGATGGAGCCCGCATGTTCGCGATCCGCACGGCATTCTTTCTGCTGCTTCTCATCGGCATCGGCTGCGGCGGCGGACCGCCGACGGGCGACGTCGAGGGGACCGTGACGTTTGAAGGCGCCCCGATCGAGCAAGGCTCGATCACTTTTCTGCCCGAGGACGGCAAGGGGCCATCCGCCGGCGGCACGATTTCCGCCGGCAGATACCGGGCCCCGAAAGTTCCCGTGGGAACCGCGAAGGTCAGCATCACCGGGGCGAAGTCCATTGAAAAAAAGAGAATGTACAACGACCCCAACGCCCCGCTCGTGCAAACGTCCGTGGAGATGCTCCCCGAGAAATATCACAAAACGACCACGCTCCGCTACGATGTGGTTCCCGGTGAGCAGACCAAGGATTTCCATCTGGAAAAGTGAAGAAAGGATTCGTGGTCCGGCAATTTCGGTTAAACTGCCTATTCCCAGGGCGTTGCCCTGGGCTATGTTCTCCCAGCCC
>DASYAR010000004.1:0-19511 GCA_036501235.1 Planctomycetaceae bacterium
CATTGTCTCCGCCGAACGGGCCAGCCAGCGAGAGCGCTTTGAGGCCGTCGCCCGCACGCTGCGTGATTTGCTGGCCCCGCGGTGGTTGCTGACCCAACAGACCCATGACAGTGAGAATCTCAAGCGGGTTTACTACCTCTCCATGGAGTTCCTCATCGGTCGCACGCTGGCCAATAATATTATCAACCTGGGCGTCGAAGAATCCGTCCGAAAAGATCTCCAGTCGGACTCGCGGCACGATTGGACGGCGATGGTCGAAGCCGAGCCTGACGCCGGCCTGGGCAATGGCGGCCTGGGGAGGCTCGCGGCTTGCTTTGTCGAATCGCTCGCCACGCTGCAAATCCCTGCGATGGGATACGGACTGCGTTATGAATACGGCATTTTCCGACAGGCCATTGAAAGCGGCTCTCAGGTTGAGTATCCCGACCGCTGGCTGGCTGCGCCCGATCCCTGGGAAGTCGCCAGGCATGGCGAAACGGTCCAGATACCCGTTAATTGCACGTTCCGTCTGGAGAACGGCGTCTTGCACGCCGTTCCCGGCCACGCGACCCATTTGCTCGGCGTTCCCTACGACCGACCGGTGGTTGGGTACGGCGGCCGAACGATTAACACACTGCGGCTCTGGGGAGCGGCGTCGCCCGACTTCTTCGATTTTCAAGAATTCAGTTCCGGCGATTTCGTGGGGGCGATCGCCGATCGGGCGATCGCCGAGTCGGTGACCCGGGTCCTGTATCCCGATGACTCCACGGTGGCTGGTCAGGCACTCCGATTCGTCCAGGAGTATTTCCTGGTGTGCTGTTCGTTGGCCGACGTCGTGGCCCGCTTCCGGCGCACAAACGACGACTGGCGGCTCTTCCCCGACAAAGCCGCCATCCAGCTTAACGACACCCACCCGGCCATGGCGGTGGCGGAGTTGATGCGCCTATTGCTCGACCAGGCCCAACTAGGCTGGGACGAAGCCTGGGAGGCGACTGTTCGGACGCTAGCCTACACGAATCACACGTTGCTCCCCGAGGCACTTGAAAAATGGCCGGTTCGATTCTTCGAACTGGTCTGTCCTCGGTTGATCGAGATTATCTACGAGATCAATCGTCGGTTCCTGGATCGCGTCGATCAACACGACTCAGGAAATGCGGGCCGCGCCCAGCGGATGAGCCTGATCGAGGAATCGCCCACGCGCCAGGTGCGAATGGCCAATCTGGCCATTGTCGGTTCGCACAGCACCAACGGCGTTGCCCGGATTCATTCCGATCTCTTGCGCACTCGCGTCGTCGCTGACTTTGCCGAAATTTTTCCCGACCGGTTCAACAACAAGACAAACGGAGTCACCCCGCGTCGCTGGCTGCTCCTGGCGAACCCCGACCTGTCGCGGCTGATCACAGAGGCGATCGGCGAGATGTGGGTCACGGAACTCGGCCAGTTGCATCGCTTGCTGCCCTTGGCTGACGACGCAGCATTTCGTGCCCGATTTCTCCAGGCGAAGAAGGCCGCCAAGGAGCGCTTCGCCAACTGGCTCAAAGACCAGACTGGGCAGGTCGTCGATCCAAAAACGATCTTCGACAGCCAGATCAAGCGCCTGCACGAGTACAAGCGGCAACTGCTCAACGTCCTGCACATCATCGTGCTTTACGACCGCCTGCGGGCCAATCCCGCTCTGCCGATGCCGCCCCGTACATTTTTCTTCGCCGGCAAGGCCGCCCCCGCCTATCGGCTGGCAAAACTGATTATCAAGCTCATCAATAATGTCGCTGCGGTGATCGATGCCGATCCGGCAGTCCGGGAGCGCCTCAATGTGGTGTTTCTGCCCAATTATAATGTGTCGCTCGCCGAGCGGCTGATTCCCGCCACAGACGTTTCGGAGCAGATTTCGACCGCTGGTTACGAAGCGAGCGGGACGGGGAACATGAAGTTCATGATGAACGGCGCCCTCACCGTCGGCACACGCGATGGGGCCACCATCGAAATGGCGGAGGAAGCCGGCGAGGAGAACTTCTTTCTCTTCGGCCTGACCGCCGACGAGGTCGCCGGCAGCCGCGGCTGGTACAATCCGTCGTGGCATTACCAGAACGAACCGGAAACGCGCCAGGCGCTAGACCTGATTTTCAACGACCACTTCAGTCGAGGCGAACCGGGAATATTTGCACCGATCCGCGAAACGCTTCTGGAGGGTGGCGATTATTACATGCACCTGGCCGATCTGACGTCCTACACGAAGGCCCAGCAACAGGTAAGCGACCTGTATGCCGATCAAGAGGCCTGGACTCGCAAGGCGATCATCAACGTGGCGTCGTCCGGCAAGTTCTCCAGCGACCGGACGATCGCCGAGTATGCCACGAAAATCTGGAATGCAGAGCCGTGCCCGATTCCCGAATCGTCAACCTGACACTGACGTTGATGCCCTGATTCAGCCATCTGCCGGCCAGTAAAACCTCAACCTCGGCGGAGGACAGAACATGAGCGATAACCAGCGCAAGCCGCGTTCTGAGGCGGATGCCGAACTCGAACGGGAAATCCTCAAGGAGCGCAAGTTCACCCTGGCGGAAGCCATAGGGCGGTTGGCCGGTCCGGGCGCTATGAAAGGCGTATCGCCGATCCCGCGGATGCAACAGGCTGAGATTGAGGTCGAGTCCTGGCTAAGAAGCCACTTGACGGACGCCGGGGGTGAATTACAAGTCGTGTTGCACCGTCAGGTCAAGGGAAGCGACGTGTTGTTCAACAACTTTGATCAACCGCTGGTCGTCTTGGCCTCCTACTGCAAGCGACTTCTCGACTCGGATTATCTTTTGGAAGAGCTCGTTCGTGAGTGTGACGTCGAATGGGGTCGCACGATGGGTGAGCGGCCCTACTTCCAGAAAAAAGGCTCTTCGCACCACCCTGACGATCCCTACACGATTGAGTCCGTCCGCAACGCTTTGACCAGACTCCTCGAGCAACTGGCCGTGGGCAAGCGATAGAACGAGACTGAGGCGCAGGCTCTCGGCGTCAGAACGGCGGCGAGCGTTCCGAATCGCCGCCTGTCGCGTACAGCGTTGCTTTGCCATCCGATACCGGAACGCCGCTGTTCGACTCGTCTTCATCGTGGTATCACGCTTCAACGCGAAGAGATTCACAACCGTGGATGCGATCGCGACAGAGTTTCTTCTCAAATCCAACAGAATCCCGCATTTTTATCCTTGAAATTTTAGCGCCGCCGCGCGCATTCTAGAGCGAGATTAACGTGGCCGGTGGGCCAGTCGGCCGTCTCCTTGTCATTCAAAGTCATTCTGGACTTCGGTATCCCATCACAGGCAGATGCTGGGAAGTCTCCGACGAACCCTTCGGCACATATCTGGCGCAAAAGAACTCTTCGTGCTGCCTGGCTATCACATGCATGATGACCGCGAGGTGCGGTACCAAACGAGTTCAATCTCCCTCTTTCCATTCCGGGAGTCGAATCATGACGACAAGATGCAAAATTGTGTGTGCGTCCCTGCTGGTCCTGGTGTTCTGTTCGGGAGCCCCCAGCGACGAAAAGAGGCCTGACAAAAATACGCGACCTGCCGAAAAGGCGCCCAACAAGAATGCGGAAGTGGTCAGGCAGGCGCTCGTATTGCTCGCCAAGGCCTACAATGCCCGCGATCCGAAAGCGATCGCCGAGCTGTTCACGCCCCAGGGAGAGTTCATCGACGCCGATGACAACGTGTTCGACTGTCGCGAAGCCATTGCCGGCGAATTCGCCGCACTGTTTGAGGTCAATCCCGGGAAGAATTCGATCGAGATTGGCGCGGAAGAAATCCGCGAAATCAGTCCGGGCATCCTGTCGGTCGATTGTGTGGCGACATTTTCGGACGCGGAAGGGACAGATGCAGACAAGGCAACGGCCGATGTGGATTTTTCGGCACTCCTCGTCAAACAAGCCAATGGAGGCTGGCTGTTCGCCAGCATCCGTAGTGAGGGGGAGGGGAACATACCGACCCCGCACGCGCGCCTCGCGCGGCTGGCCTGGCTGATCGGCGAGTGGATCGATGAAAGCGATGAATCGACGATGCACACCACGACCCGCTGGTCGGAGGATGGCAATTTTCTTCTCACCGATTTCGCGATCCGCGTCGCAGGTCGCAAGGTGATGAGCGGGACGCAGCGAATCGGCTGGGACGGATCGCTCGACAAGTTCAAATCGTGGGTCTTCGATTCCGAGGGAGGTCATGCCGAAGGAGTCTGGACTGAAGTCGACGACCGCTGGGTGGTCAAGGCGACTGGGGTTCGTCCCGGCGGCGACGCGTGCTTTGCCACGCATACGTATGAACAGACACGACCGGGCACTTACTTGTTCTCGGTCACCGATCGGATCATTGGTAACGAGACGGCACCCGATTTCACGGCGACCGTCGTTCGCAAACCGCCAGAACCGGAACAATCCCCAGCAGCAGTTCCCGCGTCGCGAGGCAAGTAAGACAGAAATTGATTACATACTGATCAGCACCGATCCCCGGGGGATATGACCATGAAACGCTGCATAACTGTGTTGCTTGCATTGCTCATCGCCGGTTGGCTCTCTGTCGACGAAGGATTCGCCCGAGGCGGTGGCGGTCGCGGCGGTGGAGGAGGAATGCGAGGCGGGGGTGGCGGTGGCGGTGGTATGAGAGGAGGCGGTGGAGGGGGCGGATTCCGGGGTGGTGCACCCGGTGGCGGATTTTCCGGGGGTGGACGGCCTGCGGCCCGTCCCGGTGGTGGTGGCGGCGGGGGTCGCGTTGCGGGCGGCGGAGGTGTCAACCGCGGGCCCTCTTTCAGTTCTCCCGGTGGCGGACGCCCTGGTGGCGGTGTAGCAGGTGGCGGCGTGGCAGGTGGTCGCCCGTCACTTCAGCCTGGTACACGCCCCTCCAT
This sequence comes from Planctomycetaceae bacterium, assembly GCA_036501235.1. GTDB lineage: Bacteria > Planctomycetota > Planctomycetia > Planctomycetales > Planctomycetaceae > JACQFH01. The sequence goes on from DASYAR010000004.1 coordinate 4,864, forward strand.
TGGCGGCGCGGGAGGCGCGCGACCTGGGGCCGGATTCGCTGACCGGGTGGGCGCCGGTGTTGGCCAGCGGCCAGCGATCGGCTCAGGAGGAGCGAGGCCCGGAATCGGCGCCGGACAGCTACCGGCCGGCGGCGCACGACCGGGTCTCGGCGCAGGTGGGGCGCGACCCGGCGGCGGATTCGCCGACCGCGTGGGGGCTGGCCAGCGGCCGGCCACGTTGCCAGGCCTCGGCGGCGCTTCAGGTTTGGGGAGCGGAAATCGGGTTCAGAACCTCCCGGCGTCGCGCGGAGACCGCGCTGCCAATCTGCAGGATCGGATGGCCAACAGCGATCGCCTCAATATGGGAGACCGACAAGGTCAACGGCAGGAAAATCGTGGTGAGCGCCAGGGACAGCGGCAGGACTCGCGCGGCGAGCGACAGCAGAGCCGCGAAGACAATCGCAATCAGGCTCGTGAAGACTGGCAGAACTGGGCCGGTGACCACGGTGGCTGGTATAACGGCGCCTGGGCTGGTGGGTGGTATCCCGGCGCGATGTGGCAGAACTATCCCGTTGCTGCCGCGCTCGGCGTGACAGCCTGGGGAATCAACCGGCTCTCCTATGCCTTCGGGATGGGAGGATACAGCAACCCGTACTACGACGAAGGTGGTGGCGGCGGGGGATACGACTATTCCGAGCCGGTGGCGCAATATCAGGCAGCCGATTACCCACAGCCGGCAGCCGATGGACAACCTGCGACGGCGACAGACACCACGTCCACGGCGCTGCCGCCGGGAGTGAGCGCCGAGGGTATGGCTCTGTTCGACCAAAGCCGCGCGGCTTTCGCGACTGGAGATTACAAACAGGCGCTTGCCTTGTGCGACAGTGCACTGAAAACGATGCCCAACGACGCGGTGGTGCACGAGTTCCGGTCGTTAGTGCTGTTTGCCTTGAAGAACTATCGCGAGGCGGCGGCGGCGGCGTACGCGGTTCTGTCGGCCGGCCCCGGCTGGAACTGGACAACGCTCAGCAGCCTGTACGGAAACTCCGCTGACTACACACCGCAATTGCGCGCGCTGGAAGAGTACGTCAAACAGAATCCCAAGTCGTCCGACGCTCGTTTCCTGCTGGCTTACCACTACCTGACGGCCGGATTTCCTGATGCCGCCAAGTCGCAGCTTCGCGAAGTGGACAAGCTGACGCCCAACGATCGACTGGTGGGGCAGTTGCTGGGGATCGCCTCGGCTGCGGACCAAGCGTCAGCGTCGCCCACGCCCAAGCCTCCATTGGAAGGAGGTCAGTTGATCAAGACCGAGCAAGTCGTCGGCGTCTGGTCGGCCGCCGGCAGCGGCGGTTCGAAATTCCAGATGGCGCTCGATAAAGACAACGGATTTTCTTGGAAATACACGAGCGGCAAGAAGTCGGAAGAGATCAAGGGGATTTTTGCCGTGGAGCAGAACAACCTGGCACTGCAGGTCGGCGACGGGTCTGTCATGCTTGCCGAGATCGCCCTGAATGGCAACCAACTCCGCTTCAAGGTGATTGGCAGCGAGGCGGGTGATCCAGGCCTGAATTTTGCCAAAGAGAAGTAATCGGCGGCGGCAGGACGCATTGATCACGTGTTGTCGCCTGTGTCTGTCATCGAGGAGCGCTGCATGAGCAAAGATAGGGGGCCATCTCAACACAACGACGGTGCGATGGAATCGAGACTCAAGGGCAAAGACTACTCGCGAAAACTGAAGAAACTGCATGTCGAGCTGGTGAAACTGCAGGAGTGGGTCCGGCACAAAGGACTGAAGGTGTGCATCGTATTCGAGGGGCGTGACGGTGCAGGGAAGGGGGGTACGATCAAGGCCCTCACCGAGCGCGTCAGCCCGCGAGTTTTTCGCGTACTGGCGCTCCCGGCGCCGACCGAGCGCGAAAAATCGCAGATGTACATCCAACGGTATCTGCCCCACCTCCCCGCGGCCGGCGAAGTCGTGATCTTCGATCGAAGCTGGTACAACCGGGCCGGCGTCGAACGCGTCATGGGGTTCTGCACGGCTGAACAAGCGCGGCGGTTCCTCGACATCGTTCCCTCCGTCGAAAAAGCGGTCGTCGATTCGGGCATCATCCTGATCAAGTACTGGCTGGAAGTGAGTCCGGAAGAGCAAACGCGCCGGCTCGAAGCGCGAATCCACGACGGCCGGAAGATCTGGAAACTGTCCCCGATGGATCTCAAGTCATACAGCCGCTGGTACGACTATTCGCGGGCGCGGGACGAAATGTTCGCAGCGACCGACACCGAGTGGGCTCCGTGGTTCGTCGTTCGATCGGACGACAAGCAGCGAGCGAGATTGAACGTGATCAGCCATCTGCTCAGCCGCATCCCCTATAAGGAAGCCCCGCGGGAGAAAATCAAACTCCCCAAGCGCCAAAAACCCGGCGAATACAGAGAGTCGAGCCATCCATTTCAGTTCATTCCCGAGAGCTATTAAAAACGCCCCGGTCGGTCGCGTTCCCTGTGAACGGATCGTTTCGGACTTTCAGCGTGCCTGGTTGTAAACCGGCGGGCCAATGTCTAGAGTGGCAACGACGTAAAGCGTGCCTGATTAAAATGCGGTTCGCGACAGTCGCGCGAGAGAACCGCCGCGAAGGCGATCGGCACGATTTACCTTCGCGAATTCCTTGTGATCACGATCCCGTCTTTCTGTTCGCGGTGCCGTATGCAACCGATCCACTTCGGCCTGTTCATCTCGCTGACCGCCCTCCTTCTGATTCCCGGATGCAGCGATCTGAGGTCGGAATCCATTTCGGAAAAGCGTCCGCCTGTGATCGTGACGGCCGGGGTGCCGGTCGAAGATTCCATCTCCGATTACGTCGAGTACACGGGGCGAATCGACGCCGTGGAAACCGTCGAGATCCGCGCGCGGGTGACCGGATTTCTGACAAATGTGTGGTTTAGCGGAAAACAGGGGACCGAAGAGAACTCCGCCGAAGGAACCGAAGTCAAGGCGGGCGCTCCGCTGTATCAGATCGACGACCGCGAGTATAAGGCCGATCTTCAGGCTGCGGAAGGCGAGCTGGCCATTGCCATGGCGCAATTGGAAAAGGCGACCGGCGATCTGAAACGCGCCGTCGCACTGAAGGACAAGGGAAGCATCAGTCTCGAAGAATACGAACGCAACGATACGGCCAAGAAGCAGGCCGATGCCAATGTGCTTGCGGCCCAGGCCAAGCGGGACCGCGCCCGTTTGAACGTCGAGTTCTCGAGCATCGCCGCACCGATTTCCGGTAAGATCAGCCGCACCGAGATCACCGCGGGGAACCTGATCAAAGCCGACAATACACTGCTGACGACGATCGTATCGGTCGATCCGATCAACGTCTATTTCAATCTCGATGAGCGTACGCTGCTGGTCGTCCATAAGCTGATGCGCGAAGGGAAGGTCAAAGGCGCCAAGGGCAAGCATGCCGACGACAGGGAGGTTTTTTCGGTCGAACTGGGTTTGGCCACTGACGAGGGATATCCGAAGCAGGGCTATATCGATTTCCTCGACAATCATGTTGATCCGGCCACGGGGACAGTCCGCGTGCGAGGGGTCTTCGCGAATCCCGAGTTCCAGCCGCAACGACGCGAAATGACCCCCGGAATGTTCGCTCACGTTCGTGTACCTCTCGGCGAGCCGCATTCAGCTTTGCTTGTGGCCGAACGTGCGGTCGGCACCGACCAGGGACGAAAGTTCGTGTATGTGGTGAATGACAAAAACGAAGTCGTCGATCGGACCGTCATTCTGGGGCCCGTCCACAACGGGCTCAGGGTCATTGCCGAGGGGCTAAAGTCCGGCGAACGAGTCATCATTGATGGGTTGCAACGTGTTCGGCCCGGAGCGGAAGTCAACGCCAAGCCGGCCGATATGAATAGTCGTCCTGGATCGTCCGTCGCCAAAGCGATCTCGGAAACTGCTGGCGATCCCGATACGGCCGAATCCGCCAAGACCCCAGGCAAGCCGCCGGCCCAATAGCTGCAAAGACGTTCAAAACATGGCGAAATTCTTTATCGAACGTCCTGTCCTGGGGGTCGTCATTTCGCTGGTGATTCTGCTGGCCGGGGCGGCTGCGGTCAAGATCCTGCCGATCGCGCAGTATCCTGAAATCACGCCCCCGACCGTGCAGGTCTCGGGATCGTATCCGGGAGCCAGCGCGTCTGTCGTCCGCGATACGGTCGCCGCGCCGATTGAACAGCAGGTCAACGGCGTCGAAAACATGCTGTACATGTCGTCGCAGTGCACCAACGACGGTGGTTACAACCTGACTGTGACGTTCGAGCTCGGGACGGATCTCGATATGGCGCAGGTGCTGGTGCAGAACCGCGTCAACCTGGCGCTTCCGTCTCTGCCCGATACGGTTAAGGCGATCGGGGTCTCGACGAAAAAGAAATCCCCCAGCATTCTGCTCGTCGTCAACCTGTTTTCGGAGGTCGATCCCGAAACGAATAAGCCCACGTTCGACCAGCTCTACTTGAGCAATTTCGCCACGATTCAAATCAGGGATGAACTGGCACGACTTAAAGGTGTGGGAGACGTGACCTACCTGGGTCAGCAGGACTACAGCATGCGCGTCTGGCTCGATCCCACCGCGCTGGCCAATAACAGCCTGACGGCCACCGACGTCATCAATGTTCTGAAAGAACAGAACGTGCAGGTCGCCGCCGGACAGCTCGGACAGCAACCTGCGCCACCCGGTCAGGATTTTCAGTACACGCTGAGCACCCTGGGCCGGCTGATCGAGGCGGAGCAGTTCGGAGAAATCATCGTCAAAACCGGCGCCGCGGGAGAAGTCGTCCGCCTGCGGGATCTGTCCCACAGTGTGCTGGGGGCCAAAAACCAGGACACGCGCTGCACGCTCGACGGACAACCCTCAGTGGGCCTGGCGATCTTCCAATTGCCCGGCTCGAACGCGCTCGAGACCGCAGAACGCATTCGCCATCGAATGCAGGAGCTCAAGATCAGATTTCCGCGCGGCGCACGATACGACATCGTCTACGATACGACCCCTTTCATCAAAGAATCGGTCGACGAAGTGTTTCATACGCTGCGCGACGCCATCATTCTCGTGGCGATTGTCGTGCTCCTCTTTCTGCAGGATTGGAAGGCGATGATCCTGCCGATGATCGACGTTCCAGTCTCGCTCGTCGGCACGTTTGCCGTCATGTATCTGATGGGTTTCACGCTCAATAATCTGACGCTGTTCGGCCTCGTTCTGGCGATCGGAATCGTGGTCGACGACGCCATCGTGGTCTTGGAGGCGGTCGAAACCAAGCTGGCCGAGGGACTCGATGCCAAAGCGGCTACGATCAAGGCCATGGGGGAAATCACCGGCGCCATTATCGCCATCACCCTCGTCCTCTGCTCGGTGTTCCTTCCCAGTGCCTTGATCGGCGGCATCAGCGGACAATTCTACCGGCAGTTCGCGCTGACCATCGCCGCGTCGATGATCATCTCTGCGATCAACGCCATGACGATGACTCCCTCGCGGGCGGTGATGATCTTCAAAGACTACAAACACGGGGCAGAAGGCCATGAAGACACGCGCGAGGCGCTTCCCTGGTGGGGCTACGCCGGTTTGCTGGGCTGGCTCGGCGCCACGCTGTTGATGCGGTCAGGTCTGCCCGGAGCCAATCTTGCCCGCGGAGACGCTTGGCAGGCATGGGCCGTTTGGGCCATCTATTTCATACCCGGCGCTGTCACTGGATGGTTTATCACAAAACCCGTCAACCGCGTTCTGGCCCGCTTTTTCAAAGCGTTTAATCGTGGCTTCGACTTTGCGACGCGGATCTACGGACGAATCGTCGGCGGAATGCTGCGGGTGTGCGTGATCGTGCTGTTTGTTTACGGAGGCCTCCTGGGTTTGACGGCACTGGGCTTTACGCGAATCCCGACGGGCTTCATCCCGACCCAGGACAAAGGTTACCTGGTCATCGACGTGCAATTGCCCGATTCGGCATCCCTGGAACGCACCGACGCGGCCCTGCGGCGCGTCGAAGCTATGGTTCTCAAGGCGGACGGTGTCGCACACACGATCGGAATTCCCGGCCAATCTTTTGTCCTCAATGCCATCGGCTCGAACCTCGCATCGATGTTCGTGATTCTGAAAGATTTCGACGAGCGCCGCGATCACTCTCTGTCCGGCGAACAAATTGCCCGACGCCTCCAGCGGCAACTCTATGCCGAGATCGTCGAGGCCCAGGTCGCCGTGTTCGGTGCGCCGGCGGTCGACGGTTTGGGAAATGCCGGCGGATTCAAATTGATGGTCGAAGACTTGAGCGACGTCGGACTGGACATGGTCCAGGGGCAAACCGAGAACCTGGCGGATTCCGGCAGCCGGGTCCCAGGAGTCGGTGGTCTGTTCAGCAGCTTCCGGGCCAATACGCCGCAGCTCTACATCGATATCGATCGCACAAAATGCAAGACCATGGGGATACCGCTGGGGGACGTATTCAACACGCTCCAGGTTTATCTGGGCGGCTATTACGTTAACGACTTCAATCGCTTCGGCCGCACCTGGCAGGTCAACCTGCAGGCCGACGCGCCGTTTCGGCTGGAGGCCGACGACATTCAGCAGCTCAAGGTTCGGAACGCAAATGGTGAGATGGTCCCGCTCGGCACGATCGCCACGGTCAGCAATATCGGCGGGCCTTCGATGATCACCCGTTACAACATGCGGACGGCCGCGCCCCTGAACGGCGCCGCGCTCCCCGGGGCGAGCACCGGCACGATTATCAAGTCGATGGGCGACCTGGCCGCCAGGGAACTTCCCCGCAGCATGACGTACGAATGGACGGAATTAACTTACCTGCAAACGCTCGAAGGAAAAGCGGTGTATTTCGCTTTTGCCGGCGCCGTAATTCTGGTGTTTCTGGTCTTGTCGGGTCAGTACGAAAGCTATTCGCTACCGCTCGCGGTCATTCTTGTCGTTCCGATGTGTCTGTTGAGCGCGCTGGCGGGGGTTGCCATGATTAAATCGGACATCAATATCTTCGTCCAGGTGGGGTTCATCGTGTTGGTCGGCCTAGCATGCAAGAACGCCATCCTGATCGTCGTCTTTGCCAAGGCGGCCCAGGAGGCGGGGCAATCGCGGTTCGAGGCCACTCTCGCGGCCTGTCGCAGCCGGTTACGGCCGATCATCATGACTTCATTCGCCTTCATCCTGGGAGTCGTGCCCCTGATGATCGCTCACGGCGCCGGGGCCGAGATGCGCCGGACTCTGGGGACCGCAGTCTTCAGCGGCATGTTGGGTGTCACCCTGTTCGGCATCTTCCTGACGCCCGTGTTCTATTTCGTCATCCAGGCCATCACGGAGTGGCGAGGTGGCTCAGGCCCGGCCCAGAAATAGCCATCGGCTTGCGGCCATCGGACAAATGCACGATGAGCAGCGGCTTATCGTCATTTTTTCGGAATACGGGCTTTGGCCTGACTTTGCGGGTCCTGAGCCTGATTTCATCTATTCGAACGGCGCAACTGCCTGCCGCATCGCAAGTCAGTTCAGATTGTGCCTTTGCGGACGTTTCGTTTTGTGTCGGTTGAATCGGGACGGTCGCCGATGAACATCTTGTTCATTCGCCAAACCGCAGCCTTTAGTGAATACCAGCTATGGAGGGAAAGTCCCCTCTCCCCCGATAAAACCTGATAACAATAATCGTGATGCCTGCTTGACGGTCCCGCCGCCGATCGGGGAACCACGCCGACGCCTGAGGTATTTCAAGATGAATACTGCCGCCAAGCTCAAGGTCGCAGTCGTCGATCAGCAGCGGGTCTTCGCCGACGCTTTGGTTTACCGTCTGCAAAACGAACCCGGATTGCAGGTCGTGTCCAGTGAGTCCAATCCGGGGCAGGCGGCAATCCGCGTGGTCGAATGCCATCCTGACGTGGTCATTCTCGACGCCGAATTGACAGGGGGAATGGCCTTTGACATCGCGGCCAATGTCCGGCGGCGGACATCGGGCGTGCGGCTCGTTTTTCTGACGCATACGGTCGCCGACTCGCTGCTCGACCAGGCGCTGCGCCTCAACGCCGAGGCGATTCTGTCTCGCGACACGCCGCTCGCAGACGTCGTCCAAGCGATCCGCCGGACTGCGATTTCGGAACCGACGTTTTCACCTACGGTCGGCTCGAAAATCGCTTTCGATCCGGTCCGCCAGAAATTTCGTCTGCGCATCGACGCGCCAACGCACGGGCTGACCGATCGGCAGCTGGAAATCCTGAGACACCTGGCGCGGGGAGAGAGCGTCAAGTCGGTGGCCCGGAAGCTCTTTTTGTCCCCCAAGTCGGTCGACAATCAGAAGTTCCGCATCATGAGCAAGATCGGTGTCAACGACAAAGTCAGCCTGGCGCTGTATGCCGTGCGCGAAGGGCTGATCCAGCCCTGACGCAAGTGACCCCAGCGGGATTTGAACCCGCATTGCAGGGATGAAAACCCTGTGTCCTAACCGGGTTAGACGATGGGGCCGGTCATTCGTTGGCACCGAAGATATAAAGCGTCCGCCGCGCCTGTCAAGTCGCCCGTTTCGGGCGGCCACCGTCAATTCCGCGGGGCCAGCCAGGCGACGACGTCGCCCGGAGAAACCGTGGCATCCAAAGGACGATCGAGCCTCGTGATCGTTCCGGGAGCCGGAGCCGGGATGTCGCAGGTCACGCCCGGAATCATGACTTCCAGAATTGGCTCGCCCATCTCGACAGAATCTCCCGGTTCAACGTACCAGGCCGTAATGTGCAGCGTCGCCCCGGCGGTCCCCAAGTCAGGCAAGAGAATAGGAACGAGTGATTGGGGGATGTCAGGCGAGTTGGTCATGGTTGATTAACGGTCCCGAACGTCGAATATCGAACTCTGAACTTCGAACTTCGAACGGATAGACGTCGCTGTCGCGACATGACCCGGCGCAGCCATTTTACTTTCATTCGACGTTGGACGTTCGACGTTGAGCATTCGACGTTCAAGCCATTGGTTTCGGCCGAGGCGGTGCTGAGTGCATCTGCCGCTCCGTAACCTCAGACACCGGGAACCCCGACGGATGCCTGCTCGGCCATTTCGCCGGCGTGATAGCTTGAACGCACAAAGGGACCGCTCGCGACCAGCGAAAATCCCATTCCGCGGGCGAGATCGCCGATCACGTCGAACTCTTCGGGCGGGACGTACCGTTCGACCGGCAGGTGATCGGGAGTTGGCTGCAGGTATTGGCCGAGAGTCAAGATATTACAACCAACGCTGCGCAGATCCGCCAGCACGTCCAGCAGTTCCTCGACCGTTTCCCCCAGACCGAGCATCAATCCGCTCTTCGTCGTCATATTGGGGATCGTCGTTTTCACCTGCTCGAGGAGGTCGAGCGTGCGACGATAGTCGGCATTGCGCCGCACACGGTGGTACAGCCGCGGGACGGTCTCCGTGTTGTGATTAAAGACGTCGGGCCGTGCGGCAATCACCCGTTCGATCGCGGCTCGATTGCCGAGGAAGTCGGGCGTCAGCACTTCGACAGCGGCCCCGGTCCTGTCGCGCACGGCCAGCACCGAGCGATAGAAATGCTCTGCTCCCCCGTCGGGAAGATCATCGCGAGTCACGGAGGTAATCACGACGTACTTGAGGCCCAGGCGCAGCGCCGCTTCGGCCACGCGTTCCGGTTCGTCGGCTTCCAGCACATCGGTTTTTCCCTTGGGGACCGAGCAGAAACCGCACGGTCGAGTACACACGTTGCCGAGGATCATGAACGTGGCCGTCCGTTGCGACCAGCATTCGGTGCGGTTGGGGCACTTCGCGCTTTCGCACACGGTCTCGAGCCGCAGATCGCGGATCACGTTGCCGGTGAACATCATGTCGGGCTGCGGCATGGGCCGCTTGAGCCAGGGAGGCAAGCGGCGCCGCGGCGCGACGGCAATTGCTTCCCCAGGTGCCTCTACCGGGGAAAGCTGGCCGATGATCTCAAGCATACGCCACCACCCGCTTCGTCCTTCTGAGAAGGGGGTGTCCCGTGTAGAGATGATAGCGTTCGTAGTCGAGCCGCGCAGCCAGTCGCCGAATCAGGCTTTCGCGAACGCCCGGCATCGACACCGTTTGCCCGCGCTCGGCGGCCAGCGACGTCGAGCGACCAGAGGCCGGCCGAACGAGCCCCAGCGCATCCATCCGCGGGTTGACGTTCACAAAGAGTCCGTGCGAACTGACGCACGATCGCACCGCGACGCCGACCTGGGCGAGCTGCCCGCTCCGACAAAAGATGCCTGAACTCTCTGGTCGACACCAGGCGCGCACCCGCATTTCTTCACACAGATCGACCAGCGACATTTCGAGCCGTTCGCGAAATGCCGCTAATCCCCAACTGCGGCGCGCCACCGGCAGTATCGGATAAGCGACGAGCTGCCCCGGCAAATGGACGACGCTGCCTCCGCCCCGATTGAGCCAGCGCACGGGAATCTGCCGCGCGGTGAGTTCTTCCTGCGAGCAGCGGATCTCGGTCCGGCTCCCCTCGCGGCCGACAGTGATCAGCGGCGGATGCTCGCAAACGAGCAGCGCCCCGCTACCGTCGTCGCCACCGGCAACGTCGCGCATCAAACGCTCTTGCAAAGCAATCGCCGCATCAAAATCGACCAGCCCAAGCAGATAGACCTCCAGCGCTCCGTCGCGAGCAGAAGGTCGAGTAGGTTCGGGGGCGTTCATGTTCAGTCGATTGTCGCATGGTCCTCGTTCGATGGCGGTGCCGTCGATCGCCGGATCCCGACATGGCTCACCTCACGAAGTCTTGCTTATCCGGCAGGATCAGACCTGCCTTTCTATTACTCTAGCAGTCCGCCCGGCGCGACTCAATATGCCGGCCGCCGGTTCTTCGGCGAGAATTGTGACTTGCTCCAGCCGGCCGCCAGGTTTATCCCCACGGAACCTGGATGGATCGAAATCCAGCGATGGAAAGGCGATCGGATAACAAGAGCTACGACGTGGGGGACGACAACAGTCCCAGTCGCTCGAACTTGGCGCGGCATTCGTCGCGTTCTCGCGACCGGCCGAGAGAGCGCCACGATTCGTCCTGCACGGCGAGAAAATCTTCGAGGCTGTAGAACGAATTGGGACGCGGGCGAACGAGCAATCGCTGCATGACTCCCGTTTCGAGCCGCGACAGAAACGTCCCCCCCAGCCGGTAGTCTTCGAAGGCCTCCCACACGATCGGAAACAGCGGCTTGATGATGTTCTCGCCGATCGCCGTGGCATAATCGCGGATTTCCTGCTGCGCATGAGGGTCCATCCGCAGAGCCAGGAAGTGCAGCAGATTGTGCAGATCGATTTTCCAGTAGGCTTCGGTGTATGTGGAAAGGGGCAGGTCTTTACGGGCCTGCTCGCGGGCCACCCCAGCTTCCAGACGATTCTGATAGACCTGCCGCGCAGCGACGTGAAAATGGTGCTCATCCTCACTGAGCTTGGCGCCCAGATCGGTGGGCAGCGGGGCGCCGCTCCCTTGCCTGTTCTGCTCGGCTTGTGTCCGCCATTCGTCCGGCTGCGTGGCCTGCGTCGAGTCGATGGCCACCGAATACCGGGTGCTGTATTCGTTGACCGATGCCGTACGGTGCCGGATCCATTGCCGCCAGCAGTCCATCGGCACGCGGACGAGAAACTTGATCTCGGCCATTTCGAACGGAGTGGTGTGACGATGCCGTAGCAGGTAGCGAATCAGCGTGCGGTCGTCGGAGACTCGCTTCGTCCCCTCGCCGTAGCTGACGCGCGCGGCTTGCACCACTGCGGCGTCATCTCCCATGCAGTCTACCAGGCACACGAACCCGTCGTTGAGGACCTGGAATTTCTTCCAGCGTAAATCATTGAGGAGATCGGCGTGTGACATGGCCATTACGCGGGATTCGTGGCAGGCTCCGAGCTGGCCAGACCCGGCACATTGATTGCCGTAATGCGAACCTGCGTGTACTTCTGCGTATGGCCGTTGTGGCGAATATGCCCTTTGCGGCGACGGAACTTGCCGATTTCGAGTTTGGGAGCCTTGAAGGTTTCGTCGACGACCTCGGCCTGGACTGTGGCACCGGCGATCAGAGGACGGCCGATCTGGCCCGTGGAATCGTTACCGGCAGCCAGCACGCGGTCGAACGAGAGTGAATCACCGTTTTTGGCAGCCTCGCGGTAATCGACTTCGAGGCGGTCTCCGGCCTGGACGCGATATTGGTGACTGCCGTCTTCGAAAATGGCGAACATGAACGTAGCCTCAAATTAAGTTTGAAATATCGAGTCGTTTAACCCGGAGCCGATGGCGACAATTGTTTCGTCTCACGACCGCCACACGCCGTCGCCGTTGGCTCCGGGTTAAACGAGGCCCCCGCCTAAAGGCGGTACTCCAACGGGGGACATTCGACATAATAGCGGGTCAGCGGGATGATTTCGAGTGTTCCGGGGCGGCAATTTTCAACTCGGTCCCGCTGCCGTCGTAACACCGGATTTGCAGATGTTCAGGGCCGAATTCGGCACGCGAGGTGATATGGATTGCAACGCCATTTTCATCCTCGAACCTGATTAAGTCTTTACGTTTGCGGTTGTTAAGGTAAGTGGCCACCCGGTCGTGGACTTCGACGGTGATTTTCGAAACGCCGTCGCGGTGCACCGAATTCAGCAAAAGCCGCACAACTTCGATCGCCACACTCTCGGCCGTTTTGACCAACGCGGTTCCCCGGCAACAGGGGCAATCTTCATAAACGCTGCGGCGCAGCGACGGCCGAATTCGCTGGCGGGTCATTTCGATCAGCCCGAACGGACTGATCCGCAAGATCTTGGAGCGAGCGCGGTCGCGGCGCATGGCGTCGCGCAAGGCACGCTCGACCCCCCGACGGTGCCGCTCTTCGCGCATGTCGATGAAGTCGTTGACGATCACCCCCCCCAGATCGCGCAGGCGAATCTGGCGGCAGATCTCGGCGGCGGCCCGCAGGTTCATCTGGTACGCGGTTTCCTCGGCGTCGTTGTCGGCGCGAAAGTTGCCGCTGTTGACGTCGATGGCGACCATCGCCTCGGTCTGATCGATCACCAGCGACCCGCCTCCGACCAGCGGCACGTGACGCTGCTGGATGCGGGTGATTTCATCCTCGATGCGATACTTGTGAAAGATCGGCTCTTTGCCCTCGAACAGCTTCATCCGGTCGGCGTGCTTGGGAAGCACGACTTTCAAGAATTCGCGGGCCCGCTCGAATGTTTCCGGCTCGTCGACCCAGATCGTTTCGATTTCGGAATTGTAAATGTCGCGAATAGTGCGAATCACCATGTCGCTTTCCTGGTAGATGTCGACCGGCGCGCGGGTTTTCTTGATGCGGCGGACGATGACGTTCCAAAGTCGCAGCAGATAGTTGAGATCTCGCTGCAGATCTTTCTGCGAGCGCTCAATCCCGGCGGTGCGAATGATGAACCCCAGTCCCTCCGGCGGATTGAGCTGCTCGAGGGCCGTGCGCAACTGGCGGCGAATGCCTTCGTCAGTAATTTTTCGGCTGACCCCCACGCGCTGCAGGCCGGGCATGAGTACGAGATACCGGCCGGGAATGCTGATGTAGGTCGAAAGGGTCGGGCCTTTGGTGCCGATCCCTTCCTTGATGACTTGCACGAGAACTTCGCTGCCGCGTTTGAAGATCTCCTGAATCGGGGGCTTGTTGCGGACGGAGCGCTCGTTGAAGCGTTTCTTGCCGCCGCCGCGCTGCGGACGCTCGTCTTCTTCGTCTTCTTCTTCGGGGCGGGCGGGAACCGATCCTCCGGGACCGGTCAGATGCTTGTAGTACTGATACTCGACGTCGCTGACATGCAAGAATCCGTTGCGGCCGACGCCGAAATCGACGAAGGCGGCCTGAATGCTGGGCTCGATATTGACGACCCGACCCTTATAAATGTTCCCCACGAAGTTTTCGAGGCTATTGCGCTCGATGTACAGCTCTTCGAGGACCCCGTTCTCGACGATTGCAATGCGGCTCTCTTCGGGTTGGAGCGCATTGACCAGCATTTCCTTCTTCATTGTTTGCCCTTCGTCGGCAATGACGAACGGTGCGCTTCCTCGCGCCCGCGGATCCCTCCGACGGCGTGCCGCCGACCGGTGGAGATGCGCCGCCCCGGTCGTCAAGACCGAGTGGCCCGAAAGCAGGGGCTGCCTCGCCGGCCGAAACAAATCGGCCGAGGCGACGCAGGATTGCCCTGTCGTTCCGGGAAGAGCGTGCAATCGAGAAATGATCGGCGGCAAGGCCCTGGGCCTGGATTCGGCACGGCTCCGGGAACGTCAGTTCCCACCGGAGGCCGCGATGGTCCGAAGCAGGCGCCACGGATGAAATCGCAGATGAAATACCGCCCGCGATCGCCGCCGAGACGCACTCTTTTTGCACCAGAATTGGTTGCGTGCCGCGCGGCGCTGCCGTGGCGCCGCGGGCTGTTTTGCGGATATTCAGGTCTTCAGAGACTTTGACTTCAGAGACTATGAAAAGACCGGGCATCCTGTTTCCCATGAACAACGTCAGCTTGAAAATAGACACTGGGCCTCGAGGCGGGAGCATCCCGACCGCGAGGCTATTCGACCAAATCCGTAGAGAGCTTGTTAAGCTCTCCACGAAGATAGTTTTCTACGTCACGCGCCACATCGAACGTCCGGGAGCGGGCCAGAACCTCACGGGCCTGCACCAACGTCAGATT
>DASYAR010000005.1:0-3691 GCA_036501235.1 Planctomycetaceae bacterium
CGGCACACAGCTCGGCGGCGGGACCGACATCAACCGCGCCGTGACGTATTGCCGGCAGCAGATCACCCGTCCGGCGCAAACGATCTTCATTCTGATCTCGGACTTGTATGAAGGAGGCGTCGCGGAAGGGCTTCTGCGTCAGACGGCCGAGATGATTTCCAGCGGCGTGACGATGGTGTGCCTGTTGGCGCTCAGCGACGGCGGCGCGCCGTGCTACGACGAAGGTTTGGCCGCCAAGATGACCGCTCTGGGCGCCCCGAGCTTCGCCTGCACACCCGACCTGTTCCCCGATCTTATGGCGGTTGCGATTCAGAAACGGGACATCACCGCCTGGGCCGCACGGAACGAGATTATTACGAGGTAGCCGTTCCAGCGGCGGTAGATTGACGTCGATGTCAGGCTGGTCCTCCCGCCCGACGTTGGAGTACAGGCTTTAGCCTGTTGTTCATTTGCCGTCAATTGCGGCTCGATTCGATCACGTTGGCCATGAAACCGCTGGCGAATCGCGAGAGATTCCGGTAGCGTGGGGGAATTCGAAATCGGCGACGGGAATTCATTTTTCGTCGCCGCGAACCTCGGCGGGCCGCCGCGAGTCATTCCGAGACGGTCCGGCGAGTATCAACGTAGCCCGACTGTCTTCCGGGAGACTCGTTTCGTGAATCATAAGTTTCAGGTCCACTTGCTGGGGCTTATCGACCTGCTGTCGAACCACCTGTACAGCGGCCCGCACGTGTTCGTGCGCGAGTTGCTGCAGAACGGCGTGGACGCGATCCGCGCGCGTCAGGCGCTCGAACCCCAGTTCTCGGGCGAAATCACGATCGAGCTGACGTCGCCGGCTGGATCCGCGCCGACGCTCACCTTCGCCGACAACGGCGTGGGCCTCTCCGAAGACGAAGTCCATCGTTTTCTGGCGATCATCGGCGAGAGCTCCAAGCGTCCCGAGACGGGAGAACGTCCGGCCGATTTCATCGGACAGTTCGGGATCGGCCTGTTGGCATGCTTCCTGGTCAGCGATGAGATCGTCGTCGTCTCGCGCTCGGCGCGCGGGACGCCGGCGGTCGAATGGCGCGGCCGGCCCGACGGCACGTTTCAATTGCGGACGCTCGAGCAAGATCTCGCCCCCGGAACTCAGGTGTTCCTCAATTGCAAATCGGGAGCCGAGGAGTTTTTCGAGTCCGATCGGCTGCTCGAATTGGTGCAGCATTACGGAGGATTGCTGCCGGTTCCCATTCGGGTTCGCAACGGCCGGGGATCGCAGACCGTCGGCGGTGAGAATTTGCCATGGCGGGGCACGTTCGCCGACGCCCTGGTGCGCGAACGGGAATTGCTCGAGTTCGGCCAGGAGCTGTTCGGCATGCGGTTTTTCGACGCGATTCCCTTGCGCGCTGCGGCCGGCGACGTAGAGGGAGTCGCGTTCGTCATGGCGCAGACGCTCAGCCCGGCAGCCCGGCGCAGCGACCGCGTGTACCTCAAACGAATGCTGCTGGCCGAATCGGCGGGCAACCTGCTCCCCGACTGGGCTTTTTTCGCCAAGGCGGTCGTGAACGCCAACGATTTGCGACCCACGGCCTCTCGGGAGTCGTTCTACGAAGACGAGCGGTTGGAACAGACGCGGGACGAGCTGGGCGATTGCCTGCGTGATTATCTGGTCGAACTCGCGCGCCGCCGCCCCGAAAAATTCCGCGAGATGCTGGCGCTGCATCACCTGGCCATCGCGGGACTGGCCGTCGAAGACGACGAATGCTTCCGGCTGTTCATTCAATGGCTCCCGTTCGAGACGACCGACGGGCGGTTGACGTTGCCCGAATTTCTCGAGCGGCACGACGACGTGCGGTTCATTGCCGACGTGGACCAGTTCCGGCAAGTGTCCCGCGTGGCTGCCGCCCAGGGAATCGGGGTGATCAACGCGGGCTATACATACACCGTCGAACTGCTCACGAAATACGCCGAGCTGGAGCCCGAGGTGTCGGTTTCGAGCCTGGAAGCCGCCGAATTGGCGCAGTCGCTGGAAGAACTGGACGAAGCGGAAGAAGCCGGCACCGAGGCGTTTCGACATGCGGCCGACGTCGCGTTGCGCTCGTTTCGATGCGCGACGGAATTGCGGCGATTCCAGCCGGCCGAGTTGACGGCCCTGTACAGCACGAATTCCGAGGGACGCTTCCTGCGGTCGATCGAACAGTCTCAGGAGACGGCTGATTCGCTGTGGTCGGGAATGCTCCAGAACCTCGCGAATTCGAAGCAGACGGCGCTGCCGTCGGCCACCCTGATCTTCAATTTTGAGAATCCGCTGGTGCAGCGACTGGTCGCGCTGGGCGAAGCGCCGACGATTCGCCCGGCGGTGCAAATGCTGTATGTCCAGGCGCTGCTGACGGCGCACCAGCCGTTGACGTCCAAAGAATGGAAGTTGATGAACGACGGACTCTTGGCGCTCGTCGAAGCGAGCGTCGGATCGGGCCGATAGCCCTCGCGAAGCACGACGATTCCGGATCAGGAGCCCAGATGAGCGCAGCCGACGAAAGCCTCGACTCGGGAACAGTCTACAAACTCATGAGAGCCGCGTTCATCCTGGACGATGGTCCGGTGAAAGTCGCGATGCTCGAAGAAGCCCTGCGGGTGGCCGAGATGCTGGGGGACGATGATCTGACCCAGAATGCCCGGGACAGCCTGGTGGAAGCGGCGATTTTCGGCGGTCGCTCGGACCTGGCTCTGGTGACGTTCAGCCGCTGCCTGGCTTACAGCGACGCACACCCCGAGGAAGGCGATTCCCACTCGCTGCTCTGGCAGTACAAATGGATCGCCGGCACGCTGGATGAATTTCCGCAGATCACTCGCCAGCAGATCGACCAGACGCTGCACGACCTGGAATTGCGTGCGACAAAAGCCGGCTACTCAACGTACGCGATGGAAACATTGCGTTGGGCGATGGCCATTGGCATGGGCGATCTCGAAGCAGCCCGTGCCGCATATGCCCAATTCGAACAGGCCGATCGCGACGGCCTGGGTGACTGCCGGGCCTGTGTCGAAGATATGCGGGTCAAGTATTTCGCCTTCGCCGATGAACCGGAAAATGCATTGCAGGCCGCCGATCCGATCTTGAAAAAGCGGCTGCGCTGCAAAGAGATTCCACATCGCACCTATGGGCGGGTTCTCATGCCGCTGTTCCGTCTTGGTCGTCTGGAAGAAGCGGCGGAATTTCATCGCAAGGGGTATCGACTGATTCAACGCAATCCGGAGTTTTTGTCGCAGATTGCGAATCATCTTCAGTTTTTGAGCCTGACCGCGAACACCGCGCAGGCGCTCAAGATCGTGTCGCTCAATCTGCCGTTTGCAATCACGGCGGTTCCCGGGCGCAAGTTCGATTTTCTGGTGGTCGCGTCTTTTGCGCTGTTGTTTGCCGCGGAACAGGGGACGAAAACCATCAAGTCGCTGTTGCCGTCATCTGTGCCGTTCTTCCGCGAAAACGGTCAATACCCGGTGCGCGAGCTGCAAATCGAATTGCACAAGCTGGCTGAAGACCTGGCGTCGCAACTCGATCGGCGGAACGGCAACCCGTCGTGCCGGCGGCGCCTGGATGAACTGCCGTCGCTGCTGGCGCAGGTCCGCCCGCATTCCGTGGTTGTCCTGCGAAAAGTCAAAAGCCGTGAATAGGCTGGGCTCCACGTGCAAAAGAACCAAACGGCGGCTAACGGAG
>DASYAR010000006.1:0-3464 GCA_036501235.1 Planctomycetaceae bacterium
CCATTTTCGTGCGACGGGAATGGACGGATGTTCGGCATAACTGCCTGGCTCTTATTGTCTTGTGAGAATCCTAATCGCGGCCGGGCTCAAAATTGTGGGTGGCACAGCGCCCTCGGATGAAAGGGCATTAAAAACTCTTCCCGTAGCGACTCTTGCGCTTTTTCGCGTGGCTCACCGGCTTCTTGGCTTTAGGAGGCGACTCCGAGTGAGGATGACGCGCTGTCTGGAGCAACTCCACGGTGTCCGTCCTGCTGTGTCCTGGCGGCGCCAGAAGAAGAGCTGATTTCGACAGGCCTTGCCACAGTATCTGATTCTGAAAGGCAATCGTCCCGCCCCCCCGTTTTCTTTGGGAGATCATTCGATTGATGTCCCCGATGCAAACCCAGGGCTTGTGCAAGGTGATGCCCCATTTGGCATGGTCATGGGTCTCGGGCCAGGCCCAATGCACGCCCATAAATCCCAGGTTAATGTACTTTATGTCAAAAGTCTTATGGATGCCGTCGCTATCCGCCACAGGCGGGATCGGGCCACGAATCCAGGTTTCGTCATCCATGTCGTCCTCGAGCGTCGGCCCCACGAAGTCGTTCCAAAAATCCTTGTTCCACTCCTTGTTCTTTGCCAGCACCATGAAATCCATGCCGCCGCTCGTCTTCAACCTGGTCACATTCGAGTCGCTGGTTGGTTTGGAATTCGGAGGCTGCGTCAGCAAATAGAGTGGATCATCTTTGGCCAGTTTTGCAACATTCTGGAAATAGATCTGCGGCTCCTGATGGACGATCATCTGACTGGCGATCTCGCGAGCGGCGTCAATGGTCAAAGAAAGGCACAAGTAGGTTTGCCCGTATTTCGGGGTCGGATCTTTCGTAGCGCCCGGATCAGCGAACTTAGGCCAGGAATGCAGGAGCCAGAACGCCGTCTTCGACGCCGTGTCGAAAGCGATCACGCCTTTGGTGTGCCCCCGGCCCCCGTCGTCCTTTCGACCAACGTCGGCAGGCATCTCGTCATTGTAAATAATCCATCCGATTGTGGAGGGCGGTTTCTTGTAGTTCTTGAAAACAGAATCCAACGTGAGATTGAGAGCCCCTTTGCCTCCATTGAGGAGATAAGGCGATTTATCAATGTTCCTCTTGCGCACATCTTTGTTTCCGTCAATTGTCGCGTCGTAATAAACGTACTCGTACCCCGTCGCCCCGTCGGTGCCCGCTCCAGCCCCGAGCTGCGGGACCTTGTAGATAAACCACCAGTCCACCGGGCTGCCGTCCTCATCAAGCGCGGTCAATTGCATGATATCCGGATCCTAAAAGAGCCGAACGAAAATGGACACGGTTTGCCACACTCATTGCTGCAATAGCCGAATAAAACGGAAACGACTTGGACTTCAATGCGAATCGTTCTGTGCCGCTTGTCAATATCATGCCGCCTGACGAACGCAGGTGCAAGCAGCATCGCGGCCAATACCGCCGGGGTCGTGATGAAAGTCAAAGGGCCTCAACCGCTTCCTTGTTCAGTCCGGGCGAGTTTGGGCTGGTCGATAGGATTTTTGCCCTCAGCCGAGCCTACCAAGTTTTACTCGGTCAATTCACGCATCTGAATTGGCCGTAACCTATTGACAGACTGGGAAGATCGGTCATTGACGACATTACCGCTGCCCCGTATTGTTCGTGGAATCTGGTTAGAGAATCACAAGTTCGGCGGATCTGAGGCGGAACTGCTGAGCAGGACTGGGAGGATGCGATGGCAGCGAAATCCGATAGCACGAACCGTACGCCGGAGGCCCAGCTCCGGGCCTGCATCGACAGGCTCGATCCGAAAAAACAGAAGCTCTTTCGATCGGTCCGGGCGGCTGTGCGCAAGCGATGCCCGACCGCCAACGAGCTGGCGTACGACTACGGGACCGCCCTCGTCATCGGCTATGCGCCGGCGGACCGAGGGATCGATGCCGTCGTGGCGATCCGCGCCGCCGCCGCCGGGGTGTTCCTGTACTTCAATCAGGGGCCTGAGCTTCCTGACCCGAAGGGGCTTCTGCGGGGATCGGGAAAGCAGACTCGCTTCATCCAGGTGGAGGCGGCCAGCCAATTGGCACATCCCGACGTGGAAGCTCTGTTCGCCGCGACGATCGATCAGGCGAGGATTCCGTTGCCGTCCACGGGGAAGCGCAGTCTCATCATCAAGTCGGATGGTGCGAAGAAGCCGCGACGCCGGAAGTCACCGAAGTGACGGAGGGATTCGAAGAGGCCACGTGATCTTGCTGTCTTCCACGATCTGGCGCGCCGAATATGGTAGCGTTCAGTTCCCGCGTCGAGCGAGTTCTTCCTTCATAGTGGCAATCTGACGGTCGACGTCCTCGATCGACTCTTCGAGCTCGAATTTGAGCGACGAATCCTGTTTCGCGAGAACTGTTATCTGCAAGGTACGGTCGCAGAAATTCAATTTTCCAATCAGGAGATGTGTCACTTAGGACAAATGGTCATTAAGAAATCGTCGAGATGCTCGTTTTATCTCAGACAGAATGGTTAAATTGGAAAGTCTGCAAAGCAGCCGATTCTGCGAGATGTCTGCCACCCAGGCACGAAAGTAGGCACGAAAGTGAGGAGACGACCCGTGAAACGATGCTTCCTGGTGACGATGGTTTGTGTCTTGGCAAGCGCCCCCGATCGGGCGTGGGCTTTGGGAGAAGAGGAATTCGGCAACAGGCCCCAGTCTGATCGAAACTACACGGAATGGCCAGGAATCATAGCCGTCGTCAACGCCGAAGCCCGCGTCTATCGGTCGTGGGTTAATGGCAACGAACAACTGTACTTTCAGGGCGGGACGAGCGTTCTCAACGACGCGCTGCGGGACTATGCCACCGTCAAATCGGACGTCCGCCGCGTGATCATTCGCCCTGGTCCTGGCGAAGCCCACACATTCCACGGAAAAAACATTGCCTGCGATTGGGATCTGCACCTGGTCGGCGGCATCGCCGGACGCATGACGACGCTCGACAAGGGGGATCTGATCTGGAGCAAGTTTCCGGTTCTCACCGTATACATCGGCGAATCGATCGACCCGCAGAAACTGATTATTCCTGCGGGCGTCACGCTATTGAGCCTGGCTGACGTCAAACGACAATACGTCACCGCCGTGCTCAAAAGCTCGGATAAAACAGTTCGAGGTTGGGGGTGCGGCGGCCTGGCAAACCTCGATCCCTACGACGACGAAAGCGTCCAAGTGATTACCGAACGACTACGTAACGACGACGATTGGGTACGGCTGAATGCGGCCGGCGCGCTCGAGGTTTTCGGCGCGAAAGCCAAATCAGCGCTCTCAGACCTGCGCAAAGCAACCCAGAGTGAAGACGCACGTCTCAAAGAAGCCGCGGAAAAGGCGATTCATGCTGTTACAGCCGCCGCGGACACTTCCGAAGCCGAGCGCCAGCACAAGGCGGCGATCGCGGAAATTGACAAATTCCTGGACGGTCACCG
>DASYAR010000007.1:0-4375 GCA_036501235.1 Planctomycetaceae bacterium
GTCGCTGTATGACGCGCACCGCTTCCAGCCCTCGAAATTGGGGATTGAATTCCTGCTGCCGATCTTTACGAAGGCGATCGGCGCGGACGACCTGGAAGAAGTCCGCATGCAGCAATTCCACCCCGGGAACCTGACGCGCCGCTACCAGAGCGTGAACGTCGACATGCAGAAACGGATGCGCTACTTGTAGGTCAGGTTTTCCAACGTGACAGCAATGTGTTCTCATCGGGTACGGCGGGTGCCGACAAATAATCTTGCGCCCCGCGCGTCGGTTTTCCGCAAAGGGGTGATCCAGCCGCCCTGACGGGACGGCACTGCCGCGTGGCCAGTGATCCACGCATCATCACCGCCTGCGCTTCAGCACGATAAAATACCCTCCCGTATTGTCCTCCAGCAGTTCCCATTGATCGGGTTGTTCGTGGAATTCTTTAATGTCTCGAGGGCGCTTGATTTCGCTGTACGGGTGCTGCGTGTCGATCACGATGAAATCGGCATCCGCCGGAACGTCGGGCCGATAGTGGCTGTAGTCGTACGACCGCGCATGGTGCGTGAATCGCGGATGAATGTAATCGGTCGAGGCGACGCGGCTGTCTTGCGGAACGAGCGCGAACGCGACCGGAAACCGCCGTGCGCGCTCTCCGAGTACGTAATGATCTCTCCAGTAGCGAGACGAATACGGGTCCCAGAAGCCGATCCCCAGCGGCGACAGCGACATCAATGAACCGGAGAAGAGCGCGCACAGCACGCACCAGACCGAGGCGGTCAATGCAATCTGGATGGTGCGCGCGTCGCCGACTCCATATCGGGGAGCCACGTTCCGTCGTAGCGGCGACGGCTGAACAGAGGGCAGCGTCTTGCCGCTGGATACGAATCTTTCAGGTGCAATTCGCTTCCGCTCGTCGTCCGGATCGTCGGATTCCTGACGGCGATTCCGCCATACGACACATCGCCGCCAGACGCCGCCAACCTGGGGCAGGCCGGCTGCGGCCGCCCAGACCACGATCGGCACCAAGGGCGCGTGAAAATGATGCAGCGGAGAATTCGTCATGTTGCTCAAGCACAACACGCCAAAGAGCGGCGCCGCCACGGCCAGGCGGCCGGGAGACAAGAGGGGCAGGAAGCCGAGCGGCGCCAAAAGTCCCAAGGCGAACAACCAGGAAGGTGTGCCACACAGTTTGGTCAAGAACAAACCGGGATGGTTCAAGACAGTGCTCACGATGGCGTTCGAATCTCCGCCGAATTCATCGAAGTATTTCGCGAAGTGCACGTCCGCCCCGCCGCGAAACCAGGGAAGCACGACCTTGACGACGAGCGCCACGTACACGACACCAAATACTGCCAGCCCCGATCCGAGCCAAGCCAGGTTGCGGCGCGCAGTCCGATCGGTGATACCGGCGAACCGTGCCTGACGGAGAGCGATCCAAACACCCAGTGGTGCAATGATCGTAGCGGCATCTTCCTGGCATAACAGTGACAGCCCAAGCCAGATCAGCAGCGTGCTATAACGGCTTCGCTCCAGCGCGTCGATCGCGAACATCACGAACGGAATCTCGAAAGAATTCGGACGAAACGTCTTGAACGTCACCGCGATATCCAGATATTGCATCGGGAAATAGAGCAGGTAGGCGATGGCCAAGAGGATTGCTCCGCGCCGCGAGCCCGAATGCCGTTGCGCGATGCGAAAGACAGGAATCGCTCCCGCCGCCAGCCACGCCGACTGGCCTAATTCCAGCAACAGATGCGACGGCCAGAGCACATACAATGGAATCACCGCCAGGTGAATTACCTGAATGTGTTCTCCCAGAAACGGACGCCCCTGATCGAGGTAGCTTCGAAATCCCTTCCCATGCAGCAGATTCCAGACGTGCTCTTCGTACATCGCCGAGTCGCCGTGCGGCAATAAAAGCGCCTCGTACAACAAGCAGTTCATCAAGGCAAAGCACGCGAAATAGGCGGCCGCCGCGAACCACACACTGGCGGGAATCCGGTCGGGGAGATTTGTTTCGCCCAGGGCCGCATCGCGAGGGCGGGTGAACACGAAAAAGGTCGTTAGCCATCCCGCCCCCATGGTGCTGTGCCAGAACGGTAAGACGGCATGCCAGAGCGCCTGGAGCGAGACGACCCCACAGAGGTCCCAAACAACCGCCAGCAGTTCCCAGCCGATGACAGAAATCCACCAGATCCAACCTGAGCGCCCCCATTGAGAAAGCGCCGTGACATACGGAATCTGACGCCGACGCGAAATGCACACGGCGCCCGCCAGCCACGTCACGAGCGCGAATCCGGCACTGGCGACGAGAAACGTGCCGCTCGGCAGACTGGCGACTTGGTTATCACCTTGCCCGGAAATCGTTCCGCCCAGCGCAACGACGATCTGCCGCCACAGCCCGGCGCTCATGAATTCTGACGCCAATCCGGAATGGCTCAACACCGACGCCAGTTGAAATGCCACCGCGAGCGCCCCGGCCAGCACGACCACTGTCGCCGAGACGATTGTGATGATCGGAGGACGACGAATCTTTGAGGAAGGGGGCATGGAGCGAAGGACGAAGGATCTGCTTCGTAACAAATGTTAACGACGTCTCGATGAAGAGCTCGGGGTCGCTGTCTCAATTGTAACGGGCAACTTCACCAAATGGACTGGAAGCCCAAGGCAAACCCTACGGAAAATTCATGTGGCTCTTCTTGATTTGTGCAGAATCGTTTGATATTCGTCAGGTCAGAGGCTTGTGGGCCGCCGGATCTGGAAACTCAGGAGAACAACCATGCAAACTTTGGCTGCGAAACTGACTGCTCTGGGATTGCTGGCGGGCATAACGGTCGCCTGCGGACAAGTCGCCCAGGCCGGCGGCTATTACTATCAGGCCCGTTCGCTGTACGTCATGCCGCCGATGTATGCTTATCAACCGGTGTTCGGTCCGCAGCCGATGGTCGTGTATGAACCGGTCGTGACATATCCCGCGCCGGTCGCCGGGTATGTCGTTCCGACTGCGGCAACCGTGCCTGTGGCCTATCCGGCTCCCGCCCCCGCCGTGCAGTACGCCGCGCCGGCCCCCGTCGTGACCGGATACGGATATTCCGCGCCGGTCGCGCCAGTCGCCGTGGGAGTGGGTGTCGGCGTAGGTGCTGGACGGGTCACCGAGCGGCAGGTCGTGACGCCGTACCAGAATCGGTTTCGGTATCACGTCCACAACGCGTATGGCCCCGATTACACGTACCGTGTCCGTGAGAACGGCAATGTCGTTCGTTTCAACGAACGCTGGAGCCGGTAGGTCGGGCTTTCCAGCCGGACTTGTTTCCAGTCGCTATTCTGAATCGTCGTCCTCCTCGTCAGCGGGCGGCCTGAAGGAGGCGACCGTCTTTTCGCCGGGCTTGAGATCGAAAGTTTGTGCCGGGGTGAGTTGCGTGGCCCCTTTGCCAATTTTCGCTGCGCGGCTGAGAGTCACTCTGCCGGGAGGCAGGCGGATCGTCCTGGGCTGTTCCCCGACGAAAATCTCGTAGAGGGAAAATCCATCGTGCCCTTCCTTCATATCCGGAAGATGCACGCTGATGCCCAACTCCTGCGTGCTCTTGTCGGTGCTGCTCACCTGGAGTTCGCAGTTCGGCAACAGCTGGATTTCTGCCTGTTCACCAGCTTTGGGGACTGGCGCCTGGGCAAAACCGGCAGGAGACAAGACGATGAGCCTGTAACCAGTTTCGGGGCAGGCGATCTTGAAACGGCCCTCTTTATCGGTGTGGACCCAGACTTCATCGAGCGTGTCTCGCAATGAAAGATTCGGTCGCAGCATCACCGGCATGGCGGAGTCATCCGGCATGAGCAAGACGGTCGCCACCGTCACCGGCCGTCCGGCAGAATTACGAACGACGCCGACCCGCACGTCTTCGGGCCGGGGGATCAAGTCGGCCGGAACGCGGATCTTGTCATAGCGTTCGCCGGCGCCAGGCGACATGCTGCCAATATTCATTCCAGCCGGTTCGAACAACTCTTTGTAAACGTCATACGCGGCGGCTTGATAGAGGTTCCAGCGGCCCACCTTGATCGCTCCATTCGTGAATTTGAAGCTGGGATGGATCGGTTTTCCCTGTTCTTTGCGGATCGCCCGCAGCCCCTCTACGACTTCTTCCCAGGTGACGATTTTGCCGTCCCACATCAGAACGTGCTCGGCGATCACGATGTTCAGCGAGCGAAGATTATCATCAGCGGCCCCCTGCTCTTTCGGCTTATCGGGCGACGCGGCATCGTCTTTTTTGTCGGAGGTCGACTGACCCGGAGCCCGACGGGCCTTCGATTGTTCGGCCGCTTTCTCCTGGGTGGTCACGACGATGCCCTTTGCGTCGATATAAAAGCCAAGCTGATACGGCTCCAGTACCAATT
>DASYAR010000008.1:0-34699 GCA_036501235.1 Planctomycetaceae bacterium
GCAAGAATGCGCTCGTCTCCCGGCTTGAACATTGCCGCCAGCCACGGCTCCTCGATGTTGACGACAATCATGCCCTCCGACGACACGGCATCAACGAGGACCCGCACGCATTTCTCCACAACGCCCGCGTCCGCTGAGTCGCGAAATCTTGTGACTTGGCACGGCAGCACAGCGATCGGGCATTCATCGAACGGCAGGCCCGAATTGAGAATACCCTCTGCCGTCAATTCGCATACCGCCGTCTCCACTCGCGGATGCAGCAATAGCGCCTGGCAGCCAGCCGAATCGTTGGCTCGTGCGGTCGTCATTGTGCGCCTGCCGACGCGGATTCCCGTGGCGCTCGACACGCCGACATTTGAGCCTGTGGTTTGGAGCAATTCACCGATTCTCGCTGCCGTCTCGGTTTCAGAGCCATCACCGAGCACCGCGACAATCGGGATGCGTCCCGTTTCGTGCGGCGGAATCAGCGAAGCGACGACCGCCTCGGGCACCGGCCGGGGGGGATTGCACATGGGGCTGCGATGCAGGTAAATTGCCGGCCCGGCGTTCACTTCCAAAATCCCGCCGTCCTGCTCGGCCAGCGGTTTGGTAATGTCGACCGCCATCACGTCGACGCCGGCGACGTCGAGCCCCGTCACGCGCACTGCGTCGCGAGCCACCGCCGCCACGTCGGGGTGCACGCCATCCGTGACGTCCAGGATCATTTCGGCATAGCAGGTTTTCGGGTCGTGTTGCAAAGTGACAAGTAGTCCCGCCGGTGGGACCGACGCGAGGTGGAATCCCTGCCTGGTCAGCACCTGCAATAGCTTCTCGTCGATCAGGATCGGGAACCAGGGGAACTCCGGCCCGTCG
Source organism: Planctomycetaceae bacterium (assembly GCA_036501235.1). GTDB lineage: Bacteria > Planctomycetota > Planctomycetia > Planctomycetales > Planctomycetaceae > JACQFH01. Next base: position 853 of record DASYAR010000008.1, read on the forward strand.
CCTCGCCGCGGGTCGCGATTGGCTGCGGCGATCAGTTCGTTCATTGTTTGTCGACCGTCGCCGACGATGTGGGCCGGATCACGGCGGACTGCTGCCACGAGCACGTCGTTCACGATCAGCAGCCGATGCGGGACGCCGGCCAGGTGCCGCTCGACCAGGACGTCGGTTCGGTATTGCCGTGCCAGTTCCCAGCCGGCGACGACCTGTGCCTTCGTCAACAGGTGCACCGACACGCCATTCCCGTAATCGGCATCGCGCGGTTTGACGACGACAGGAAGGCCAATTTCGCAGGCGGCGGCCCAGGCGTCTTCAGGATCCCCCGCGAGCCGGCCTTCAGCCGTCGGAAGCCCCAGTTGGCTCATGAGCCGTTTCGTCAACACTTTGTCCCGTGAGATGGACTCGGCCAAATAACCCGTGCTGCCGGTGATGACTCCCTGAACACGCCGTTGGCGCGCGCCGTGGCCGAGCTGGAGCAGGCAATCGCCGTCGAGCCGCGTCACTGGGATGCCTCTCGCCCGTGCCGCGGCGACGATGGGTGCCGTCGTCGCGCCATAACTTGCTTCTCGGGCGCAGTCTCGAAGTCGGCGGCAGCACTCGTCAAAGTCCGGCAGTGCGACGTCGTTCGGCCAGATGAGGCCGTGGGCCAGCTTGACTGCCAAACGGCCGACGGCTTCTTCGACGAATTCGACTGCCACGTGCCACATCCTCGGCGGCTCAGTGGATTCCATGAATATCTGCTCGACGGAAGTTCCAGCGATTCCTTGAAGCTCCAAAACAACTGCGGCGAACAAGTCGACCGAGCTGGCCGCGTCCTCGATTCGTCGCTGGAATTTGGCTCGCTTTCGGAGTGCGCAGTCTAGTTCAGCAGTCGACGCATCTGCCCATTGCTTCAGTCTCGCACGTTGCTGATGCGGGGAATGTCGTAATGCTTCCTGCGAGTCGTCACATTCCAACCAAATTTCGAGCATCGTTTTGCGCGACCAGATGTTCGGCCCAGCGAGTGTTAATATCCTGGAAATGCGCATGATGGCCCCGAGCTCCGTTTTGGAAAGAGAACTGCCCCTGTCTGTCGGTTGTGAACCCCGCGCCACAGCGCGAATGACAGTGCGTCAAGGGCTTATGCGTATCGGCCTGTAAAATGAGGCGCGCCGCCGCGAGGCTTTTCCAAGAAAATGGATCTATTTCATGTGTAGGTCAGGCTGTGCCTGACGCATTGCGCTTCCGTCGGGAACAAACGCTCCCAAGGCCAATGGCGACAGCCTGCGCCGCGCCGTCTGCTGATGAAATTCTAACCGTCGCATTCCTTTTGCCAATCGATTCTTTTGGCAGGAGGTCGCTAATTTCAACGAGAACCGATTGCGTCAGGCACAGCCTGACCTACTGACTATCGGTTCGTGAGCACTTCCAGAAACTGACGACTGAGGCCGGCGTAGACTCCGTCGTGGGCGATCAGGTCGGCGTGTTTGCCGCGCTCGATGATTCTTCCCTGGTCGAGAACGAGCACAAGGTCGGCATCGCGAATGGTGCTCAAACGATGCGCGACGACGAAGCTCGTCCGACCGACCAGCAATTTGTGAAGGGCCTGCTGAATCCGCAGCTCAGTGAGCGTATCGACCGAGCTGGTCGCTTCGTCAAGAATCAGAATTCGCGGATCGGCCAGCATGGCCCGAGCGAAGCAGACGAGTTGCCGCTGCCCCAGCGACAATTTTCCCCCTCGTTCTCCAACCGCCGTCTGGAATCCCTCGGCCAGGCCTTCGATCAGATCCAGGCAGCCGAGCTGGCGGGCGGCCTCCACGACGTCGGCATCACTGGCATCGGGACGACCGACGCGGATGTTCTCGAGCACGGTGCCCGTGAACAGAAAATTGTGCTGCAAGACGATTCCCATTTGATGATGCAGCGAATCGGCGGCGATGTCGTGCGTGTCGCAGCCATCGATCAAAACGCTCCCTTCCGTGGGGAGGTAAAATCGAGCGATCAGATTGATGATTGACGTTTTCCCTGAACCGGTGTGGCCCACCAGGGCGATCGTCTGTCCCGGCTCGGCCGTAAACTGAATGTTATGCAGCACTCGCACGGCAGGATCATACTCGAATGAAACGCCGTGAAACTCGACCCTGCCTCGTAGCGGCGGCAATCGGACTGCGTCGGCCGTGTCCTGCCAGTCGGGAGGCGTATCGAGCAGCGTGAAGACGCGTTCGGCCCCAGCCATCGCCGTCAATGCCTGATTGTACTGGTTCCCCAGCATCTGGATCGGATTGAAAAAGATGTTCGCCAGAAAGAAGAACTGGATCAGGTCTGCCGTCGTCATCTGCGAATTCAGGACGCGATAACCTCCCACCAGCAGCAGCGCAGCGATGAAGAACTGACTGTTGAATTCGAGCAACGGCAGAAATATACCGGCCCGGCGCGCCGCCCGCATGTTGTAGCGGGCATGGTCGCGAACGAGGTCGCCGAACAGCTGTCCGTTCAGCTCTTCCCGCACGAATCCCTTGGTAACGCGAATGCCGTTCACCGATTCGGCGAGCGTCGACGTGACGCGGCTGAAGCTCTCCTGGATATCGCGGTAAGCACGGCTCAAGCGCTTGCGGAAATAGCGATTCAGTCCCCACATCACGGGGGTCATGGCGAACACGACGCCGAACATGACTACGTCGTAATACAGCATGAATGCCGCCGACACGATCATCTGGCCCACGCCCACCAACGTCACGAACAGCACGTCCTGAACGCCGATCCGCATCGCTTCGCAATCGGACGTCACGCGGCTGATGATCCGGCCGATCTTCGTGCGGTTGAAGAAGCTCATCGGCATCTGCTGCACGTGCGAGAAGATCTCCTGCTGCAAGTCGTGAACGACCGCCTCCCCCAGTTCGAGGGCCAGCCGCTGCCGAAAATGAAAGTTCAGCTGCGTGAACAGGGCCAATGCGAACAATCCCAACGCTCCGGCAAGCACACTTTCTACGGGAGCTCCGTGGGCAATCGGTCCGTTGATCACGGCGCCGATCACCCAGGCCACGCACGGCAATTGAATTGCGCGGACGACGACGGCGACCAGCAGCCAGTTGCGCTTGGTCGCGTATGGCCGAGTGTACGTTAGCAAACGCCGGATCAGACCGAAATCAAGCGGTCGCGCATCGGGTTCTCGATCGAGTTCCGGGCGCAGCCGGGTGATGGAGACTTTCGCTGGCGCCGGCGCATCGACGTTTCCGATTGCCATCAGATCACTGGCCTCCCTGCGCATGGGCGGCTTCGCGGTAATGTCCGGGCATTTCGAGAAGTTCCGCGTGCGTCCCTTCTTGCACGATCCGGCCCTGGTCGAGCACGATGACCTGGTCGGCATGGCGCAGCGTGCTGAGGCGATGGGCCACGACGAACGTCGTGCGGCCTTCCATCGCCTGCTGCATGGCTGAAAGAATTTCGTGTTCGGTGTGCGGATCGATGGACGCGGCCGGATCATCCATTAGCAGGATGGCCGGGTCGAGCAGGATGGCCCGCGCAATCGCCAGACGCTGTCGCTGGCCCCCCGACAGATTCATGCCCCCTTCTCCGAGAACGGCGTCATAGCCCCCGTCAGCCTGCATGATAAACTCGTGGGCACAGGCGATTTTGGCGGCCCGCTCGATCTCTTCGCATGTCGCCGTCGGGTTCCCGTAGGCAATGTTCGCGGCAATCGTGTTGCTGAACAAAAAGCTCTCCTGAAACACCCACCCGATGTTCCGCCGCAGTTCGTCGAGGTCGAGCGTACGGACGTCGTGCCCGTCGATCCGCACGGTTCCCGCGGTGGGATCGTGAAACCGGGAGATCAATGACAGGAGGGTGCTTTTCCCCGCTCCCGTGGCGCCGAGAAGGGCCACGCATTGCCCCGGCTCGACCGAGAAAGTGATATCGTGCAGCACGCCAGGACCGTCCTCGTAGGCGAATGAAACGCCGTCGAAGCAAACCTTTCCACGGGCGCGCGCCAACTTCGCGGCGTCCGGTGGGGTTTTGATTTCAACCGGCGTATCGAGAATTTCGAACACCCGTCGCGCGCCGCTCAGGCTTTGCTGGACGCTGTTGGTGATGTTCGTGAGGTTGGCGACCTGGCTGGCGAATTGGGTGAGCAAACCGGCAAACACCACGAGGCCTGTGCCCAGGGCCAGCCGATCTTGCGTCACCAGCCAACCTCCGTACGCCAGCAGAACGACGACGTTCAGTTGCGTGAGCAACCCAATGACCGGGGTAAAAATGCTCACTTTCCAGAAGATCTGCTGTTGTTCGTCTTCAACCGCCTGCAGGGCCGAACTGAACTTGGCGATTTCCTCCCGCTCACGGCCGAAACCTTTGACGACGTGCACGGCCTGGATGTTCTCGGCCAACGTCAGGACGACGTGATCGATCAATTCTCGCGTGCGGTCGTAGGCTGGTCGCACGAGGCGCGAAAAGACCACCGTCACGATCCATAGAATAGGGGTCGTTGCCAGGCAGACGAGCGTCACCCCCACGTCGATTCGCATCATGTATGCCAGATAACACACGAGCGACAGCACCAGGATCACGAGCTGGATCAAGACGCCGTCGACGAACGCCCGCACCGACTGCACGTCTCCGGTGACGCGATTGATGAGAGCCCCGGTCGAATTGGAGTCGTAAAACCGGAAGCTCAACCGCTGCATCTTGTCGTAAACCTGCGACCGCAAATCGACCACGATTCGCTCGTGAATCAGGCGGCCCGAATCAACCGCATACACATAATTCAGCCAGCCGCGCACGATCGCCAGCACCAGGATGGCGCCGGCGATCAGGGAAACTTCAGCCAGCGCCGGCCAGCGCGTCGGAGGGACGAAACCGAACGGATAAACGGCAGGTCGCTTCGCGGCCCCGGCGCGGAACAGGATCACGTCGATGCCGACCCCTGACAAATCCAGCGCTGCGAGCGCCGTCCCCAACAGCAGCCCTTGCAGCACCAGCAGGCGGACACAGCCCCAGCGGTAGCGCCAGCTCAACTGAAGCATCCGCCGGATGAGGGCCCCGTTGGAGGCCAGGTCCGGCGCGGCGGTATCGACGAACGCAGTCACAGACACGCGATGAACTTCATGGAAAAATCAACCGGTCGCAGCGCGGGCCGGATTGCAGGCTGGAAAGTGAAAGTTTAGCGAATGCCGCTCCAGGCGCGAATACGCAACTCATGCAGACCGCAATCGTTTCGTCCCAGCGAACGTCGCTGGCAAACCGGCGTCCATCCGATTAGAGTGGTCTGGTCGCAAACCGACAATTCGTTTTGTGCCCCGCGGCCGATCGCCGGCCCCCTGTTCCCTCCCGGATTTCATGATGTCTGAACTTGCTCCCCGCGGATCATCGCCCCGGTTGACCGGCGTTCAATGGCTCGTGTGCATCATCGCCTCGATCGGATTTGCGTTCGACATCTACGAATTGCTCATGCTGCCGTTGGTCCTTCGGCCGGCGCTGATGGAGCTCGGCGGCATCGCGCCGGGAACCAAGGAGTTCGCCATGTGGCTGGGCCGTTTGTTTTATGTTCCGGCGTTTGCCGGAGGACTGTTTGGATTGTTGGGAGGCTATCTCACTGACCTGTTTGGCCGCCGCCGAGTTCTCACCGCCAGCATTCTATTATACGCGGTCTCGGCATTTGCCGCGGGGTTTTCGACATCGATTCCCATGCTCCTCGTTCTGCGATGCACGACATTCATTGGCGTCTGCGTTGAGTTTGTCGCTGCCGTGGCATGGCTTGCCGAGTTGTTTAATGATCCACGGCAGCGCGAGAATGTGCTCGGTTACACGCAGGCATTTTCATCGCTGGGCGGGCTGCTGGTCGCCGGGGCCAATGGATTGGCGATCGCGTGGGCAGCCGATCTGCCGGCCATTGCACTCCCCGAAGCCCTGAATTTCTTCGGCGGCGCGATCAAAGAGCCGCACGCTGCCTGGCGCTACACGTTGATGTCGGGTTTGATCCCGGCGATTCCTCTGATCGTGATTCGCCCTTTCCTGCCGGAGTCGCCGGCGTGGGCGGCCAAAAAAGCCAGTGGCACGCTCAAGCGACCCAGTTTGACCGAGCTTTTCGCCCCGGGCCTGCGCCGGACGACGGTCGTCACGACGATCATGTTTGCCTGCAGTTACGGGGCCGCATTTGGCGCCATCCAACAAATTCCCCAGATTGTTCCCGGGTTGCCGGAGGTGAAAGCGCTCGCCCAAAAGCAAATTGAAGCGAAGTCGAAAGACGAACCGCTTCCCGTTCCCGACGCCAAGCGCATCGAAGGGCAGACGAATCAGAAGGTCGCCTCGGACGTTACGAAGGTTCAGGAGATCGGCGGTCTGGTGGGTCGCTTTCTGCTGGCCTTCCTGGCTGTCCGCATTGTCAGCCGGAGGAAACTCCTGCGAACATTCCAGATTCCCGGCCTGATCGTAATGCCCATCGTCTTTGCCTATGCGGCGGTCACGAGCCTGGACTTGCTGTATGTCGGGATCTTCTTTGCCGGTCTGCTGACAGTCGCGCAGTTCAGTTTCTGGGGCAACTATCTCCCGCGTGTCTACCCGGTGCATCTGCGAGGCACGGGTGAAAGCTTTGCGGCCAACATCGGCGGCCGGATGATCGGAACGTCTTTCGCATGGGTCACGAGCACGCTGGCGCTCCAGGACTTCATCCCCGGCGGATCGCCTGCCGCGAAAATGGCCTACACGGCAGCAGGAGTCGCCGTCTTCGTCTATGCCGTGGGAAGCATTGCCTGCAGCTTTCTCCCCGAACCGCCACGCGAAGAAATGTTGGAGTAGCCTCTCAGCTGGTATTGCGCACTCCCCAGCAGGTAGACTAAGACTCATCGGAAATGGGCGTGCGGAAGGCGACGCCAATTCCCAGAGAATTGGTCGCCGTCCAGTGTGTTCCTGGTTTTGCAGCTCGTGCTGCGCGACAGGACTTGTGCTGCTCTTCATCCGGATGCGCCGTTTGGTGCCACCGGCCGGCTGACGCCGGGCCGCTCGCCGATTTGATTGGGAATCCATGACTTCTGCTGTCATCCAAGCGAAAACTCCTGAACTTCTCTCTCCAGCGGGGGACGAAGAAGCGCTGCGCGCGGCGGTCGCGAATGGGGCTGACGCCGTCTACTTCGGCCTGTCCGATTTCAATGCTCGACATCGGGCGACGAATTTCACGCTCGAACAGCTCCCGGCGACGATGCAGTACCTGCACGATCATCACGTGCGGGGCTATGTCACTTTCAACACGCTGATCTTCTCCGACGAATTGCCACGGGCCGTCGAGTTCCTGGCGGCGATCATCCGTGCCGGGGCCGATGCTGTGATCGTGCAGGACCTGGGAATTGTACGGCTTATCAAACAAATGTCACCTGGTTTCCCGGTTCATGGCTCGACGCAGATGACGCTCACCGAACCACGGGGCATTGAATTCGTGCGGCGGCTGGGAGTCGAGCGGGTGATCCTGGCGCGAGAACTTTCGACGAAAGAGATCGGACGGATCACCGAAGGGACGTCGATGCCGTTGGAAGTCTTTGTGCACGGTGCCTTGTGCGTCGCGTACAGCGGGCAGTGCCTGACGAGCGAAGCGCTCGGCGGGCGCAGCGCCAACCGCGGACAATGCGCGCAGGCATGCCGTCAGCCTTATGAAATGTTCGTTGACGGCCAGCCCTTCGATCTGGGTGACAAGGCCTACCTGCTAAGCCCACAGGATCTGGCGGCCTATGATCTGGTGGGCGACCTGGCGGAGTTGGGAGTCACGAGCCTGAAAATCGAAGGACGCTTGAAGAGCGCCCATTACGTGGCGGCAACGACGCAGACTTACCGCGCGGCGATCGACGCGGCCGTCGAGCACCGGCCCTTCCAGATCACGCAGCAGCAGGAGATCGATCTGGCTCAAAGCTTTTCGCGTGGGTTCACTCATGGCTTTCTCGACGGCGTAAACCACCAGCGACTGGTGGAAGGCCGATTTCCCAAGAACCGCGGCGTCCGCATCGGCACAGTCGTCGCCGTGTCGCAGAACGCCATCACGATCGACGTCGATCCCAAACTGCTCCCGCCCGCAAACACCCTGGCGAGCGGGGGACGTCAGTCCCCCGGTGCCTCCGCCGGCCCTGCTGCCGCACATGCAGAAACCAATGAACCTCTGCCGCTCAAACCCGGCGACGGCATCGTCTTCGACGAAGGCCACCCCGAACAAGATGAACAGGGAGGGCGCGTTTTCGCAGTGGAGGTCGTTGAGGAGGGCGGCGGGACCGCAAGCGCCCATGTGAATAATGGCCGAGCGCCCCCCCCTGCCCCCCCCTTGCTCAGGGGGGGAATACTTCGGCTGCGGGTGGCATTTGGGCGGGGAGACGTCAACCTGGCGGCGGTTGCGGTCGGTGCGACGATGTGGCGGACCGACGACCCGGCTTTGAGGCGGCGCCTGGAAAGGACATTCGACGGCAACACCGTGCTGCCTCGTGTGGCACTGTCGCTGGAATTTTCGGGCGTCGTCGGCGGCTCGTTGCGCGTCGTCGGCCGAGACGACCGGGGAGGATCGGCCGAAGTGTCCTGGGAACAGCCGCTGGAAACCGCCCGCAAGCATCCACTGTCGCACGAGCTTGTTCGCGACCAATTCGGCCGGTTGGGGGGCACGCAATTTCATCTGAGCGAAGTGCGGTTCGTCAGTGACTCGGGCCCGGTAGACAGCCTGCCGGTGATGGTCCCCAAAAGCGTCCTGAACGATCTGCGCCGCCGCCTCCTCGCACAGTTGGCCAATCGCCGGCCGCAGATCGCAGCCCAGACGATCAATAAAGACGCCCTCGATCAACTTCGCTCTTCTTCCCTCTCCCCGCGCTCTTCTGCATCGCCTCTGCAATTGACGGTCCTGTGCCGGAACCTGGAACAATTGCAGGCGGTCCTCGATTGGACTCCTCCGGGCGAGCAGTCACAACCTGTGATGGTCTATTGCGACTTCGAGGAAGTCCGCCTGTCGAAAGAGGCGGTCGAGCGGGCGCGACGTGCCGGCCAGCAAGTCGCCGTGGCGACGCCGCGGATTGTCAAACCGACTGAAGAGGGACTGTTGCTGCAGATCGCCAACTGCCGGCCTGACGCCGTCCTCGTGCGAAACCTGGCCGCGCTGGTTTTCTTTCGGGAGCGAGTTCCGGAAGTCGGTCTGATCGGCGATTATTCGCTGAACGTGGCCAACGAGCTGACGGCGGCGCTGTTTGTCGAAGCCGGGCTCAAATCACTGGTTGCCAGTTACGACTTGAATCTCGAGCAGTTGCAGTCGCTGCTGGCGCACTGTGACCCGGGCTTGTTCGAAGTCGTCATCCACCAGCACATTCCCATGTTCCACATGGAGCACTGCATCTTTTCCCACGCTCTATCGAACGGAAAAGACTTTCATGATTGCGGCCGACCGTGCGACAGACACTCCGTCGAGCTGCGCGATCACGTCGGTGAAGCGCACCCCCTCGTGGCCGATGTCGGTTGCCGGAATACGCTGTTCCGCGCCCGGGCGCAATCGGCAGCGCCCTACGTACCGCAGCTTCTGGCCGCTGGCGTGCGGCGGTTCCGGGTCGAACTGCTGCGCGAGTCGGCCGTCGAAGCCCGGTCGCTGCTCGACAGCTACGCGCGAGTGCTGGCCGGCACAGAACCGGGGCCGCGCATTTGGCACGAGCTGCGCGTGCTGAATCAGGTCGGCATCACCCGCGGCACGCTGGAATTCGAGTAGGCCGCAGCGATTCGAGAAGCGCCCGACGGGCGCTCTTGTCGATCGAAGCGCAGTGCCCGGACCGCTCGACACGCAGTACGACGCGCCCCCTGCCGCCTTGAGCGGCAGGTGAAGAAGGTTGTTTGGCTAGATGCGCCGCACGACGTGTCACCACAACCCCTGCCGGTTCACTCGGCAGGTGAATCAGGTTTTGCAACTGGCGATTTGGAAACCAAGCCGAATTCCGATTCTTCCCCGATCACTGAAAGACCTGTTTCACCTGCCACGCAACGTGGCAGGGGTCTGGTCGCACGCGAGGGCCTGGCGTCTCGCCAGCAACCTCCTTCACCTGCCGGCTGAACCGGCTGGGGTCGCAGTTCAGAGAGTGCAGCGCCCCGGGCCGCCACCGTCGGCCGACACACGTTGCGATTCGACACGTGCCGCCTGTAACGATCTTGCGGCCTGAAACTCGCGACTGCGTCCACGGTGATTATCCGCAACGGCCCAAAATATGAACTAAGATTTCTCTCAAACGTCACGTATCCGCCGGTCCCCTGGGTCAGAATTGAGAGTGCCGGAACCATGTCAGAAGCCTGTGCTACGTTGGAACTCCCTGCTCCGCCTTCCGCGGCGAATGAGTGCGCGACGGCCGCCTCGTCGGAGGCTGGCTGTCCTAAATGTGGCAACCTCGAATCGTGGGGCTGCTCGTCATGGTGTCCGGAATGCGGCTATTATCCCCGTCTGGAGACGTCGGTCGGTGATGCCGCCGCTTTAGAAGCACCGGCTGCCAAAACATCGGTCGCTCCGAGATCGCCGCTGGATGTCTGGCAGCATGCGCCGGCCTGGATCAAAGTTCTCTGCCTGGGGATCCTGGCGATCTTCGGCGGGAGCCTGGCCGGTCGACTGCTGACGCCCGACAACAGCGTGGCCCGCAGTTTGTGGGGGACCTGCCAACTGATTATCGGCTTCGGCGTCTTCGCCGTGTTCCACCTGCTTGCCACGCTCAAAGCCACGTTCAAGAACAACCGCACCGGCTTCATCGATTGCATTATTCATCCGTTCGACGTCTGGAGGCCGACAATTCACGAATTGCCGGGAACAGCCCGCCGCGTCTGGCTGGCCGTTTGGGGACTGACCGCGGCAGTCTGCGCCGTCGTGCTCGTGGGAGGCATTCGGTATTCGGTGCTGGTCGAAGACTGGGGCTTCCGGGAGCGTGCCAAGGCCGACATCGCCGCGCAAATCAGGGCCAAAGCCATGGAAGAAGCCATGGCCGGGGCCAGGAAGGCCGAAAGCCTCGAGGATGCCGTCAAGAACGCTGCCGCGAACGGCAAGAATAAAGAGCAGGAATCCGAACTCGAAATGCAGGCGAACGATTGCGTCGTCGTGGGTTACAACATCAATCCGGCCGACGGCACGGTCACCGAGCTGCTGTTGGCCTCGGTGGTGGATAATCAACTGAAATATGTGGGGACCGTGCAGCAGGGAATTCCCGACGAAGTCCGTGCGGAACTCGCGAGCCGGCTTCCCGACCTCAAACGGCAAACGCCGTTCGTCAAATGTTCCGGATCGGCCGTGTGGGTGCGGCCGATCGTCGCCTGCCGCACGAAATTCAAAGCCTGGACCGACGACAAAGTGATGACCGGCGTGACGTTCAAGGAACTGCTCGCCGACGTCAAAGGCGGCTAATCCTGTTTTCGTTGAGCCGCGAGGCGCAGCCGAATGCCGTCGCGAACGGCGTCCCGTTTGCAACCGCCCTCTGTCACGCCAGCAATTCGCGAACGACGTTCCCCTCGACGTCGGTCAGCCGGAAATCGCGGCCCGCATAGCGGTACGTGAGCCGCGTGTGGTCGAACCCCAACAGGTGCAGCATCGTGGCGTGCAGGTCGTGCACGTGCATCTTGTTCTCGGCCGCGGCGAAACCGAATTCGTCGGTCGCGCCGTAGACGCTCCCTCCTTTGACCCCTCCGCCCGCCAGCCACATCGTGAATCCGTGGTGGTTGTGGTCGCGGCCGTTGATCTTTCCGGCGTTGGAACCGGGGGTCGGCAATTCGACCGTCGGCGTGCGACCAAATTCGCCTCCCCAGACGATCAGCGTCTCGTCGAGCAGGCCGCGCTGCTTGAGGTCTTTGATCAGAGCGGCGATCGGCTGGTCGCATTCTTTCGCCAGCTTGCGGTGGTTGACTTCCAGATCGTCGTGCTGGTCCCACGGCTGCCCGGCCCCATGCCAGAGCTGGACGTACCGCACGCCGCGCTCGATCAAGCGTCTCGCGATCAGCGTCTGCCGGGCGTGAGTCCCCGAACCGTACATCTCGAGGATGTGCTTCGGCTCCTGCTGAATGTCGAAGGCATCGGTGGCCTCGATCTGCATCCGGTAAGCCAATTCGAGCGAATGGATGCGGGATTCGAGGGCCGCGTCGTGCTGACGCTTCTCGGCGTGCCGGCGATTAAGCTCCTGCACGAGGTCGAGCTGCTTGCGCTGCTGCTTGGGAGCCAGGTCGGAATTGCGGATGTTGGCGATGAGCTTGTCGATCGCCGTGTGCTGGGAATCGATGTAGGTTCCTTGAAACGCGCCGGGCAGAAAGGCGGCCTGCCAGTTCTCGGTATCCTTAATCGGATAGCCGTTGGGGCACATCGCGACAAAGCCGGGCAGGTTCTGATTGTCGGTCCCTAAACCGTATGTCACCCACGCGCCGAAACTGGGACGAACCTGGGTCTGGTCGCCGCAATTCATGAGCATCAGCGACGGCTCGTGATTGGGGACGTTGGCATGCATCGAACGGATGACGCAAATGTCGTCGATGCATTCGCCGACGTTGGCGAAAATCTCGCTGACTTCGATCCCGCTCTGGCCGTATTTCTTGAACTTGTAGGGTGAAGGAAACGCCGCCCCGGTTTTGCGTTCGGTGCGCAGGTTTTCGTTCGGCAGGTTTTTGCCGGCGTATTTTTCCAGTGACGGTTTGGGATCGAACGTGTCAACGTGCGACGGCCCGCCGTTCAGGAAGAAGTGAATGACGTGCTTGGCCTTCCCTGGAAAATGCGACGCCTTGGGGGACATGGGATTGACGTAACCGTCGGCCGCGTTCGCGGGAGACAACACGGCCCCCTGATCGGTCAGCACGCCGGCCAGCCCGAACGCCGCCAGCCCCATGCCCGACCGGGACAGCATTTCGCGCCGCGTCAGAGGGATCGGGTTCAACGTCAATTGATTTTGCATCAAAATGTTCCAAGTGCCTCTACGGAGAGTCGTCGACCGTGACGACAAGCTGGCAGCTTGTCGCTACGACGCAGAATGCTCCACAATGAATTCCGGATTCCCCAAGGGATCCATCCGCTTCGACATGCGGAACGATCGGTTAAAGACCTTCGAGAAATTTCCGTCGGTAGTAGTCGGTGCGGTGATGTACCCTTCAGAGGTATATTGCAGAATCTCAAACGAAAGATTCGGTCCACGAGCGTCGACCAGCCAATACTCAGGAATTCCAGCCTGCCAGTACTTATCGCGCAGAACTACGGTATCCTTCTGCACGGACGTGCGACTGACCACTTCCAGAACCATATCGGGCGTCCCCTCCAGCTCGACGAAACCGCCGTCAGCGCCTTCGACGAATTTGAGTTGCCCTGATTGCACGGTCGACCAGTCAAAATACAGACCATCTGGCTCGGTCGAGAGATTCGTCGCGACGTTCGAGAACAGCATTCGGTCGGGGACAAACCGACCGCAGCGCAGTTGTTGAACCAAGACGACGAGCGGCCCGGTGATAGCAGCCTTCACCTGGTTGTGCGTAAAGAGCTGCTCCATGCTGACGTCCACCCAGATTTCACCGTCGAGGTACGAGAATGTTCCCGATTCGGGGAATTCGTCCGAACGAGCCCAGCGCCGGAACGAATCCAGGTCGCCAACCCAATCAGGGATGCAGCCTGTATCCGCGATGACGATCGTACTCATGATGCCACCCAAAACAATAACATTTAGCGGCCAGATCCAGCCGCTTTCAGTTGACCAGTCATGCCAGTTGGTAAGCAGCTGCTACGTTCTATATTCTACCACGCCGTATGCTAATCCACGAACACAAATTCATTCGCCAGCAGCAGCGCCTGGGCGTATTGTTCAAGGGCTGATAGTCGCTTCGTGGCTGGGGCGGGGCCGCGGAAATCGATCGCCGCGTTATATCGCAGCGTCGTCTCGCCGTCGGTGGCCGTCAGTTCGACGGCCGGCGACCAGCCGAAAGAGTCATGGGCTTCGTTCGTCAGGCAATCGACCACGAAATCGAGCGTCTCGCCTTCTTGAACTTCGACGCGTTCGAGCTTTGTTTCAACCTGGCCGTGATGGATCGTCCACGCCGCCAGCTCCCCTGCGCGGCTCGAGACGACGCGCCCCCGGACGCCGTCCCCCATTTCGGCCGGATGTGCCAGAGTCGCCGCGATGCTGGCGGTTCCCGCGCGCCTGGCCCGCCAGCGGCGAACGGCGACGAATTTCAGATTCCCTCCGGGATGCCCACCCTGAGCGGTGAGATTCACCCATCCCAGGTTCGGATCGGGCAATTGCGAACCGCCGCGCCACATACCGTCGTGAAAATGAGCGAACGGAGTGAAATCGCGAACCTGATGCGCGGCTTCGTCGTATTCGCCGTACCCGTATTGCCACACCGAGGGAAGTTGCCGTTCGGTTTCTTGAGGGGACTCGAGAAACGGCACCGCCGCGGCGATTTCTTCAGCATCGGCCGGCCGGGCGTAAATCAATCGGTATAACGTCTGAATCTTCGCGATCGCATCGGCGGCGCCGGCGACTTCCGGCCGCGCGGCCGTCGCCCGCGCCTGGTCCACCACGAAGGGAGAGTTCATGCCGAACAGCGCCTGCTGGGGCACGGTGGTCTGCGGTCGCATGGGCGTGCTCACGTCGGGGCTGGCAAAATCGAAGACGCGAAGCGTGCCCGGCAAGTCCTGCCGGTCGATGAAACCATACACTGCCCGGCGGTTGCTGAACGGATTGGCGAACAGATCGACCGGACGGCCGCCGATCGTGGCATCCAACCGGCCCGCTGCCGCCAGCAGCGCGTCGCGCATCGGCTCGAATTCCAACCGTTGGCGATTCACCTTCCAGAGCAGCCGGTTTTCCGGATCGGACTTCAACCCCTCCGGTCGGTCGTCGCTCACCTGCTGCCAGGCATTCGACAGCAGAATTCGACGATGCAGTTTTTTGAGGGACCAGCCTTCGTCGATGAAGGTTCCAGCCAGATGGTCGAGTAATTCGGGATGCGACGGCGGACTGCCACGGAAACCGAAATCGCTGGGAGTCGACACCAGCCCTTTGCCGAAGTGGTGCATCCAGACGCGATTGACGATCACCCGCGCCGTCAGCGGATTCGCCGGATTGACGATCGCCAGGGCGAGCTCCAGCCGCCCGCTCCCCTTTTGAAACGCCGGTCCGTCGACACCCGACAGCACCTGCAAAAACCGGCGCGGCACTTCCTTGCCGCGGCGGCCGGGATTGCCTCGAATGAGCACGTGCGGCTGGGTCGGCTGCGCGGCGTCGTTCATGACCATCGCCCGCGGCGGCGCCGCAGGCGAATTGGCTTTGAAAGTATCGACGGCGCGGCGCTTTTCGTTGAGCTTGTCGCGCACGGCCCGGTTGGTGAAGCGGCGGAACTCATCGCGCGACACGATCGCGGGATTCTTCTCGGCGTACAACACTTGCCGCAGTTCTTCGGCCGCCGCATCGGGGAGGGCCGAGGCAGGACTGGCGCCCTCCGCAGGCTTCTCTCCCCGCAGCTTCGCCCATTGGCCTTTAACATCGGCCAGCAGTCGCCCATACACGGCTGCCACATCGAGCATCGTTTGCGGAGGCGCCGCTGCCAAAGCCTGTTTGACGAGCGAGTTCGTCCGCGGCTGCGCTTCGGCGGCATCGTTCAGCCCTTCGATCACTTTCGCCGCAACCGGACCAAATCCCTCGGCCGGAAGTCGCGCCAGCTCATTCCACGGACCAAACACCGGATGCGGTTGCTTGGCCGTCTCGGTCAGATAGCTCCGCCAGCGATTGACGAATTCACGACGTACTTCATCCGAGCCCACGGCCAGCTTGACCGAGTCAGGCAAGGATTTCGCGTCTTTATTGGCGACCACCGCCAGCACGTCAGCCGTATGACTTCGCAATTCCTCGATCAGTGCCGCCAGTTGATCGGAAATGTACGCCTCGGTTTCCCCTTCGCGTTTAGCGACCTCTTTTTCGTACTCGCGGTACGCATCGTTGATGACCGGAGCGCCGATCTGCGGGAGATCGCCCGGTTCGACCGAGCTCGCGAAAACTCCTGACAGTGAATAATAGTCGTCCGTCGGAATCGGATCGAATTTGTGATCGTGACAACGGGCGCAGGCGACGGTCAGGCCCAACAGGCCCCGGGCCACGACGTCGATAGGGTCGTCGATGATGTCAAGCTGATTATTTCCGAACCGGCGTCCGACCGTCAGGAAACCCATCGCCGCCAGTGAAGTTTTGTCGTCGCCGATCGGTAATTGATCGGCGGCAAGCTGCTCGGTGACGAACCGGTCGAACGGCAAGTCGTTGTTGAACGCGCGAATCACGTAGTCGCGATAGGTATAGGAAAACGGATACTTGCGCTCTTCGGTGAACACATAGCCCTTCGTATCGGCATACCGCGCCACGTCGAGCCAGTGCCGCCCCCAGCGCTCGCCATAGGCAGACGATGCCAGCAGCCGATCGACGACATGAGCGAACGCGTCGTCGGATTGGTCGTTCTCGAACGCGGCGACTTCCTCAGCCGTGGGAGGCAGGCCGACGAGGTCGAACGACGCACGCCGCAACAATGTTCGACGATCAGCTCGAGGCGAGGGAGTCAGCCCCTGTTGCTCCAGTCCGGCGAGAATGAAACGGTCGATTGTTCCCTGGCCCCAGGCTGTGTCTTTAATGGCCGGCGCTTCGGGACGGCGAATGGGCTGATACGACCAGTGGCTGGCCCGCGATTTGGCGATGCCCGCCGGCGTCGCCATTTCTCCCAGCGCCGGGCCAGCCGGGGCAGCGGCCGCGCTCGGGTACGGAGCGCCGATTTTCACCCATTCCGTGAGCGTGGCGATTTCGTCATCCGGCAGCTTCTGCTTGGGAGGCATGCGGATCGGATCCTGATAGCCGATCACCTCGACCAGGCGGCTTTCCTCGGGTTTGCCGGCCACGACCGCCGGGCCCGATTCATTCCCCTTGAAAACACCGGCCCGCGAATCGAGCCTGAGGCCCCCTTCCTGCTTCTTTTCGCCGTGGCATTCGACGCACCGCGAAATGAGAATCGGCCGGACTTTTTTCTCGAAGAAGGCTTCCTGCTCCGGCGTGAGTTTGACGTCCACCGGTGGATCTTGGGCCGGATCCCCGGCGCACAACGCCACACGCGAGGCGGCAACGAGAAACAACACTGCCAGGCAGGAACGGAAAGGCATGCAGATACCGATGGTCGACATTTTCGCCGGCGTGCCCGGCAAGGTGGGAAGCTTCTCTCTATAGTTTGATCTGTGCCGATCGGGGCGTCAATACCCGTCAACATTCGTTGACGCGTCAGCCGTCAACTCCTCGTTCCCAAACTCCGTTTGGGAACGCCTCGTCCGAAGCTCCGCTTCACGACTCGCGGATTCGGCTCGTCCGTACGGCCCGCAAACTTGCAGGTTTGGATTTATTCCAGTCCCAACCAATCCTTGAGCGTTCGATCAATATCCAGCATTTGTGATTCTGACAAAACGCCAAGTTTCCTGATCAATTTCGAATGAGGGATGGTGATCAGGTTTTGCACGTCGAAGGCGCCTGATTTCAAGAACCGAACAGCCGACGCGACCTCGAACCGAGTCTGTCGGGTGCTGGTCGTGTGCGGAACCAGAGCCGTGAGCGCGCGATCGTTATCGCTCGGAACGATACTCACAATCAGGCACGGCCGTACCTTGGCGACCATGCCGAGATCGACTAACCAGACTTCGCCGCGATCAGGATGCTTCACCCGCAGCCTCTTGCTCATCGAGACTCAAAAACAACTCCTCCGCGCGCTCGACGAAAGCTGCGTCGTCGAGGGGCGGATATTCGATCTGCAGCGAGCGCCGCAGGATTTCCGCGGCCGCTTCGCGCTTGTCCGCTTCAGGAAGCTGGTCGAACGAGCTCAATAACTGACGAACATTCGCGGTCATTTATGGAAAACTCGAAATTAGGCTCAGTGGTCGAGACTCTGTAACATCATTCTATCGGATCTGAGTGCCGCGTACAGGCGATTTTTGTGGCGTCATCGAACCCGGTTATTCGGTGCCGGCGTCTCGAATCGGGCCTGAATATCGAGCCTGTTCACAGACAGCACTGCGTCGGCCATGAATCCAGGCGCCGCGTCCGGCATAAATTTGTGTTGACGCGCCAGTGCCCAATTCGTAGAAGTCTGCTCATCGGGCCGGGTCAATACTTCTGCATAGGGGGACTGCGCCATGCCTGCCGTACGCCTCAACACCGGCGTCGCCGGCCAATCGTCTTTCTGGACTTCGATGTCCCTGGCTGCCGTCGTCCTGGCGGTCGTCATTCTGGCGTACATCCTGTTCGTCGAGGCGTCGCCTCCGAAGTCGATCGTGATCGCCGCCGGGGCCAAAGACGGGCAGTACTACCATGTCGCCGAGCAGTACGCGCGCGATTTGAAGCGGCACGGCATCTCCGTCAAGGTGCGCGAGACGAAAGGCTCTGCCGAGAACCTGGAATTGCTTTCGGCCCCCTCTGGCAATGTCTCGGCGGCCCTCGTGCAGGGAGGCATGGCCGACCCCGAACGGCATTCGGACCTGCGAGCGCTGGGAAGCCTGTACCGTGAGCCGTTCTGGATCTTCCTGCGGCATGACCTGGAAGCGACGCGGCTGAATGAGCTGGCCGGCCTGCGGATTGCCGTCGGCGCGGAAGGCAGCGGAACGCGACAAGTCGCCCTGCAACTGCTGGGCGCGAGCGGAGTCACAGCCGAGCAGGCGACGTTCGTCGACGCCGGCGGACAAAACGCCGCCGACCTCTTGGAAAAGGGGTCGGTCGACGCCGCGTGCTTCGTCGCCGGCGTCGAAGCGGCCTACGTGCAGCGTCTGGGACACTCCCAACAAGTGCGCTTGATGAGCCTCGAGCAGCAACAGGCACTGACACGGCGCTTCCGTCAACTCTCTGCCGTCACCGTGCCGGCCGGTCTCCTGGATCTGGCCGATAATCTTCCCCCTCAAGATTCGGCACTTGTGGCGCCCGCCGCGATGCTGGTCGTGCGTCCGACGCTCCACCCGGCCGTGGCGACGGTGCTGCTGGAAGCGGCCCGCCGCGTGCATGCCGACGGAGACGCGCTGGCAGCCCCGCGCGAGTTCCCTTCGACGCAATATGTCGACCTGCCTCTCAGTGAGGAAGCCGAGCGCTATTACCGGTACGGTCCGCCCCTCTTGCAACGACTGCTCCCGTACTGGCTGGCGACGTTTGTCGACCGGGTCAAATTTCTGGCGTTGCCCCTGCTCATGCTGGCCATGCCCTTTGTTCGCGCCACGCCCCCCTTGCTGCGGTGGCGGACGCGGCGGAAAGTCTATCGCTGGTACGGCCGGCTGCGGGAACTGGATCATCTGATCGTGCAGGGAATGTCTCCCGAAGAGGCCCGGTCGCGCCTCGAGGAACTGCGGGTGCTGGAATCGCAGATCGCCCAAGTCGCGATCCCTTTGAGCTACATGGACGAGTACTACAATCTCCGCGTCCACCTGAACCTGATCCACCGCGGCCTGGCCGCCCTCGCCGCCGGTCAGATTTCCTAACCTGCCCGTCGTATCGTATCACTCCCCGTCCCGGAAGCGGAGAACAACGAAAACGACGATTCTCACGCCAAGCCCCAAAGCCGCCAAGAAGATTTTCGCACAGCGAGATCTAGAATCAGACGCCGGCCGACGATTCCTCGCCCAGACGAACGAAGCGGTATCCGTCCTCCCTGAAAGTCTCGCCCTGCCGGCGCATTTCTTTGCGCCTTTGCGGCTTGGCGTGAATCCCTCTTTCGTCCGTCCGTGAGCTGAATCGAGCCGCGGCCGCCCCCCTCATTTTCCCACGTTTTGTCAATGATTCCCGATTTTTTGCGTTCGTGGGACACAACCGAAACGGAAGTCAAAGGGAACATTAATCGACACTGATAAACACTAATGGATCTGTTGGCCGCCATCACTACCGTCGTGAATCGGCGATTAGCGTCGATCAGTGGTTATTAGCGTTCCAACCTTTTTCCGTCCGTTCGTCTCGCTTCTCCGTCGCGTCCTCGGCATTCCGATTTCATCCGCATCTCGGCCTTTTTCTCAATGATTCCCGTTTTTTCGCATCGCTATGACGGACGAAGATAACCGCGGAGTTCGCAGAGGCGCGCCGAGAAAGGACAACAAGGAGCCGAAACGGATCCAGGTCCATCCCGTCGTGCGATGATCCGTCGACTGTCCGGCTCCCTTTCATTCCGCGTCCTCAGTGTGCGCTGCGGTCAGATTTTCGTTCGTTTTCCCCCATGTTCCGCTAAGAATTCAACTTCGAATTTTTTTTTTGGGTCGTCAGCGCGACACATAAGCAACTACGAATAAGCCGACTGACACGAATGAAGGACGGAACGAGAACTGATCATTTTTCCGCAGTTTGTCCAATGATTCCCGATTTTTCACCTTCGCCAGATGCCGTGGGGCAGTTTTCCAACCTGCCTGCCTCTGCTCGCCGCGGCAGAGGGATTATAGCGAGCCGGTGTCTCATAAATGGCGCCACGCATCAGGGCCACGGCCGTCCGAGTCCTGCCTGGGATGGCGAAATACGTAAACTCGCGGCGGCGCGCGAAGAGCCTGGTCCTGGTCGTTCGTTTCATGCTGGCGACTCACGTCGTCTGACGGCGAACATTCATATTTAGTTATTTTTTAATGTAATATAAATCATCGCATTTGTCAAGTGCAAAATACGGCACGGCCGTCGGCAGCAATCAGACGACAAAACGAATTTGACCACGAAAACAGAACATGACGAAATGGCCGATCCCTTCGTCAGGAGTGCCGCTCGCGTGTGATTCATTGCGCTGCTTTCGCGAGCGCTTTTTTTTGTGTTTCGTGTGTTTCGTGGATCTCCCCCGTTTTTGTTTGTTGGCGCGGCCGAAGGCCGCGCTGTGGCATCACTCAGTTGCAAGTTTTCGGCAAACGTCATCGCCAGGATCACCAGGCTGGCAACCCGTAACAATCGGGGAAAAATCGCCGAATCAGAGCGTGAGCAGCTCGAACGATTCCTCCGCGTCGGTTCCGTCGCGAGAAAACGCCACTTCACCAACAGTTGATTGTGCTGGATGTCTGGAACTCCGCCACCGCGTGCTCACAGATTAACAATCTAAAGTCTCTCCATCCCGGGGAACACACTGTCAGCCACGCTTCTTCATTGTGAACTTCACCTCGATGGTCTCTCCTGCAGTGCATTCGACTTCATGTACATCGGGATCGGCCGGCTTGTAGTCGACAAGGATGTTGTTTGATAGAGCAGTGATTCGCTGTTTGCCGGGATCAATGAGCACGCGCAGCTTCCCATTCTTGTCGGTGCTCATCGGGCCGTAATACCGTTGCCGATCCGGATCCCACGCGCCGACAGGCGCAAGTCCCATTTGAAGACGTGTACCATCGGGACGGTCATCTACCGTCCACAGGCCGACATCAGGGATTGCCACACCCGACTCCGAATCCACGACAGTCGCGTCGATAATGCTTGCGTGTCGAAGCGCAATAACGATCGGTGCAAACGCGATTCGCGCATCCGGTTTTTGGTCTCTGCCATCGGGCTCGAACGCTATCGGGCTGCCGTTTCCACCGTCATCGATCAACCATCCACGACCGTATTGGAGATAGCGAGATCCAGGGGCCGGAGATGCCTGGAGGCCGCGCATTCCCGGCGCTAGCCGCAATGTGACGCGCCCTTCGTTGTCTGCCGTTTGCCTCGCAGATGCCCAAGCTCTATTGCCAACGCCCTCCCAGGAACAGACGCGAGCGTTCGACGCCGGTTGACCGGTGTCGCCGAAGATCACCTGAATTGGGACATCGACAGGAGTCGGGAACGTCAGCGTCAATTCACCGGTAAGCACGGGAATTCCGTTGTGCGGCGGTTGGGCATTCGCCGTGGTCGCCGCGCAAATCCACTTCCGCAGAAAGCCCGGTGGCATGGCATCAATCTCGAAACGGTAGTCCGGCGGGAGCTCGATGAATTCGAATCGGCCTTTGTCGTTGGTTGTCCGTGCCTGCATTTCCGGCGGTAGCGAATCAACCTGGCGAGATGTGCCGGGAGAATGGAGTGTCGTCCGCACCTGCAACTCGGGAGGGGTCGACTCATTCACGGTCGATGCTTGCAGTCCCGGAAATGTCCATCCTTCCCCGATCAATGGTTCGACTGAGCGAATGGACACCCGCGCATCTGGAATCGGCTCTCCGAGATCGTCCACGAGTTTCCCCGAAAGGATCGCCGGCTTCGGGAAGGCGAGCGTCAAGTCACCAGTCTGCACTGGATGTCCCTCGTGATCCTGTTGTGGCACGACCGTCGTCGCTGCCCAAAAGCGTCGCACGTAAAAGCCCTTCGCGTGGACGTCGATTTCGAACTGGCACTCTTCCGGGAGCTCGGTGAATTCGAATCGGCCATTTTTGTCGGTATTCCGCACAGTCATTTCGGGAGGTGCCAAGGCGTCCCATTTCAACGCGTGGAGTCCGAGGAACGCTCGGTCCTGTAGTGCAGTTAATTGTTGGCAGTAGCGAATGACCACTCGAGCAAGCGGCAGAGGCCTCCCACGGTCATTGACGACTCTCCCCGAGAGGGTCGCAGCACGCGGGAACGTCACATCGAGTTCAAGGTTGCCATTTGTCGCGTGGGGAATCGACGTGGCAGGAACCAGATTGCCGGCGGCATTCTTCAGGTTCTCCGTTGGACGCTGCATCATCAGCCATCTCTCATTGTGCCACGCGAATCCGAACCCCGCCGCCCGTCCAAACACCTGATATACGCTATGCGGCGCTCCCGCTTCAGAATTCTGGATCGGCAGTTGGACACCGTGAAACGCGAATCGCCCCTGCACATCAGTTTTCATATCGGCGACGCGCTTTCCAATTTGATCGACCGACGCCAGGTAGATTTGCGCTCCGGCAATCGGTTTGCCGTCCCTATCGAGTGCTCGACCCGTCACTGTGACGGGCTGCGTGTCGCTTTCGTGGCCGGCAGGCTCCGGATTCGCTTTGTCGGTTTTGTCGAGCGCCTTCGCATCAGCCGCAGCAATCGGTTGCTTTGGTTTGATCGGGGAGGGCGTTGAGGTTGTGGCCGTCGCTGCGCGTGGAGCGATTCTGGTTGGCGGTTCGGCAACGGACGATCCCGGATGAACCGCCGCAAGACCAAGCATGACGACGGCCGTGCCCGTGAAGAGGACTTTCGCCGAGCGGCGTCCCAGCGGGACATGGCTAATTCTCTCATCAAACAGCGCTCTTACGCGCTGTTCCAGGGTGCTGGCGCGGGCCATCGACAGCGCCGTCGAAAGCCGCGGCATTCGCAACGACCGGGCCAGGTCCAGCAATTGCCCGGCATAGTCGGTGGGGCGCGCACCGAGCTGCACGACGTAATCATCGCAGGAGTGCTCGCTCTCGACACGCAAACGATGGAGCCCAAACCAGGCCAGCGGATGGAACCAGTACAGAGCCGCGGCCATCCGACCGGCCAGTTGAAAGGCCATGTCGAATCGCTCAATGTGCGCCAGTTCGTGAAGCAGCACGAGTCGGCGCGCCGCTTCCGGCCAAGAGACGGCCTCTTCCGGCAGGAGAATCACCGGCCGGAAGATGCCCCATGTCTGGGGGGCCAGCGAATCCCCGGTCGTGCGTAGCTCGACGGTGCGCCGCAGCGCAAGCACTCGACAAAGACTGTCGAGCAATTGCAGCAAGCCGGCGTCGGTGAGTAAGGGCGAGCGCCGCCGTCTCCATTCATTTGCGATAAGGCCGATCAGCGTCGGCAAGGCAACCCCAATACACCCAATCGCCCAGACCAGGAGCAGCCATTGAGAGATCGTTCGCTCGACGTGGATGGGTGAGGCGACGACGGCATACACATGCGTTTCGCCGACGGGCCTATGTGTCGTCGCCAGGGCAACATGGTGGTTCTCGGTTTGATCTTCTCCTGCCGATGGTTCGATTCCAAGACCGAAATGATCGAGGTCAGGTGGCCGTGAATCATCACGGGTCGCCAACTTGTCGACCTTGGCGCCTGCCGAGGAAACCTCATTCGCCGACGTGCTTGCGACAGGCACTTCTCTCAGTGCCGGCAATACCGGAAGTCGCCAACCGGGAATCATCCACGACATAATGGGCAGTGCAGCAACACCGCAGAGCGACAGAGACCACAGCCGATGCCGAATGGCGGCCGAAGAACGGCGCAGGCCAATGGCGATCAATAACGCTAAGCTCAACATGATCGTGGCTTTGACGGCCGCGTCTGCGAAGGCCAGCGCCGTAGTGTCGGAAACGAATGCCTCGAAAAACGAGCGTGCCATACTCATCTCCTTCAAATCCCGTTGATGATGGGCAAGTTGTCAGTTTCGCGAGAAGCGACGTGTGAGAACGGTGGAATGCGCGAAAAAACACTAAAAGTGAAACTCGTCCTCACATTGGTTTCGTGCGTCATCCTTTTCGTGTGTTTCCAGATTCTTGCCACCGGCACGAGGTCGGCGGGGTCGGTCACTTTCCCTCCTTCCGGGCCTGGTCAATAAGTTCGCCGAGCCGCTGCAAGTCGCCATCAGTCAGCTTCGCCGCGGAACAGTCCAGAATCGCCGCAACGGCGTCGGTCGCCGAGCCGGCGAAGAATGTTTGCATAAGGTGCTTGAGCGCCGAGCGACTGGCCGATGCGCGGGAACGCGTTGCTCGATACACGTACTTCGTCCCGACCCGCCGATGTTGTAGAAAGCCCTTTTTTTCCAGGTGACGGATCATCGTGCGGACGGCGGAATACGTCGGCGGATCGGCGAGCGTGGCCAGAACCTCGGCGACGGAAACCTCTCCGAGCTGATAGATGGCATCCATGATCTGTCGCTCGCGGGCGCCTAAGCCAGTTTGCAGATGTTTTTTGGGCACGTTCAACTCGCAATGTCCGATGCTATTCGTATGGCACACTATTGCCATTTGGCATACTATTGCCAGACCATGGAAAAATCAAGAAAGGTCCATACGAATTTCGCAGCACAAGTCTGCGGAATTGTTCCGGCCTCTGCTGGCACGACTTGGCAAAGGCAAAGTGGCATCCATTATTTCGGCGCAATTTGCGATTTCTGAGCAGCGTTCACCCGCCGCTCGACCGGCCGATGGTTTGTCATAAACGATGGCTGAAGCCCAGGAAAGCCGGCTCAAGCCGGCTGGGGTGGCAGGCTTTTCGGGGCTGGTTCCACCAGCTGAAGCTGGTGGCAAACTGGTGAGTCGGCTGAAGCCGTCTGAGGCGATTTGGCTGAGCTGGCCTTCGAGCCGATCGGTCAACACCCTCGCGCAGACGATGTGCCGAAATTCCTATTCACGCGATGCTGGAATCTGATCCATTCGTGGCCAAGGGATTGGCGAGCCGGGCGGATGGGAGGCTCTGATAACTTCTACTTCGGATTTTAGGTTGCGGACCGTTGCGACAACTGCCGGCAAGCAATCATCGGATGCGTGCCCGGAGCTGCGCGCGAAGGGGGACCGGTGGGAGGGGCAGCAAGACCAGCGTGTGAGATTCCCCCAGAACTCCGGCGGATCGTCGGTCGGCTTCAGCCGACTCTCTGTTTGCCACCAGCTTTTAGCTGGTGGACACGAGTCCTCTCAACACTTTTCAAGCCGGCTTCAGCCGGCTTGAGAGGGCCCGGCTTCAGCCATTCGCAAAAATCCTTCGACCGGGATATGCTGACTCTCAGTTGCTCCAAGGTCCTTCCAAACGGTTTCACGCGAGGAGAATCACAATTTCTTCCCACGTCTATCATGAAATCTTCCTGCATTTCAACTGGCATACGAAAGACGATGCTCCAATTCTTGTGCCCGCCGTTGAGCAAGTTGTGCATACCGTGCTCACAGATCGCTGCCGGAAGGCGCAGGGAGTCTATCTGCACGGCATCGGAGGGACTGAGACTCATGTGCATCTGGCAATCTCGATCGAACCGCAGGTGACGATCAGCGACATGGTGAAAAACCTCAAGGGAGGAAGTTCTTTCGACACGAACCAGGCGCTGGGGGGCTTCGACGCTGGGTTGGCAGCGGGGGTACGGAGTGGTCAGTTTCGGAAAGCGAAATCTGCCGTGGGTGCTGGAGTACATTGCTCACCAGAAAGAGCATCATGCCCGATCGACAGGCGTCGATCGCCTGGAGCTCGCCAATGTGGATGATTGAGAGCGCGATGGTCGCTAAAGCCCCCACCGCAAGACCGGCTGAAGCCGGCTGCTGGCTCGTCTGTGGCTGGTCTCCACCAGCTGAAGCTGGTGGCAAACTGGGGAGTCGGCTAAAGCCGACTGAGGCGATTTGGCTGAGCTGGCCGTCGGGCCGATCGGTCAACATACTCCAAAGCGCCGGCAATGCACCGAAAATCTGATTCAGGCGATGCTGGATCCTTATTCCATCGCGATCAGGGGATCGCCGTGCCGCAGCCTTCTGGAACCGGAACGCGGCTCGTCCTTCCTCACAGAAATAGCTTGAGAATCGGCTCTCCTTCGCCTACGCGGATGGGTCGGCCGAGGCGGTCGTGAATGAGGCTGGCGGGATCGAGGCCGAAACGCCAGAAGAGAGTCGCGGCCAGGTCGCCGGTCGAGACGGGGTCTGAGTCGGGAAAGGCGGCCAGTTTGTCGCTGCTTCCATGCACGAAGCCGCCTTTCACGCCGCCGCCGGCGAGGACCATGCTGAAGCAATCGGGCCAATGATCGCGGCCGCCCCCGGGGGCGCTCGTGATCCGCGGGGTTCGTCCGAATTCGCCGATCCAGATCACCAGCGTCGAATCCAGCAAGCCCCGGGTTTCCAGATCTTCGAGGAGCGCGGAAAATCCCTGGTCGGTTTTCGGCAACAGGTCGTCTTTGAGGATGCTGAAGTTCTGGAAATGAGTGTCCCAGTCATCCCCTCCGCCGAGCTCCGGGTCGCCGATGGGGTTGACGGTTACGAACCGTACGCCGGCTTCCACGAGCCTGCGGGCCAACAGCAGGCTTTGCCCGTAGGTGTGCCGGCCGTATCGGTCACGGGTGCGCTGGTCTTCCTGGGCGATGTTAAAGCTCCGGCGCACGGTGTCGGAGCGAAGCAGGTCGAAGGCCCGTTCGCGAAACGCCAGCATCGTTTTGTGAGCGGCCGGGGGCTCGACGGCCGGTCCGTGCTGGTCGATCAGGCGCAACACCTGACGGCGACCTTCCAGGCTGGCGAGCGTCATGCCCCCCGGCAAGGTTAATTCCGGAACGCCGAAGTCCGCGGCGTTGGGGTCTTGCGAGAGCTGGAAGGGACTGCAGGCGGCCCCCAGGAATCCGGGCCCTTGCCCCGGCAGTTTGCCCCCGCGGCTCACGACCTGGGGGAGTGCGACATGCGGCGGCACGAGACCTGGCGGCAGGAGGCGGCTTAGAACCGACCCGAAGCAGGGAAAGCTGTTCGGGCCGTCGGAAAAAATGATGTCCCCCTCGAGCGGCGTATGACCGCACAGCGTTTCGGTCGCCGCCGCATTGTGGTCACGCATGCGGTGGTGCATGCTGCGCACGATGGCCAACCGCTGCGCCAAACCGGCCAACCGCGGCAGATGCTCGCAGATCCGCAATCCGGGCACACTTGTTTCAATGTCGTTGAATTCGCCCCTCACTTCGCGTGGCGCAGCGGGCTTCATGTCCCAGGTGTCGAGTTGGCTCGGTCCGCCGCTTTGATAGAGCAGGATGCAAGACTTGATCGGGGCGGCGGCCCGCGCTCCCTCTGGGCCTGCATCTGCCGCTACCGCCCGAAACGGCTCGGCCAGGTTCAGTCCCAGGCAGCCCAGGCTGGCTCTGAGCAACAGGTCCCGGCGCGTCAGGCCATTCCGAGGGGCGAGATAAGTCATCGGTTGTGGCCTCTCGTTCGGCAGGTCATCGAACACAGTCGCCGATATGGTATTGGTCGAGACGAGGTGAGATCAAGTACATGACTCAGGGTTGCCGACAAAGGGTCGGCAACCCTGGTCTGTGCTGCTCAACGATTACAGCGTTGAAAGGGGAAACTGGTGCCGTCAGGGACCGGTGGATTGAAATCCACCCTCTGGTGGGGCGAAACTTGCCAAATCCTGTCTTGAATTGCCGGATTCTTCGACACACGGGGCGGGTGGGGCGCAAATCTACGGCAGATGACGAACAATCTTCGGCCTGACAATCAACGATGGATTCACGGCACGAACAGGCGCTGACGCGCGGCCTGGCAGAGGGAGATCCTGACGCCTGGCGGGGAGTGTACGACTTGTACGCCCAGCCGGTGTGGCGCGTCGTCGCGCGCCTCATGGGGCCCGGCTCGACCGATGTGGCCGACGTTGTGCAGGAGACGTTTCTCGCCGCCGCCCGCTCGGCGAGAACGTACGATCCCCAGCGCGGGAGCGTGTGGCTCTGGCTATGCGGGATTGCCCGCCGGCATGTCGCGCTGCACTATCGCCGGCACGATCAGCGGACGCGCGTTCTGGAGGCCAGCCGGCGAATGCAGACGACGAGCGTGAATGGCGAATTGACGATCCGGCTCGGCAACCGTCAGCCGTTGCCGGCCGAGATGCTCGTCACGGCGGAATTGGCCACGCTCGTGCGGGCCACGCTGACCGAGCTGTCGGAAGACCATGGAACGATCCTGGCGGCCCGCTACCTGGAGGATGTTTCCGTCGAACAGATCGCCGATGCCGAGAATTGCTCGTCGACGGCGATCCGTTCGCGACTGGCCCGCGCCCGGCTGGCATTTCGCGAGAAGTTCACGCGGCTCTGCGCCGGTGCTGCCGACGACATATTGGGAGTGTCCCATGAAACCTGAAGATGATCCGGCCCCTGGCGATGACCGGGTCCCGAGACCTGAAGACCGGCCCGAAGATCAGTCCGGCGGCCTTCCCGAATATTTCCCGGAAGAGTTCCCGGAAGACGTCGCCGACGAAGCTTTTGTCTCATCGTTGATCGATGTGACCAACCAGAACATGCCCGCACCCGATCCCGATTTTCTGGCCCGCCTGAAAGAACGCTCGACCGAGGCGTTTCTGGAAGCCGTCCGTGGCCCGGCCGGTTCGCCCGACACGATCACTCCTGCGCAGAGGAACCGTCCCATGCTGTCGCTCTTTGTCAAGGCTGTTTCGGCGTGCATCGCGGCATTCCTCATGATCGCCGCCGGGCTGTGGACGTACTTCATGCCGCACCAGCCGCAAGTGGCGCTGGGGAGCGCTCTCGACCGGCTGTCTGCCGCGCAGACTTTGCAATTGACCGTCCACCGCGACGGTTCCCGCGCTGCCGAGGTGTTGTACAGCAGGCCGGGGCTGTTGCGGTGGAACGACTCCGACGGCACTTACAAAATCGCCCACGGCGATACGATGTGGCAGATCGACGAGAAAGACAACCGGGCGACGCACGAACCGGCAACGATGTTCACCGACACGGCCGATGGGCCGCAGCTCGATCTGCTGGCGCTGCTCGACAGCAGCGCCACCGCCTGGGACTCGATCGCCACGGAGTTTCCCATCGAGACGATCGTGCGCGACGGGCGGCAAATGTTCCGCTACGGCGTGCAACTCGCCGGGAACGAGCCGCCCCTCATGCTGCACGCGCTGGTCGATGCGGCAACAAAAACGGTCACGTCGCTGGAAATTCAAACAAGACGAAACGGCCGAATGCAACTGGTCGCCGGGCTGACAGTCGTCGCCGTCAATGCCGCCGTGGCGCCCGACAAATTCGTCGTCCGCGACACGCTCACCGAGGATGGCCGGATCGGCATGATCGCCGAAGTGCAGGGTTTAGTGTCGCTCAAGCCGGTGATGCACGAGCGGTGGACGACGGTGTGCGGAAAAACGCTGCTGCGTCCGGGGGACTGGGTGCGCACCGACAATCGCGGGGCGAATGCGGCGGTCGTCAAACTCGTGAAGCAGTCGCAACTGATCCTGGGGCCGGGGTCGCTGGTGGAAGTCGTCAGCCCGACGCAGGTTCGCGTCCACACGGGGGAACTGGAGGCCACTGTCGGCGAGGGGGACACGCTCAACCTGGTCGGTCCGGACAATGAAAAGTTCGCGATGCAGCCCGGAGAGACAAGGAAAACGCACGTCTTCCGCGTCAAGAACGACAAACTGGCGATGCTCGATCATGAACCGCCGTGGCTCAAGGGATTCAAAGGAACGGCCCAAGGCGAATCGATTGGTTCGCTGATCGCCCAAGTCGACGGGCGAGCGGTCCCCCTGACGGTGGGCTACCACACGGTGACGGTCGACATTCGCGATCAAATCGCCCGCACGGTGATCGAAGAATCGTTCGTCAACCACACTCTTGCCGTGCTCGAAGGAGTTTTTTACTTTCCGCTCCCCGACGATGCGTCGATCTCGGGTTTCGGGATGTGGATCGGGAACGAGCTGGTCGAGGCCGACATTGTCGAAAAGCAGCGAGCCCGCGAAATCTACGAAACGATCCTGCGCGAGAGGCGCGACCCGGGCCTTCTGGAATGGACAGGTGGCAACTTGTTCAAAGCGCGCGTCTTTCCGATCCCCCAACATGCCGAGAAGCGGATCAAGATCAGCTACACGCAAGTCCTGCCGGCTCGCGGCAACAGTTATCGCTACAGCTATGCGTTGCAGAGCGAACTGCTCAAGCTGCATCCGCTGCGCGAGTTGTCGATCGACGTGAAAGTCAATTCGGCAACGCCCCTCAAGAACATTTCGTCTCCCACGCACACCGTGCGTGCGGATCAGACGGCCCATTCGGCGCATGTCGAATTCTCGGCCCAGGAATACACGCCGACGCGCGATTTCGAAGTGGTGATTGAAACCGATCGCCGGCAGGCGGACCTCGTGCTGATTCCGCACCGGCGTGGCGACGACGGATACTTCATGCTGCAGTTCACCCCTCCCGCAGCGGGAGACTGGCGGCGCGACGTATTGCCCGACGGAGAACCGCTCGAACTTCTGATTCTGGCCGACACCTCGGCGTCGATGGACGCCGGCCAGCGGCGCCGGCAGGGCGAAGTCGTGGCGGCGCTATTGGCCGCGCTGGGCCCGCACGACACGGTCAATCTGGCCGGCTGCGACGTCGATTGCGACTGGGTCTTCGAGAAGCCGACAGCCGCCGAGCCGAAGAGCGTGGCGGCGATCCGGTCATTTCTCGAGAAGCGGCAGTCGCTGGGCTGGACCGATCTTGATCAGGCATTCGCCGCCGCCTTCCGTCACGCCACGGCGAAAACGCAAATCATTTACATCGGCGACGGCATCGTGACGACGGGAGATGCGCGCCCCGAGGGCTTTGCCCAACGCGTGAAACAGGCTTACTCGGGACAGGGGACTTGTCATGCCGTCGCGGTCGGCAGCAGTTTCGAGCCGGCGGTCCTCAAAGCGATCGCCGGTCTGGGTGGGGGATCGCTGCGGCGGGTGTCGGGCGAAGAGGGACCAACCGTTGCGGCAGCCGCGCTGCTGCGTGAAATCGCGCAGCCGGCGCTCCGCGACCTCAAGGTGGAATTTCGTGGATTCCAGGCGGCGCGCGTGTATCCCGAACAACTGACGAATCTGCCGGCCGGCTCGCAACAGATTCTGCTGGGTTTGTATCAACCGGCCAAAACCGGAGATAAAACGGCGGCGACCGGGCAGAAAGGCGAGGTGCTGATCACGGCGACGCAAGACGGCAAGCCGGTGAAGTTCTCGGCGCCCGTGTCGTTCGACGGAGCCGAGCAGGGGAATTCGTTCATCCCCCGCCTGTGGGCGAAAATGCATCTCGACAGCCTGCTGGCGCAAGGGGCGTCGGCAGCGATCCGGGACGAGGTGATCGCCTTGTCGGAAGAGTTTCAGATCATGACCCCGTACACGTCGTTTCTGGTCCTCGAAAGCGACGCCGATCGCGAGCGGTTCAAAGTTCAGCGACGATTCCGCATGCGGGATGGAGAAAAATATTTTCAGGAAGGACGCGACAATGCGAACTTCGAGTTGGTGCAGCAGCAGATGCGGCGCGCGGGCAATTGGCGGCTGGGGCTGCGACGCATGGCCCTGGCACGGCTGGCGCTATTGGGGCGCGATGCGCGGCTGTTCACTCAGCATTCGCCGCGAATGGCTGGTGCCTGGAGCGGCCCAGTCGGCTCAACGTCGTTCGGAGCAATGAGCGGACTGGCCGGTGGTGTCGGCGGCGGAAATTTGCACTTCGAAGACGCCCCACAACAGAATGGCCGGATCGAGTCGTGGTTCTTGGGCGATCGCTTCGAGTGGGAAGCGGATATGAGTCCGAAGCTCTACCCTCGGGCCAAGGAACCAAGCGGTCCGGATGATGTAAGCGATGTAATGCTCGAAGCCAGAGATGCCGAAGCAGGGATTCCGCTTGCAGGCGAAATGGATCAAAAGGCCAAGTTGGGCGGAGCGTTCGATGAGTTCGGCGCGGAGGAAATCGACAATCGTACGGAATTCGCCGACCGCAAATCGGGCGCTCGGCCCAGGGACAAACGCGAATCGAAGGCATCGTTTCAGATGCTCGACGCGGATGGGCTGATCGACCTCGAAGACGTCTTCGACCGAGTGCCCGGCAGAGGAACGGTCGGCGCGGCCGGCAAGCCGGGAATGCCTGTTGGCGGGCGGCTGCTGCGTGCTGAGCACTTCGGGCGCCGGAGCCGATCGTGGATCAGTCCGGACTATTTGAGTTGGGTGGACACGCTCTTTCCCGCACTGCCGCCAGCCGAAACGTCGAAGCCTGGTAAACCGCGCGCCCCCACGTGGCCCGATGCGGTCGGGGCCCTGTCGAATAGTCTGCTGCGGACCGATGCGCTGGCGAAAATGACGGCCGGTCTGGAAATCGTCCGCGAGGCGCAGAGTTTCGAGCCGCGCTGGAACGAACTGACCAGCCGTCATAGGCGTGTCGACCTGTTCCTGAAAGACCGCTGGTTGACGCGCACGGCTGGCGACAACGCCCAGACGATCGTGAACTGGGCCGACGGCGCCGAGCGCGGAGTCATGGGTTTGGCGTTCGGGCTGGGGCAGGTCCGCAAGTCGCAGGCTGTGGATCTGTCGCCCGTGGCGCTCGATCGCAGCGATTACGCCTATCTCGGCCTCAACGACCATTCGCTGGCGCCCCTGCACGAAGCGTATCGCGAGTATGTCCCGACGATCGAAAGACAGGACGGAAATCGGACGTGGCTGATCTTGAATTTGCCGCGATCCCCGCAGTACGAGATCCGAGTGCTGATCGACACGACGCGGCACGTGATTATTTCGATCGAGCAGCGACAAAATGACAAGCCAACTTTGGTGTCGAGATTTGACGACTTTGTCGAAGTCGCCGGCTCGTGGTGGGCGCGGCGGCTCGAAGTCACCGATAGTGCAGGCCGGCGCCTGTGGCTCGTCACGCAAACGATTGCGGCCATCGCGGCCGACGCGCTCGGAGAACGGATCAAATCCGAGCTGGCGATTCGCGAGCGCGTGCAGCTTCTGCACGTCCCCCTGCCGGCGGTGAAGTCGGCCAAACAGGCGCAAGCTCGCCTGGGCGAACTGACGTTCGAAGATCAATTCGTGCTGCTGCTGCATTTCATCCAGAGCCAGCAATGGGAGAAAGTTTTCGGCCAGTTGGCCAAATGCGAACAATTGTCGGCAGGAAAATCGGGCGTGCGGTGGATACGGTATGCCCTGTGGGCCGTCGGCCGCCGGCACGAAGAATTAAAAGTCCGGCTGCTGGAGGAAGCGCGGAACATTGCGGCGGGCGAATGGTCGATCGAGAAGGCGCCGGCCGCTGGTCCGCAAGGGGTCGCCGGTGACGAACAGTTTCTCGCGGAATACGTTCTGGGTCAGGCGGGGAGCGTTCTGGAAGCGAATGAGAACCTGGCGCTGCTCGCCAGCCTGAAAGCCGTTTATGAACGGCAACCGGCGCACAGGCATGCGCTCAAGGGCTGGCAGGAGCGACGCATTGGGCTCTTGCAGAATATCGGCCGGCCCGACGACGCGCTGCGCGAACAGAAACAACTGGCCTCGGAAAATCCGCGCGATTACGGCTTGCAGCAGCGATATGCCCA
>DASYAR010000009.1:0-27027 GCA_036501235.1 Planctomycetaceae bacterium
GTAATACGCGAGCCGCTCACTTTGGGGCGAGTCGAAGGTGGGCGCCTCAACGAGAAATTTGAATCCCGCCGCAGAAATATCCAGGGGCGAGCCCCAGTCGAGCGTGTCGCTGCGGAACCGGCTGCCGAAAACCATCGACAGATCCCCCGGCTTCCCCTGCCGATACCGTTCCAGCGTGATCTTTTTCCCCTTCTCGACCGTTTTGGCCGGGGCGCGGGCCACCTGCACGATTTCGTAGGTCGTGCTGCCGAGCTTTTCCTTGGAAGGCATCTCGGCCGACACCCAATGCACAAGGATCGCCGCGTCGGCCTTCGAGAACTGTTCCGTGAGCGTCAGACTCGGTTCACAATAGGGGCAGGCGGTTACCGGCGTCGAAGTGCAAAGAGCCGGCAGCACGAGCGCCAAACTGAAACAACACAAGGAGATTGTCTGGATTCGTTTCATAGGATCATCCTCCACCGACTCACTGCAAAACGTGACCACCCGT
This sequence comes from Planctomycetaceae bacterium, assembly GCA_036501235.1. Taxonomy (GTDB): domain Bacteria; phylum Planctomycetota; class Planctomycetia; order Planctomycetales; family Planctomycetaceae; genus JACQFH01. The sequence continues at coordinate 488 of DASYAR010000009.1, forward strand.
ATTCTATCTCTGAACGACGACGGCGTCATCGTCCAGGTGATACAAAGGACTCGCAGAATTACTTGCGAATAATCGTGGCGTCGTCAATGTGGTACAACAGGAAAATCAGCCCGTCATCCAGCTCGATTTTCTCGATCCGGAATTTGCCCGCCACGTCGAACGGCTTGAGCTCGATGTAGTCGGTCGTCGTGCCCGGTTTCAGCCTGACGGCGATCAGGTGATACACTTTTCCCTTGGGGCCGAAACAGCACAGATCGGTGCTCCGCACGAAGACGAATTCCGGAATCCCTTCGGCAAGACCACTGGGCTTCATGTAGCCCCGGATGCGCACCTGCTTGCCGTTCAAATCCCGCAGCCACTCCGGCATTTTCTCGACGCAGTCGGAAGTGACCGGATCCATATTGATGAGCTTCATCAGATCGAGGTCGTCGAAACCGATTCGTAAGGCCTCGTTGGGGCCTTCAGCAACGAATTTACGGGGCCGGGCTGGATCTTCCGCCGCCGGATCCACAATGGCAGGTGCATTCGGGTCCGCGACACCGGCGCCGGCAGCGTCGCCAGCGGGTTGCTTGCTGGTCGTGGAGGCGGGATTTTCAATCACTGCGGGCGAAGACGATTCCGACGAATCTGTCGACGGCAAACCTGCCGGAGGCGCCGTCCGATCGCGGGACTTGCCGGGATGGGCTGCACCCGAATTGACCAGCGTGTCGCCGCACCCGGCGCCGGCGAGGCACATGGCGCACGTCAACCCCATTGCGACCAGGCTCCGTCTCCAGTCACGGGGGACAAGACTCATTTGAAATGCGTCCCTTCAATCATGTAAATGGCACTGAGTCCCGCCGACTCTGCGAACGTGTTGGCATGGAACACTCCTCCCACACCCACGAGCTGCTGTTCGCGATGGTTCACCGTCATGCCGTCTTCGAATTTCACGACGATCATGTCGGTCGGTTTCGGCTGGCCGCCGAAGCAACACTGTCCCGTATCCTTGACGAGCACGAACTCGGTCAGGTCGCGCGTCTTCTTGGTGGGAAACATGTATCCCTTAATATATATCGGCTTGCCGTCCAAGGCCGCAACCTCGGGAGCAACGCTTAGTTTGCCGTCGGCAAAAACGGGAACATGCTTCGACATTTCATTGAAACTCACCCGCTCGTAGCCTTCCGGCAATTCGGTGATGTAAGCATAGGCGTGATAGCTGCTTGCACCGATCACGAGCAGCACCGACAAGGTCGTTCCCAGCCAGGCCACCAGCTTGCCCCCGAATTCCCCCGCCGATCGCCGAATTTGCCACAATGCGATCAAACCCGTCGCCAAACCGACGACGCCGATCGACAGCAGGGGAACACCCAGAAAGCCGGCGAGTGAGCAGAATGCCAGGAACAACGAGATCGGCGCCATCGCCGGCACCGGCCGATACGCGAATTCATCATTCGGATCAGCGGGAACGTCTCGCGATTGCAACGCTTCTACTGTCTCTGAAACCACTTGCGACATATCGGGCACCCTGGATGACGATCCCATACCGCCGCCTGACGGCAGGCACCAGTTATTTTACCACAGCAGGCCGTATCTTCCAGCCCGATCATTACTACGAAAGACCGAATGCGGCCGCTGGACCCGCTTCTCGCGCAAGACGCATCCCATTCACTCGCTCAGTCCCTTCGCCACATCCGCCCGATAGGCAGTCAGTCCTGGGACGAGGCCGACGATGATCGCCAGCACCAGGAGGGCCGGTAGAATCAGGATTTCATGGCGCTCGAAGAACCACGGATCGATCAAAATGTCGCTACGGGCTTCCACGATCGGCCCGGCGACGAACACGAGCCCGTGCCCGAGCAGTAGCCCTGCGATCCCGCCGCCGGCACACAATAGGATCGACTCGGCGACGATCACTGAAAACACCGTCCGCCGCCGGGCCCCCAGCGCCCGCATGATGGCGATCTCGCGCTTCCGATCGGACATCGAATTGTAGATGCTCACGAAGATGCCGACCCCTGAAACGATAATGATCAGCACCGTCATCACCAGCAGCATCGTGCGGATGTTCCCCACGACGTCGTCCAACAGTTTCTTGATCTGCTCGATCGGATTGACCGCCTGTGCGACGGACCCTTTGTTGATGCGCGGCATCATCAGAAATGCGATCGCGGCCTGCTCGGCCGGCCCATTCCCGGCCACCTGAATCAGAATTGCCGTGACCTGCTTCTGCTGATCGGAAATCGGTTCCTTCTTCGCCGGCTTTCCGCCGGCTCCTGGGCCACCTGCCTCGGGTTGCACCGCCGGGATGAGGATTTCGGCATCGCGCCGGGCCTTCTCTTCAACCTCGGCCTCCTGCTTCGACTTTCCGTGTCCTTCAATCTCGTAGAAACCGTCATAGTTGATGAACACGGCCCGGTCGATCGGCAAGCCGGTCGGCGCGAGCACGCCGGCCACCGTGAACTTCTCATCGTGAATGTCGCTGGTGTTACCGCCGTGCGCGATGGGGAACTTGTGTCCCACGTTCCAGCCATACGCCCGTGCGACCCGAGCGCCGATGACCGCGTCGAATGTGCCGCTCAAGAACTGGCCCCCTTGCAGCTCGAACTTCTTGCCGGGGACGTACTCGACGTCGAAGTATTCGGGAATCGTTCCCACGATGCGGAACTTGCCGTCTTCAGTCGTATCGCCGAGGGCGAACGGAATCGCGTGCGCGACCCACTTTTTCTTCTTGATTTCCAGATAGTATTTGTACGGAATGTTCTCGATCGGCCGGTCCAGAAAATAAATCGTATTCAGGACCAGTTGCATGGGGCTCCCCTTGGCCCCCAGAATCATGTCGAAGCCCGTGGCGTTCTGGCTGAACATCCGCGACACGACGCCGTTGATCACCAGCACGGCCACCATCAGCGCCACACCCAGCGAAATGCTGAGCGCCGTCAGAGACGACGCCAGCCAGCGCTGGCGGATGCTTTTGGCGGCGATCGTCACCAGATTCATGGCGCCGCCCCCGGCCGGTTGAAGTCCTGCAGCTTATCGACGCGCGAGAACCGCCCGGCCACTTCCAACGAATGGGTGACCATCAACAGTGAAATGTTATTTTCACGGCAGGCGCTGCAGATCAGGTCGAGAATCGTCTGCTGGTTCTTGACGTCAACGTTGGCCGTCGGTTCGTCCGCCAGGAGCAGCGACGGCCGATTGGCCAAGGCCCGCGCCACGGCGACTCGCTGCTGCTCTCCCACCGACATCCGGGGCGGGCGATGATGCAGGCGATGCGACAGGCCGACCTGATCGAGCAATTCCAGGGCCCGTTTGCGATCGACCGTCTTGCCTGAAAAGCTCATCCCCAACAGCACGTTTTCGAGCGCCGTGAACGCCGCCAGCAAATTGAACGTCTGGAACACAAACCCGATCTTCTGCGCCCGGAACCGGTCCCTGCGCACTTCGTGCAGGCGAGCGACGTCGATATTGTCGATTGTTACCGAGCCCGAATCGGGAAGCGTAATCCCGGCGATCACATTCAGCAGCGTCGTTTTGCCGCCGCCGCTCGGGCCCAACAAGGCCGTTTGCTCACCTGATTGAAGGGTGAACTCGGGGATATTGAGAATCGGCAGTGCGCGGCCGTCCGGCTCTCGATAGCTTTTTCGGACATCCTTGAGAACCAGCGACACGAATCGTTTACTCCGATGGAGAGAACGGCCTTTCCCGCAGGGCCGGCTATCTTCGCGATCTGGCCAATTTCCTGCAAGAGGGAGCCGTCCCGTCTCCAGACATACGCCCTGATCAGCGGAACTGTGGGATTCACCTCCCCTCGATCTCCCCATCTCCTATTGGCCCGCAGCCGGTTCCATCCTGGTAAACCGCGGACGGCGGCAAAAATCTGCGCTGGCTGACTCATAACGAGCGCCAATGCGACACATCATCGGACCAGCGGCTTTGAGGACGGCGCCCGGCTCGGGTTGAAACGAGGGCGTGGTGCACCCGCCATTCCGAAACGCCGTCGGACCATCGCTCTTCGCGCCGTGGCCGTGGGCTCCGGATTAAACGACGCTCGTCCCCGCGCTGCGCTACGCTCATGTGGCGCGCTTGGGCTTGCCCCCAGCCTGCAACTCGGCATGGCGAAAGCATTCGACCAGGTGATCGTTGACCATTCCCACCGCCTGCATGAACGCATAGCAGATCGTCGTGCCGACAAACTTGAAGCCCCGCCGCTTCAGGTCTTTGCTCATCGCATCCGACTCGGCCGTCCGGGCCGGGACGACTTTGAACGATTTACGATTCGTCTGCCGCGGTTGGCCATCCACGAAACGCCAAATGTAGTTGTCGAACGAACCGCATTCCTCCTGCACGGCCAGAAAGCTCCTCGCGTTCTGGATGGAGCTTTCGATCTTGAGCCGGTTACGGACAATCCCCGGATTGGCCATCAGCTTCTGCCGTTTCGGCTTTCCATATCGGGCAATGATCCTGGCATCAAACTGGTCGAACGCATCCCGGTAATTCTGCCGTTTCTTGAGGATCGTGATCCAGCTCAGCCCCGCCTGCGCCCCTTCCAGGATCAGGAATTCGAACAGCCGCCGGTCTTCATGCACCGGCACACCCCACTCGCCGTCGTGGTACGCAATGTATTCCGGTCCCACGGCCCACGGGCAGCGAGTCAATTCTTGCGACTTTCGTTTTGCCATGATCATCCAATTTCGTAGGTCAGGTTTTCCAACCTGACAGCCATGTGGTATCGCAAGACCACAACGATTGCCAGCCCCAACCGTGAATGCAATACAATCGACTCCGAGAGGGGGCGTAGCCACTAGCCGGGGGTCGAGTCCGCCTCAAGCGGACGACACCCCCGGTGTGCCGCACGCCGAGTTCTTTTCGATCCCGGAGGGATCGCAGCAGCGTTCAATGGGGGCATGTTTTTGACGTGCAAAACATTGCTGATTCGCGACCGCGAGAAAGCGAACGTCGAAGTGTCGATCCTGGCGCTCCCGTTCCGTCACCCCGATCGCTGGCGTCATCCGCTCGATTCCTCCATACTCGATTGGCGGTCATCAAGAATTCCCTCGAGAGAAACGCATGTCTGCTGCCACGTTTTGCGCGCGCCGCTACGATACCGGCGAAGCCGTGCGGATCACGATTGCCGGTGATCAGTTCGCCGCGGTCGAGCCGGCCTGGCCCGATGGTCCGATTGCCGCCTGGCCCTGTGTTGCGCCGGGACTGTTCGATTTGCAGATTAACGGATACGGCGGCGTTTGGTTCACCGACCCAGGGCTGACACCAGCCAAGGTCATCGCGGCGATCGAACCCTATTTCGCCCACGGCGTCACCCGACTCTGCCCGACCTTGATAACCAATTCGCACGCGGCGCTCTCCGCCGGCTTTGCCGCAATTCGCAAGGCTTGCGAAGAGCACCCCTGGCTCGATCACGTCATCGCCGGTTGCCACCTGGAAGGCCCGTACCTGTCCGGCGAGGACGGGCCGCGGGGAGCGCATCCTAAAGCCCACATCCGTCCGGCCGACTGGAACGAATTCTGCGACCTGCAGAAACAATCGGGGAATCGCATCCGGCTGGTGACGATCGCGCCCGAAGTGTCCTACGCGATCGAGTTCATCCGCCGCGCGGTGGAAACAGGGGTGCGAATTGCGATCGGTCACACGGCGGCGACCGGCGAGCAGATCCGGGCTGCCGTCGATGCCGGGGCAACCCTCAGCACGCACCTCGGAAATGGCGCTCATCCCATCATCCGCCGGCATCCGAATTATATCTGGGAACAACTGGGTGAATCGCGGCTCGCGGCCAGCATTATTACGGACGGCCAGCACCTTCCCGAGAGCGTCATCCGTTCGATCGTCCGCGCGAAGTCGGTGCACCAGACGATCATCACCTGCGATGCGTCAGGCTGGGCCGGAAGCGCCCCCGGCACATACGAAAACGATCTCGGCCGGGTCGAGGTGCTGGACGACGGAAGAATTGTGGTCGCCGATCGGAGGGAGCGAGACATTCTCGCCGGCTCTGGCGCAGCCACCGACGACTGCGTGGCATTCGCCGTGCGTTGCGGCGCTGCGACCCTCCGCCAGGCAATCGACATGACTTGCCGCAATCCGACGCGATTTTTCGGCCTTCCCGAACAGTGTCTGCGTCCCGGTCACGCAGCCGATTTGTTCGTGTATCGGCCAACGGAGCCCGGCCGTCGGTTAGAAATCCTGACAACGATGATCGCCGGCGAGGTTCGGTTCGGCACGCTGCACTCCCCCTCTTAGCGAGCCGGCAGGGGTCGATTTGTAAATCGTGCAGTGCGCCGTTCTGTTCCCCGGCGTTTATGCACGCAAGCCCACTTCGCGCATCAATCGGTCGGTCTCGCGATACGCCTCGGCGACCCACGCTTCGATTTTGCTCGGCTCCGGCGAATATTCGAGCTCGATCGAAATACTCCCTTCGATCCCCAGAGCTTTGATTTCCCGCAAATAGGGTAAAAAATCGACGACACCCCGACCGGGCGGAAGATCGCCGTGCTTCTTGCCGTCGCAGTCGGATATGTGCACGTGAATCGCCTTGTCCTGGAGACGTCGCAATTCTTCCGGCCTGACTTTCGACAGGCACAAATGCGAGACGTCGATATTCGCCCGCACCGCGGGATGCCCGACGTCGTCGATGAACTTCACCATCGTTTCGACGTTATTCACCAGCGAGAGTGGAAAGGGCTCGAGCTCCAATGCGATCTGCACTCCCAGCGTGCCCGCATAGTCGGCCAGCAGCTTGCAGTTCTTGACCGCCGTTTGCCATTGCTCGACCGGCGGAATCACTTCCTGATTCCAAATATATTCCCCTAGCACCAAGAGCACGTTGCGGGCCTCGTATTCGTAGGCCAGGTCCAGGTACGCCTTTACCCGCTCCACACTGAAGCGTTGCACGCTGGGATTGAAATCGACCAGCCCCACGGCAACGCAAGCAATCGACACAATGGGCAGTCCGATTCGGTCGCATTCATTCTTGATCCGCCGGCGTTCGCGAACGTCGATGTCGAGCGGATCAGCAAAGATGTCGATCGTATCGAAGCCCAGTTCCTTGGTCTTCTGAATGCCCCACGCTGTCTCGCGCCCCGCCTGCGCCCACGCCGAGTTGATCAGTCCCAGTTTCATTCAGGAATTCTCCAGTTCAAGGATACGGAACAACATCGCCGAGCCCATAATTCTGTCACGTTGGCGAAACTGGATCAATCGGGTGTGACAAGGTCAGAGCGTGAACGGGTACATCCGTTAATTGGGGGTATGCTTTTGAAGTTACGCCGATGCTGGCAGCATCGGCCACGTGGGCGACGTTGCCAGCGTCGGCGTTTTGGGGGGCCACCCTGTGTTCGATCCGTTTTGGAATGCCTTATTTTCCGCCGCACAGCGTATATAATGACAGTTGATCGGGCTGCAGGAATCGTGGGCAGACGAACGGGTGGCGGGAGCGGGGGCCAAATCGTTCAGCGGACCGAGTTGTTCTCTCGCCGCTGCCAAATGAGAGGCAAATGCGATCGAGCGCGTCTCGAAACGTGCTCGACCCGTCTCAAAACCTGCTTGACGCGTCTCAAAACCTGCCTGACGACGCCCAAACTGGCCTGTTTGTGAAATGAGATCTTGACGATGCTGATGCAACGCAAGGCGACTTGCAGAAATCACTTGTGTTGGATTTCTCTGCGGGAAGTTGCCCTGGCTCGGATCGCGCCGATAACCTGGGGCTGGAACGATACGATCGACGTAAGTTGCTGTGCTGTGGGCGGATGCGGCGTGAATTCGTTGTCGCCTTGAGCCGGCGCGCACGACCCGCGTTATTCACTACGAAGGGTATGCAGAAATGAATTTCGATCTGTGGACAGCGCGGGACATGGCACGGCTCGAAACTTCAAATCTCAATCCACCAGATCGTCGAACGGCCGGGGCACTTTGTCGAACCACCCCCAAATGACGGATGCACCCGTTCCGGCACGCCCGCCGTCTTGGCATTTGCGCTCGCCCCAGGCTGCGATAGACTTGACGACACGTTCTTCTCGAATGATCGCAATCCGAACCTCATTGCCAGTGAGTTGCATTATGCGGCTATCGACGTCGTCCATGACGGAGAATCGCGACCCGGCTATCGTCAGCGAAAGATCCGTCTCGCGAATCCCACCGCGACGCTTTGTCACCCTGGCAGGATTGAGGCGCGAGTGCCCAACGGCCCTTCTGAGATGCCTGGCCGGCATCGTCTGGATTGCAGTTGGTTCCTTTGGAGGGTATCGGCTTCTGTCGGCATCCGCGGCCGATGAAGCTGCCGAAGAGCCTGCCCCGGAATCCAAGTCCGACAAGCAACGACGAGAATCGATGCTGCTCGCCATGCGGCGGCAATTGCAACCCGTTTCAGTCGCTAAGGTCGTCGACGGTAAACGACAAATGCCGGAGGAGCTTCGTTCAGAACCAGTATTCCGATATAGCGATCCGCCGCGCGGCTTTGTCGATGCGACCCTCTGGTGCTGGGGCGCCACAGGTCGACCGGTTGCCCTGCAGAAAGTGGAAGCCGCCTTGACCCGTGACAAGAAGCCGTTTTGGCAGTTCTGCCTGACGTCGCTGGATGATCATCCCATCGACGTCAATTTTGGAAACGGCCACCGATTCGTCTCGAAAAAGCCTGGCCTCGAACTCAAGAACTTGCTGCCAGCGCCAATGCCCGACGATAAACCCGCGGGACGGTTGCGACAGATGAAGGAACAGATCGCTCGCTTCGCGGCGACGATTCACGTCGACGGCAAGGAAGACTTGAAACAGGAGATGCGATTACTGCCCCGGGAGGTTTATCGTTATGCCGATGAAGGCGGCGGGCTTCAGGATGGAGCGATTTTTGGCCTGACGACCAACGGAACCAACCCTGACGTGCTGATCGTTATCGAATTGCGAGCGGAGGGCAACGCGGGAGCCTGGCAGTATGGCGTCGTCAAGATGACTGACTCTGATGTTCACGTCCGGCTGGACGACGCCGAAGTTTGGTCGTCACGCTTCGCAGTGCCGTTCGAAACCTGGTTCTACTTCGACACGCCGCGGCAGGACTGAGATCGAATGCCCGCGGGCTTTGAAAAACGCGGGGCCGGCTCCCCTGGCAATGACCGTAGCGCTCGCTTTCGCGACGGGGCAACGGTGGGCAACAAGAAGACTCCGCTCACACCACGTGACGATCGGCGAGCAATGGAAATGCACGCTCGCATCGATACACCGGCGCATTGTCGATGGTCCGACTCGAAAAAAGGCCGAAATTGCAAACCGGCACGGCAGGGAGCGTGAATCTGGCGTGCTGGCCGAGAAATTGATCGACGACTCCGACTGGCGCATTCGGCCTTAGTCGCGCCAAGGTGACGTGTGGAGTATAGGGACGTGCCTCCGTCCGATAGCCGACCGCGACGAGCGCCGCCCCGACTTCCCCGTGTAAATTCTGCAGCGCATCCGATTTTCGAATGCCTGCCCACAGCGTCACATCGCCTCTCGAAGATTCGAAGTGACCAACGCCTTCCAGCGACAGAGAAAACTGCGGCAGCGCCACCGCCTGAAGCGCAGTCGCGATGGGCTCGACCTGGGCGTCTCCGATGAAGTGCAGAGTGATGTGGATTTGTGCAGACGCGACCAGCCGGATTCCCGGAGCTTTGGGCGGCTGGAGAGCAACCAATTCGCATCTCACGGCACTCGGCAAATCGACGGCGACGAATAATCTGGTCATGGAATTGACTCACCGCGACGATGTTGCATTTTGTCAACACACCGACAAATTCCTCACGATAAACTGCGAATTCGGACTGGTTCGGAATTCCGGCACAATTCGATTTGCTCGCGATCGGGTGGCGGGAATACTTTGGAAGAATACTGCATTTCGAGTGAAATCAGCCTACTTTCTGGAGACCCTTCGATGAAGTTGACACGTCGCGTTTCAGTCTGGAATTCGTTTGTTCGTTACGGCCGCTCGGCGGTTAGTGCGGCCCTGCTCGTGGCCGGCATGACCGCCGTATCGCAGGCGCACAACCATGGGACCTGGTATCTGCCAGCGGGCCATTATAGCCATCCCAGCCCTTCGCCGATCAGCAATCCGTCGCCTCCGTCGGGCGGTTCGACCAGTCCGGCGTCGCCTGTTCCCGAAATCGACGCCGGGGCCGCGGTCGGGGGGCTCGCGCTCCTCGTCGGAATGGTGATGCTGCTGCGGGACCGGGCGCTCGCGCGATGAACGGCGCCCATCCATGACACGATCCCCGGCACGTCGATTCGTCCTGGCTCGTTGGATCCTGCTGCTCGGCGTACTGGTCGCCGAGCTTTTGGGACTCACGATGCGGTTCGACGCACAATCTCTGCGGAGCAGAGACGGCACACTGGCAGCGGGCCTGGTGCACGCACGTCTGCTCCCCGAGATTTCAATCGCGGTCGCCGCCGCATTGCTCGTTGCCGGCTGGAGCCGCTTGCAATGCAGCGCATTGCGGATGTTCGTGCGTGGGGCGGCCCATCGGCGATGGTGGTTGTATGCCATGTTGCATCTGGCGGTGTTCGCCGGATTTTCTTGCGCTTCGGCCCAGGTCTTCGAAGAATCTCGCGGCAACTTGGCCTGGATGCTGGTGTGGCTTGCCCTGGCGCCGGCCACGCTGGCCTGCTGGCTTTGTGCATTAGCCCCATTACGCGCCTGGTTGGAATTGATCCGTCGAGAAGGCAGCACGCTGCTGGCCGCAGCGGGCGTGGGATGCCTGGCCTGGAGCGCCGGCAATCTCACGCAGAGACTGTGGGCCCCGCTCGGTGCTGCGACGTTCGAAATTGTCGCCGCCTTCCTGCGGCAGATTTATCCCGAGGTGCTGGTCCGGCCAGACGATCGCATCGTCGGTGTGGGTAATTTCATCGTGGAAATCGCTCCGCACTGCTCGGGCTTTGAAGGGCTCGGCCTGGTCGCCGTGTTCCTGTTGGCCTTCTCGTGGGTGTTTCGGCATAATCTGCGGTTTCCACAGGCGCTCCTGCTATGGCCAATTGGGCTGGCGGGGATCTGGATGGGCAATGCGCTGCGGATCACGGCGCTGATTGCACTTGGAGCGTCTTGGTCTCCGGACGTCGCGCTGGGCGGGTTCCATTCGCAGGCGGGTTGGATCACGTTCAATCTGCTGGCATTGGCATTGGGGACGGCCGCGCTCCGAATTCCCTTCTTTTCGCGAACCACGGCCGATTGTCGTGAAGCCCGCGCCGGCGATGCACCGCAGTCCACCGCGAGATGCCGGACCGCGGCGTATCTCGTTCCGTTTCTGGCGATCACTGCAACGGGCATGGCCTGCTGCGCTTTGCAAACCAATTTCGATCAGGCCTATCCGCTGAAGGTTCTCGCAGCCGGCGTCGCGATGTGGTGTTTCCGCGGCACGATTCGACGGCTGACCTGGAGCTGGTCGTGGTCGGCTTGTGCGGTCGGGACAGGCGTGTTCACTCTGTGGATGCTCCTCGACTGGTTCAGTTCGGGATCCGCTGGAACGCCCGACTCAACATTGCCCAATGATCTGGCGCATCTTGGCCCTGGCTGGGCCACCGCCTGGATCGTCTTTCGCGTGCTGGGGTCGGTCATCACAGTGCCCCTGGTAGAAGAGTTGGCATTCCGCGGCTACTTGCTGCGTCGATGGGACGCCGTCAGCTTCGATCAGGTTCCCTTCACGCGATGCTCGTGGCCGGCGATCGCGATTTCATCGGTGCTGTTCGGGCTGTTGCACGGGCGCTGGTTCGCCGGGGCGCTGGCCGGCCTGGCATATGCCGTGCTACTGCGCCGCCGCGGGAAGTTTTCGGACGCCGTCCTGGCCCATGCCGTGACGAATGCGCAAATCGCCGCGACGGTGCTCTTCACCGGCGCGTGGCGGCTGTGGGGCTGACAGAAGGTCGAGTGACTTGAGCGTGGTAATGCTTGCCAGTTACTATCGCACAGCAAATTGAGCCGCCGCAAAACTCATCCGCAATGGCGTCGCTCGATGGATTTGTCCCCGACGATTTTCAATCACTCCGTCAGGCCGAATGGCTTGACCTGTTGCAAAGGCCTGCCCTGATGACTCGCACAGTCTGGACTGGATTCTCAACATTCTTCATTCTCGTAATGGGACAATTGATGCACAGCCAGCAGGCGGCGGCTGCCGACAAGCCGCTCGAAAAAGGGGAACGGATCATATTGCTTGGCGACTCGATTACAGAGGCTGGCGCAGGACCGGGCGGGTACGTCACGCTGGTCAAGGAAGCGATCGCCAAAAAGTACTTGGACCTGGGAATCGAGGTGATTGGGGCAGGAATCAGCGGCAATCGGGTTCCTGATCTGGAAGTCCGGCTCGAGCGCGATGTCCTGTCGAAAAAACCCACGCTCGTCGTCATTTATATCGGCATCAACGACGTCTGGCACTCGCAGAACGGCCGCGGCACGTCGAAAGCCGACTATGAACAGGGGCTGCGGCGGATCGTCCAGCAGATTCAGGGAGTCGGCTCGCGCGTCGTGCTGTGCACCCCCAGCGTGATCGGCGAAAAGCATGATGGTTCGAATCCGCTCGACGCGATGCTCGAAGAGTATTCCCAGATCAGCCGTAACGTGGCCTTCGAAGCGAAAGTCCGTTTGCTTGATCTCCGCAAGCAGTTAGTGGCCCATCTCAAGGCCCAGAACAAAGACAATGCCGACAAAAACATTCTGACGGGCGACGGCGTCCACCTGAACGCGGCAGGCAATCGTTTCGTCGCCGACCGGATGCTGGAAGTGATCGAGACGACGGGCAAAGTGCTCCGGCATGTCGTGCTCTTCAAATTCAAAGCCGACGCCACCCCCGAGCAGGTGCAGGAAGTGGTGACGGCCTTCGTCAGTCTGAAAGGGAAAATCGACCTGATCGAAGACTTCGAATGGGGAACCGACGTCAGTGTTGAAAACCTGGCTGCCGGCTTTACCCACTGCTTCTTCGCCAGTTTTCGCGACGCAGCCAGCCGCGACACGTATTTGCCACACCCGGCGCATAAAGAATTCGGCAAAATCGCCGGCCCGCGAATCGACAAGGTGCTGGTCGTGGATTATTTCGCCAACCGATAAACCGAAAACGCCCGATTGCGGTACACCGGCTCGATATGCCACGGTTCCGTGTTCCAGGCCAGGGCGTATTCGATGCCGGTCTTTTCCGCGAGCGCCGCGAATTCTTCCTCGGTGAAGCCGTCGTCGGCGTAAGCCGTGCGCCATTCGACGATCAAGTCGAGTCGGTCCTTCCATTCGAGAATCCCGGACGCATCCTGGGGGCAGTCCTTCCAGGTCACGTATTCAGCTCTCTGGGCGTACCATTTGAAGCCGACGTTCATTCGCAACGTCAAGAAGAGGGCGTCGCGGGGAGTGCTCTTCTCGATCCACCGGCAGGCGTCGACGAAGGCCAGCCAGTTCTGCTGATACTGCATATTGCTGGGGTTCGGATACGCGCCGGGCGCCAAGACGGCAGCGCCCAGGGCGACGATGGCGAGGCCCGGACCGGCCATTGCCGCCAGCATGCGCTGGACCGCCCTGCCGGCGCTGGCGGTCGCGGTACCGACGCGCTCCAACAGCCCGATTGCTGAAGTGGAAACTGCGATCGGCAAAAATAGATCGAACAACCGAAACGGATAAAACTTCATCAGCCACGGATCGCGGAGCCCGAATCCTGCGACCAGGCCGGCCAAAGTGATGGCCAGCGTCGCCAGCACGAACCGCGTGAAAAACCGCTGCGCCGCGGTGCTGTCCCCGGCGACGCTCATCGCCAGCCAGATCGCGAGGAGCACGGCATACATGACATAGCTCGCCTTCGAAAAGTCGGCCGGGTCGAGGTGATGATCGAGCCGATCGAAGACTTGTATTATGTCGGCCCGATGGGCCGCGCCCTGTGAGGGAGCGCTGGCGATCATGGCGATCGCGGGGATCAGGCCGGGGAGCGCGAAGACCAGGCAGAGGAGGGCCGGGATGCTGAGTGAACGGAAGAGTCGTGAAAGGGTGACGGTGCGCCGTTCGCCTGCATCCTTCGGAACGTCGACAATGCGAATCGGCCCTCCCTCGATCGCTCCTCGGACTGGAGGAAGACTGCTCCAATCTAATCGCTCGGTGAATAGCAAACCGACAAATCGTCCGGCGACGGCGGCCATGAGGGCCAATGCTCCCCAGATGCCGACGACCGGATGGAAACTGATGGCCAGCCCTACCTCTACGGCCGCGAGCCGGTACGATCGCTCGCAGGCCGCGACGATCGCCAACAACAGCGCGATGTAGGCGAAGCCTTTGGCCTCGACTCCGCCGATGAGCCATTCTCCCGACAGATTGCCGGCGGATTGGAGTGCCAGAAACAGACACGCCGCCCAGACGGGGGAGAACTTGCCCGGCAGCAAAAGCTTTGTCAGCCGCACCCAGGCGTGCGCCAGCCCCGCCCAGACGAGAATCCGCCCAATCCAGGCGGTCTGATCGAGCGAGGCGATCCGCGTCACCGCACCGGCGAGGACGTAAAACACCCAATGGGCGTTCGCCGAGTTGAGAAACATGTCCCGCGAACACCACTCGGGGGCGTAGAAATGTTTCGCTTTGCAGAGATACTGCGGTTCGTTGACGCCCGGCACGGGCGAACGCCAGAGAGCGACGGCCGCAAAGCACGCGAACACGAGTGCCGCGGCCGCGCAACGGCCTCGTATCACTTCTTTTTCTTCTTGGCTTTGCCGGCGGGCTTCGCTTTCGCGCTCTTAACCGCTTTCTTAGCAACCGAGCCCTTTTTGACCGGCGAGCTTTTTTTCGCTGCCGCGCCCGCCTTGCCGAAGGCCTTCTCCCAGTTGGCCCAGAAAGCTGGTGTGGTCCCCGTCCGTACGATCGGTCCGCCCATAAATGCCGCTCCTGTCACTTGTCTGATGTTGCCGTTGACTCCGCTGAATCGTCAGCGGCGATTGTCATTTGCCGACGCCAAGGTTGTCAAGTCGGCGAGAAGTCACGTCTCAGGGTAGCAGGCACACTCCGTGTGCCGTCGTCTTTGTGTACGTGCATTCCCAAGCGGAGCTTGGGAACGAGTTGAACGACGGCACACGGCCTGCGCCTGCGACTCTGAAGACACGCTTCGGACGGAAAACGGCTTGCTCTTCTGCCCTGTGGGCGATTACAGTCTGGTGCAATCACGGAGCAGAGCATGAATTTTTCCGACTTCGAAGACCAGCACCGCTTTCAGCAGGCATGGGAGTCGGTGCGCATTGCGCGTCCTGTGTCGTACTCGTTGTTCACGTTCGGCACCTCCGATTTGCCTTACTTTCTGATTTGCGACGCGCGCTCGCCCGAGCAGACGGTGACGATTCGGCGCGGCGACGTGCGAATCACCAGGCCATTGATCATTACGCCCGACAACGTCCACCCGGAATTTCGCAACTTCTTCGAGAATGATGAAGAGGGGATGCTGGCCGAATTCTTCATGCGGCGGACGGCCGCGTTTTCGAACTTGCAATTCGAGAACCAGCACGGCCCGGCCAAGATCGTCACCGACAGCATCGAGGAAGCGGTGGCCAAGCTCAACGAACAGCTCGACCGTGACGAAGAGGACCGCGTTGCGATTCTGTGCGCCCCGGCGGGCCTCGCGGGTTTTGCCGCGTTCCGGTACGCCGCCGAACGGGTGATGCGGAGCGCTCCGGACAACATCCAGGAGCTGCGCGAACGCGGATTTCTTCCCTGAGAAATCGTTGGCTTCTAGCGCTGGGCCACCCCATCGACGGCGTACCGCAAGTTCTCGACCGCGCTCATCCGGCGGATGGGCCTACTTCGCCGCCGTCTTGGCGTCCTTCGAGCCGAAGCAGTACAGATGCTTCGCACCGCGGACGAGCAAGCGACCATCGGCGACGGCCGGACTGGCTTTCACCCCTTCGTCCAGTTTTCCGCTGGTCAGCAGGTTGAACTTCGGATCGGCGGCGAACACAAACGCGGTTCCGTTTTCGGTGAATGCGTAGATCCGATTATCGATCATCACGGGAGAAGCCGTCACGTCGCCACCCTCGAGCCGCTTCAGCCAGACGCTGCGCCCGGTCTTCGCATTGAAGCAACCGGCAATGCCGCCGTCGTTGATAAAATACACGTTTTCGCCCCGGCTCAACATGCATGGGACGTAAGGGAAATCCTTTTGAGTTTCCCAGGCAAATTCGGGCGCGCCGCCGGAACCGTTTCCGTTCAGATTGACGGCGACGGCATGACGCGCCCCGGGGCCGTTTCCGCCGCTGAAGAAAACGAGGCTTTGGCAGACGATGGGCGAGCCCACGGTTCGCAATTCCTGCTTGTTGCTCTTCCAGATCCAGTTCCACTTTTCGTCGCCAGTCGCCGGGTCGTATCCTGAGATCCCTTGCGTGCTGGCGACCACGAGCTCCGGATCATGTCCTTTGCGTTCGACCAACATGGGGGTGGAATAGGAAGCTTTGAAAGCCTGTCGCGATTTCTTCCAGGCCACGATGCCCGTGTTCCCGTCGAGCGCGACAACCTCGGCCAGACCGTTTTGATCGTTGGCGATGATGACATTCTTGCCGACGACGATGGGGGAATGTCCTGCACCATGTTCACCAGTGAAGGTCCCCAGTTCGGTGGTCCAGGCGTGCCCTCCCTCGAAATCATAGGCGGAGATCGACAGGTTCTTGCCGTCCCAGAAAGGCATGAAGACGCGAAATCCATCGGCAGCGGCCGAGCATGACGCCAGAGTGTTTTTGGGATGCGTTTTCGCCGGGCCGCCCGGAGCCGATTTGCTCCACAAGATTTTTCCGCCGAGCAGATCGACGCAAATCAGCGACCGTTCTGTGCCATCCTCGCTGGCGGTTTGCAGGAAGATTCTTCCATTCGAGACGATCGGCGATGAATTGCCGGCTCCCGGAATGGCGACTTTCCACAACACGTTTTTCGATTCACCGATTTCAATGGGGATCCCCACGTCGCTCGATTCCCCGTTGCCGTTTGGCCCGCGAAAGCGAGGCCAATCGGAAGCCGTCGCCACTGACGCGAAAAGCGAGCAAAGACCGACCAGCGCCAGACAACCGGCGCGAAGGGCAACTGTGCTATGCGTCATGGCAATCAGCATCATGTAGGTCCAGGTTCGTAGAAAACAGGGCTGTCCAAATCACCAATCGTTTATACGACGCGGCAGACCGGAAGAAAAGGGCATTGCGTTGTGACAAGTGCATTGCGGCTGTGAGCGACGTTGCGGCATGGGCACGGCCGTGCAAGAATGAACAAAAGATCGATGAAATCGCCCTTACGAAAGGAGTGCGGCTCGCCATGCGGTTGGTGACGTTCGGAGAAGTGATGCTGCGGCTGGCGCCTGAAGAATTCTTGCGAGTCGCGCAAGTGCTGCCCGGGCGTCTGGAAGCCACGTTTGGCGGAGGCGAGGTTAACGTCGCCGTGTCGGTGGCGCAACAAGGAGGCGAGGCGGCGTTCGCCACCGCCCTCCCCGATAATGCGATCACGGATGCGTTTGAGCAGGAATTACGGCGTTTGAAGGTTGATTCGGCGCTGGTGCAACGCGCGAAAAACGGCCGCTTCGGGATCTATTTTGTCGAAACCGGCGCGAACCAACGGGCCGGGACGGTCACTTACGACCGCGATTACAGCAGCATCTCGTTGTCCTCGGCGGGAGACTATGATTGGGACCGCATTTTCGCCGGTGCGACCTGGTTTCATATCACGGGAATCACGCCCGCTCTGTCTTCGCTGTCAGCCGGCGCGGCGATTCATGCTTTGAAGCAGGCGCGCGAGCGGAAAGTGCCCGTTTCGTGCGACCTGAACTTTCGCAAAAAGCTGTGGCGCTGGAAGCCGGGAGTTGCTCCGGTCGATCTGGCTCGCGAGACGATGCGGTCGCTCATGCCTCACATCGATCTGGTAATTGCCAATGAAGAAGACGCCGAGATGTGCCTGGGAATCCATGCCCCGGAAAGCAACGTCGAGGCGGGTGAATTGAACCTCGACGGGTACGCGCAGGTGGCGCGCCAGATCTCGCGGGATTTTCCCAACGTGTCGCGAGTGGCCATCACGCTGCGCGAAAGCATTTCCGCCAGCCACAATAATTGGGGAGCGCTGCTGTATGAATCGGCGACAGATGCCGTGCACGTGGCGCCGACCGGCGCCGGCGGGCGGTATGAACCGTATGAAATCCGCAACATCGTCGATCGCGTGGGGGCCGGAGATTCATTCGCGGGGGGACTGGTGTTTGCCCTCAACACGCCGGGCCTCGATGACGGGACGACGGCACTGCGATATGCCGTCGCGGCCAGTTGTCTCAAGCACAGCATCAAAGGAGACTTTAACTATGCGTCCCGCGCCGAAATTGAAGGCTTGATGAAAGGCGGAGGCTCGGGGCGCGTGCAACGCTAAAATGTTGCGCGGTGGATTTCTCGCGAGTTGCAATTCGGATTGCGTGGGAGACAGACAAGGAGAGGGGGAGACAAGGGGACAAGGGGACAAGGAGATAAGGAGCATGCCCCACTGGCGCTCACTTTCTCTTTGTCTCCTTGTCTCCTTGTCCGCATAACCTGCGGCAAATAACGTCGAGTGAAATACAGCGCTCGCAGCAACTGTCTGGAATCGGCGAAACGTGGCCAAACGCAAAAAAAAATCGACCGAGCTCGATTACTGGCTGGCCGCCGGCGCCAAGCCGGTCTTCGTGATTGATTTCCAGCGCCGTTTGCGGGCGTTCAACGAAGCCTGCCAGGCCTTGACGGGCTGGACCGCCGGAGAGGTGATCGGCGAGACGTGCCACTACGGGAGCGTCTCGGAAGTTGCAGGAACCGGAGCTCTGGCAGCCAGCTTGTGTCCGCCACCCGAGGTATTTGCCGGTTCCGAAATGGCGACGGCCGCACAGATTGTACACCAAGAGGGACATGCGCTGCCGCGACTGCTGCATTTCTTTCCGCTGCGCGACGAACAGGGGCAAACGACGGCCGTCCTCGGTATCGTGTCGGAGCTGCCGCTTGCCGCCCCTGGCGACGCATCACCAGCCCGGCAATTGCACGCCGAACTGGCCGCCCTGAGGACGACGCTGCGCTCCCGCTTCGGACCCCATTCACTGATCGCTCAAAGCACGATCATGCGGCGAGTTTTGGCCCAGGTCGAGCTGGCCCAGGCGACCCGGGTCAGTGTGTTGCTCACCGGCCCGCCCGGCGCCGGCAAGGAGCACCTGGCGCGGGTCATTCACTTCGGCAGCTCGATGAAGACGAATTCGTTCGTGCCCCTCGATTGCCGGCGCCTTGGCGCGGAAGAACAACAACGCGTATGGAACCGGATCCTCGACGCACACGAGCGCCCGTCGAGTGCGCGTACGGCTGCCAGTCCGGTGCCCGGCAGCGTGCTTCTGACCGACGTCGAATTCGTGCCGCGTGATTTGCAGGATCGTCTCGTTGGCTTGCTGTCCGCAAGTTGCCCGTTGCGACTGTTGGCGTCGTCGCAGCTCGATTTCCCGGCGCTGGAGGCAAATAAGAATTTGCGACCCGATTTTCTGGGCCTAATCAGTCCGCTGTTGATTCAGATCCCCCGGCTGTCGGGACGATCCGACGATTTGCCGGTGCTCGCGCAGCACTTTCTGGAGCAGCAAAACCGCCAGAATCCGAAGCAGGCCGGTGGCTTTGATGAACACGTCTGGCCGCTGCTCTTGCGTTACGATTGGCCTGGTAATCTCGATGAGCTCGCCTCGGTGGTTGGTGAAGCACACGCCCACGCGACGGCCAGCCTCATTCTTCCGGACGATCTCCCCTACCGGTTCCACACGGCGCTCGATGCCCAGGAATTACCTCCGCCGCGAGAGTTGCCCCCCCTGCAGTTGGATCCCTTGCTGACGAAAGTCGAAACCCGGCTGATTGCGTTGGCGCTCGAACGCAGCCGCAATAACAAGTCGAAAGCGGCCGAGCTCCTGGGCATCAATCGTGCCCGATTACTCAGGCGGATCGAACAACTCGGCATTGGCGGAATCTCCGCGGACGAGGGTGATGCCGAAACAAATGGGGCCATCGAAGAGGCCGCCGGCGATGAATTGATACAACCGTAGTGTCGTCATCTCGGCGGATCGAAATGACGACATTGACGCAAGGCAACGCATCGGCAATTATGGCCCAGTAGGACTTTTTGCGATTCTCTGCTTCGGAATGCTGCATGCCCACGGCCAATCATGTCTCGAATCCCAACTCTCCCAGCGCGACACTGGTACGCGATCTTGTGGAACAAATCGCAGATGTCCTGAAATCAGCGGCGAAAACCGACCAGCCGATCGAGCTCGATCCGCACCGGGCCCGGCTGTTTGAGTTGTTCGTGATGGCCGAGGCGACCGGCTTTCTGAAGGAAGGCGAAGAATTCGACTTGTCCTGCGACGGCATTGCCCGCGAATTGGCGGCTCGCTGGGACCTGGCCCGCAACCTGGGCGGCGGAATTTCGCAGCCCGCGTCGCTCCCGCCCGAGCAGTTGAGTCGATTGCGACTCCTCTGGTCGTTCATGCGGATGTGGATGGAATGGACCTACGCCTGGCAGCGCTGGCCGGAGTTTCATCAATCGCCCGTCGCGCAGAGAGCATCGAAGCGTTGATTGATGCGCGGTTATCGACTGACAAAATGATAGTCGGCGTTTTGCGGATCAAAATCGCGGGAGGTCAGTCCGACGTTGGTCTTGATGTCGGTATAGGTGTATTTCTCGAGCAGAGGGGCTTCTTCGCCGGATTGCTCGGGCCAACCATAGACTTCCGCCTGAATCGGAAATCCGGTCTGATTGTCGACATAGACGCGCCCGATCTGATACCCGATTTTCGGCCGCTGCTGGTGGTGCGTGATCTGGACCTCCTTGCAATTCGCCGTGCCGACCTTCACGTCATGAAAGAACCGCACGTCGACCTGTGCCGGATCGGCTTCGCGTTTGTCGACTTCCCACATCGCCATGGCCATCTCAATCAGCCGCACGAGCCCCACGTCGGTGACAGGGTGGCGATTGGTCTCCATGACTTTCGGACAGTCGGGTTTAAGGTGCAGCGTTCCGATCACCGATTTCAAACCGGCTTCGTGAACGAGGATATTGCCGTCGTTGGCGCCGGCCACGTAGATCACTTCGCGCCCTTTGCCGCCGCGCCGGTGATTTCCCAAATAGACACTGAACGGCTGCTTGCGGCATTTGATATCCATCGTCTGAGTCAACAGTTTGCCGTCGATCAACTCGGATTTCGTGAATACGGCCGTGTAGTCGGCCACCGGTTTCAGGGCCGCGAGGCTCTTTCTTCCAAACTTCAGCGCGTCATCGAGCGTGGCTCCGCTGCCCGTGCTCCGGCCGTCGGCCGTTTTTAACGTCGGAGTCGATTCCGCCGCGTTCGTCCCGCCCGCCTGTTCGGATCCGCGCCAATGGCTGGAGCCCTGGTGCCGATGCGACAGGTCGCCCGCAGCCCAAAGGGCGGTGGTGATCGCGATGCAGACGGCGCCAACCGTCATTGCCTTATGGCAGGCGATTTGCGCGCCGAAGGATTTGAAGAAGTCCGCCGTCATGATGTCGATCTCCGAGTCTATTTACAGCTTACAGCGCTGATTTGCGGCCTGATTCCGTGGCGACCAAGATCCGGAAAAGATTGGTGGGCAACTTGCGTGCCGTGGTTGTCAAACGACCACATCTTTTCATTCCGGTGCGAGGCCCGCGGAGGTATTTCTCAGTAAGGGCCGGCACAGGAAGTGCATCGCGCAAATCAAACGGAACAGCATGTGAACGGCAAGGTGGTTGACAGACGGGCAGACCGCTGTCTCCAATGAAATCAGAAGAGCAGAAATGGAGAGCTCTCATGATCCGCGGCATTGCGAGTTTCCTGGACCGCAGTTGGTGGATCTGTCTCGTCGCCTGGGCCGTTCTGGCGCTTATTTTGCGGTTCACGGCGCCCACCTGGGAGAGCGTGACGCAAGACGGACAGTTCACATTCTTGCCGGCGGACTCCCCATCGCGTCGCGCCGACGAATTGTTTCAGAAGTCGTTTCCCAACGACGTCTTGTCGAGCAGCATCGTCGTCGTTGCGAGCCGCTCGGATGCTTCCGAACTGAAAGATGAAGACAGAGATTTCGTTACGGAGAAACTCAAACCCCAAGTGCAGCAGGCAGCCGGGCCGAGTCAGAAACCTGGGAGCGGAGACGGCGAAGAGCCATTGGTTTCAAAAATCCATGCCGCCGACGAGAAGGGAATTGGCGGACTGATGACCAGTGCGGATGGACAGGCGACACTCGTAATTCTCGAATTGACGAGCGATCCGTTTTCTCACGGTAATCGGCCGGTGATTTCGGCCGTCGAATCGGTGCTTGAGAAAGTCCGCCGGGAGCGGCTCATTCCCGACGGCCTGGCCTTGAATCTGACGGGCAGCGCCGTCGTGGGACGCGACATTGGGATGGCGATGGAGCGCAGCGCAGCGGACACCGAGTTTTGGACCATCCTGCTGGTCGTCGGCCTGACGCTCGTGGTGTTCCGCGCCCCCTTGTTGGCGCTAATCCCCTTGATCACGCTGTACACGGCGATGTCGGTGGCCCTCAAAGGGTTAGCGCTGCTTGCCGGTCACGGATTCATCGAGGTCTTCAAGGGCATCGAGGCCTATAGCACCGTCGTCGTCTATGCGTCGGGCGTCGACTATGGGCTCTTTCTGATTTCGCGGTTCAAAGAGGAGCTACAAGATGGCCAAGAGATTCAGGCCGGAGTTCATGGGGCGTTAACCAAGGTGGGGGGCGCAATCGCCGCTAGTGCGGCAACCGAGATCGCCGGAATTGGCATGATGGCTTTCGCGCATTTCGGAAAATTTCATCAGGCGGGCATCGCCATTTCCTTCAGCCTGCTGGTGATGCTCGTAGCCGTTCTCACATTGACGCCGGCCCTGTTGCATCTGACCGGCCGGTGGGCGTTCTGGCCGCACATGGGGCAGGTTGCGGTTACGAGACGCACGGGCAGCGACCCAGTCGGAGCCGACCGGTTTCAGATTCTCTGGCAGCGGATCGCCGGAGCCCTCGTCCGCAGGCCGGCCGCATTCTGGTTCGCGACGATGGCGGTGATGATTCCCTTTGCCGCCGTGGGATGTCTGAAATACAACCATTTGAATTACGACCTGGTGAGCAATCTGCCTCGCGGCGCCGCCAGTGCGCAGGGAACACGTGAGCTCGAACGGCATTTTCCGGCGGGAACCGCCGGCCCGGTTTATCTGATGGTGTCGAACCCCCACGTCGATTTCCGTAGTGACGAGGGAGCCGACGCAATCTCCGAATTCACCGACAGCCTCAACGACAAGCGAGACGAGTTGCGAATCGCAGACATTCGCAGTCAATCCGCTCCGCTGGGGACGACGGGGGCAGGCAAACAGGCTGCCAATCGGCCGCTGAGTGAGCGTCTCTTGACCCAGGGGGTCATGCGGCGCCGGGCCATCGAGTATTACGTCAGCGATGAGGCGCGGGGGGGCCATGTCTCGCGTCTCACCCTGGAGCTGACTCTTGATCCCTTCTCCGAACAGGCGATCGATTTTCTCGGTCCGCTCGAAGGAAAGATCCGGGGATTGCTGCCTGATTCCCTACAGAGCGGCACGGTGCTATTGATCAGCGGTTCGACCGCCAGCCTGCGCGACCTGAAAGCCGTGGGAGCCGGTGATCGGACGCAGATCAACCTGCTGGTCGTGGGGAGCATTTGTGCGATCCTGATTGTTTTGCTGCGGAAGGTGGCCATGACGATCTATTTGATTCTCACCGTCCTGTTCAGTTACCTGGTGACGCTGGGGATGACATACGCTGTGTTCTACGTCGCCGCTCCTCACACCTTCTCCGGGCTGGATTGGACGGTTCCGCTGTTTCTGTTTACGGTGCTGATTGCCATCGGCGAGGACTACAACATCCTGCTGGTCACACGGATCGAAGAAGAGCTCGAAGTGGATCCACAGCGGGGCATCGAGCGCGCTCTCGATGTGACGGGGCCGATTATCTCCAGTTGCGGCATTATCATGGCGGGGACGTTTCTGTCGCTGGCGATTGCCGGCCGGCTGGCCCAGATGTATCAGCTTGGCGTGGCGCTGGCGATCGGTGTGCTGCTCGACACGTTCATTGTCCGGCCGATTCTGGTACCGGCGGGAATGTTGCTCGTCCCCTGCCTGGCGCCGCATCGACGGGCGGTGGTGAATGCGCCTGCCGCTCCTCCCGAAGTGGCCGAACCCCAATTGGGCTGATATATGCTGCGGGCGATGTGTGGATCATTGTGCGACAGGCTGGTCGTCAAGAGACCAGTCGCTGCGTGAGTCGGCCAATACGGGCAGGCCAGTCTCCTATTGCGCCTATGTGCAGCGTCACAGAACGTTCCCTTGCCAGCCTGCGACGGATGCGCCCGTTCATAGGGGGGCCAATGAGGTCGCGCCGATGCTGGCAGCATCGGCCACGTGGGCGACGCTGCCAGCGTCGGCGTTTCTGGGGATCACCTGCATTTCAACGGACGAACCCCCTCAAGGATCATGCCAGGACCAGCGGCCGATCGACGCTGTTGGCACGAAACCTGCTCGTCGGAAGTCTCGCGGCCCGATCGTCTGCCACCAGTCTCATCGAATGCTTCCAGAGAAAGTGAGAAGGAGCGCCATGAACAACGAATCCCGAGTCCGACCGTTTCTCTACCCGGCTTCCGCATGCGTGGCCTTGCTGCTGCTGGGAGTTGCCATTGCCGCCGCCCAGAACCAGGTGACAAAACAAGCCAAAACTCAGCCTGCCGGGGCGCAGGCGCAGGCCAAAACGGATCCCTCCGCCACGTCAGACGGCAAATCGAAATCAGTCCGTCGCGGGCACGCGTTAGGCATGACGGTGGAGGCCGGCGATCAGGGAGTGGTCATCTCGAAAGTCGAGCCAGGCGGCGCCGCCGCGAAGGCCGGTTTCCACGAGAAAGATCGCATTGTCTCGGCCGACCATCGGCAATTCAAGCATCCTCGGCAGTTCGAGGCGTATCTGAGCAGCCATGGCGGCCTGCCGATCCCCGTTGTCGTCCAGCGCGACGGGCAGCAGCAGACGATCATGTATGTGCCCCCGTTCCGCTCGGCTGACAGCGCCTGGCTGGGGGTTTTCCTGGAAGAACGAGACATTCCGACGAACGGCGCCCAGATTAATCAGATCTACCCTGACGGGCCGGCGGCCCGAGCTGGACTGCAGCCGGGAGATTTAATTACTCAAGTCGGCGACGAAAAAATCACCAACGCGGCGGACCTGATCGCCGCGGTTGCGGGAATGGCGCCGCAGACCGAGGCAAAGTTTGCGGTCACTCGCAATGAGAAAAAGGAAACCATTGCCGTAACGCTGGGATCGCACCATCAGCAGGGAGTGATGCCGTACAACAACCCGCAGCACGAGGACGGAAGCCAGCCGCAGGTAAGCACGAACGGAATGGACATGATTCCTCCGTATGCCATGCGTCTCGAGCACGACCGGCGGAATGCCGAACAACATCAGCGGATTGAGGAAGAAATCCGGGCGCTGCGCGAAGAGATTCATCAACTGCGAGAAGAGCTCAAACAGTCGAAGAAGTGATCTCACGCAGTTCGATTCTCCCGTCAAATCAGCGCATCCACAGAATTTCACAGGAACTGAAAATCATGAAACGAGCACTATGGAGTTTGATCCTTGCGGCGGCATGTGGCGCAGCCGTCTTCTCTGGGGGAGCAGCGATAACCCAGGCTCAAGATCCCTACTGGAACAACCATTGGCGTTGGCACAACAACGTCTATCGTCCGTATTATTACCGCTATTACGGACCGGGGTACACGACGGCTCCTCCGGTGTACAATGGAACCTACAACAATGGCTATTACAGCAATGGGTATTATGCCCCCGGGTATTCCGGATACTATAGTGGGCCAGGCTATTACGGTGGAGGCGTGCAAATCGGGCCGTTGAGCTTCGGCTGGTGGTGATGATCGCCATCCAGGGCGGGGTGCCAGCCCGCAGGATGCCGAGCCATCAGCTATTCGCCGTTTCGCCAACCGCGGGGCGTCTCTCTCAATTCGAGGACGCCCTGTCTTTTTGCCCACGGAACGCGTCACCGGTCATTGTCAGCCGCCGTTCCCGCGGTCGCCTCTCCCTGGTAACATCGGTGTGTCCGAACAGGAGCACCAATGACACAGGGAATCCTTCCGCAATGGTCAATCGACGTTTTCACCGTTCTTCGAACGTGCCATTCCTGTGCCCGCTACTTTGCCATGCAGCCGGTGAAAGGCAAGGATGAGGGGTCGAAACACCAAGTGTACCGGTGCAAGTTCTGCGGCAAGGAAACAATGCGTCCCGAACCACGCGACCTGAGACGCCTCTGAGGTTGGCGCCGGAAGAATCGGGAAGCCATGCAGCCAATGACCATCGTCCATTTCCATCGATGATAAACCAGCGTGTGGCGGGGTCAGAGCGTGAATCATAAAGTGCCTTGCAGCCCAACGGCTTCGCACCAAACTTCGAATCGTCGGAGCCAGACGAGCGCGTTTGGGCCATTCGGTCAGGGCCATCGCGGGCGGTCAATGTGAACCTTGGCAATACAGGATCGGAATGCCATTGCTGCGCTCGACGCCCCACCTGAGTCGCGCGCTCTGACC
>DASYAR010000010.1:0-8107 GCA_036501235.1 Planctomycetaceae bacterium
CCGACGACCACGCCAATCAGATATTCATCGTGAACAATGAGCCGCGGAAGAAAATCTCTACGACGTCGACCGCGGGCACGCTGTGGACCGACGGTTGGCACCATGTCCGCGTGGTCCGCAAGGTCGAGGCGGGAACGATCGAAGTCTTTTTCGACGACATGCAGAAGCCGGTCATGACGGCGACCGACAAGACATTCGCCTGGGGCCAGGTCGGCATCGGCACATTCGACGACACGGCCAATTTCGATGACGTTGCCGTCTACGGTAAGAAAACTGAACGTCCCGTGTCACCGAAGTAGCACACAACAACAGGGTGTTTTTCATGAAATTCGCGTCTGTCTCGACGTGTCTCGTGGGGTTGCTGTTCGGCATATTGATCGCGGGGTGTGGCGGAGAAGTGCCTGAGTCGGCGAAGTCCAAGCCGGCCGGCAAGCCACGACCGGCGGCCCAGGAGCGGGAACCGGATTCATCCCCTGACGAGGTCGCGCCGAAGAAAACCAAGTTCCAGCCGGTGACACTGGGCAGCGATTCGGCCGGTGACAACGCGACGTCATCCACAAACAAGGCGCCCCTCTCGGGCGAGAAACGGTCGCAGGCAATCATCGTGGCGCTGCAGCCCATGCAAGTGCTGCTGGGGCAATGGCGCTGGATCACCAATAAAAAGTTCGAGGGTTCGAACAAGAGCGGCGAAGACCTGGAATGGATCTGGGATTTCAAGCATGACCGGGCGCAGCCTTCCCTGACCGCCAAGTGCGACTCCCACCCGTATTTTCAACAAGTCTGGCTGAGCTATCTTCCGGAAGAGGACAAATTTCGCGCGACGGTCAAACCGACCGACGGAGACTCGCGTGAGTTCCGCGGAACCTGGACCGACGGCGGCGAGCCGAAAGAGGAGAGCGACGGCAAGAAAGCACAACACACCTACAAGCTGCAATTGACGCAGGTCACGCCTGCCGACGGAGACCAATGGCAGCTCGTCTTCAGCCAGCTCGACAACAACCAGTACCTGATGACCATGACGCGCCGGCCGGCGGCGGGCAAGCAATATGGGCCGCTCGACGTCGTGCGGCAGCAGCGCCTGGGGACCTCGTTCGCCGTTGCCGACAGCGATAATCCCGGCCCCAAATGCATCATTTCGGGGGGCCTCGGGACGATGAACGTCACCTACAAAGGGAAATCCTACCCGGTCTGCTGCTCGGGCTGCGCCGCTGCTTTCAACGACGACCCCGAGCGCTGGCTCGCGAAGCTCGCCGAGCGCGAAAAAAATAAGAAGCGCGACGACGATTGAGCCCGGGAGGCAAGATTACTTCGTTCGACGACGAGGCGCGGCCGGGCGACGCGCCTGGGTCTCTGCTTCCGTTTCGAAACTCGCGTGCTCGATGGCGTCGGTTTCGCGTCGCGCCAGCTCGCTGAGCTCTGCCAGCAGATCTTCGTTCGCATGCGCGGGAAGCAGCGGTTTGAGGTTTCGGCTGAAGCGCCTGACGAGGGCGGCGTTCTCGTCGGGAACCTGATGAATCAATTCGGCAAATTCGAGGAGCGCCACGGCGCGCCCCAGCTCGATCGCCGTTCGCGAGCGCAGGGCCCGCGATTCGCGAGTCTGATCTTCGGGCGGAACAGCGTCGATCTGATCGATCACGCCGTGGGCGCGCTGCACGTCGCGTTTCGCATTCGCCACCAATTGGTCGATGTCGACGCGCGCATCGAGTCGCACCCGCATGATCGCCAGGCTGACGTTGCGGGCCAGGGATGCGAACCTTTGCCCCGAAATCTTATGGGCGGCGAACGCCTTGTTCCACTGCGCGTCGCGATCCCAGGCGGCCCCCTGCCTTTCGGTATCGAAGACGTCGCGGAATTTACCGCGAAACCAGTCGACGATCTCTTCTGCCGGAAGGCTGAAATCAGGCGATTCCTCTTTCTCCGGCGGAGTGAATTCGGGAATCAGCGCAGCCTCGTGATGCTGGACGACGGCCAGAAACCGCTGCATATCGGTTTCCAGAAGCGGCGCGGTGCTGGAAGCCGCCGCGTCCGACACCGCAGTCTCCGAACCATTGCCGCCGCATCCGATAAGCAGGAACAGCGCCAGGGGCAATGCGGAAACTCGTCGCATCAGTGGGTTCTCCGGTTCGATGACGCCGCGGCGGCCGCGCGGGTGCGGAAGAATCCAGGATTTGGCGATTTTGGTCAATACGGCTTTGCTTCTAACGCAAATCCATCAGGCATTTTGCGCCGACCCTGCCGGCCTTCTTTCGGGTTGACCCGCTGGATTGCCGGCGGATATAGTACGCCCCTTCCAAACCCGCGCACGACGGAAGCCACGGGATTGACCCGCGGCAGGGATTGCCCGACAGGTCAGGGACGACCGCGCATGAGTACGCTGCCGCAGATCGACATCTTTCCATTCGATGAATTCGAGCAATTGCGGGAAGCGCGTGAAATCATCCGGCAGGAGGCCCAGGCGCTGTCCGACGTTTCAGGCGGGCTCGACGGCGCATTCTCTGCCGCCGTGGGATTAGTCGTCGCTTGCTCGGGGACAATCGTCGTCACGGGGATGGGAAAGGCCGGCCTCATTGGTCGCAAAGTCGTGGCGACGTTCTCTTCGACCGGAACCAGGTCGCTGTTTCTGCACCCCGCGGAGGCGGTCCACGGCGATCTCGGCAGTGTCCGCGCCGGCGACGTCGTGCTGGCGCTTTCCAACAGCGGCGAAACGGAAGAACTGTGCCGGCTGCTGCCGATCATCGCCAAGTTGGGCGTCTCGCTGATCGCCGTTACGGCCCGGGAGACCAGCACGCTCGGCAGCTCCAGCGACGTCGTCATCAGGCTGGGGCATATCTCCGAAGCCGGCCACTTTGGCCTGGCCCCCACAACCAGCACGACGGCCATGCTGGCGCTGTGTGACGCGCTCGCCCTGGTCGCCAGCCGTGCAAAAGGATTCACGCGTCAGCAGTTCGCCACGTTCCACCCGGCGGGGGCGCTGGGCAAAAAGTTGCAGACGATCAGCGACGTCATGCGTCAGGGGGAGCAGCTTCGAATCGCCGCCGAAACGGCGACGATCCGAGAAGTGTTCGTGGGCCACCGCATTTCCGGCCGCCGCACGGGCGCGGTCATGCTGGTCGATGCCGAGGGGCGGTTGTCGGGGTTGTTTACCGACAGTGACCTGGTGCGCCTGCTCGAAGGTCGGCGCGAAGAGCAACTCGATCGGCCGATTTCCGAAGTAATGACCGCGGCTCCCAAGCGGGTGACCTTTGAAATGCCCTTGGGTGACGCGATCGCGCTCCTCTCGCAGCACCGGATCAGCGAGTTGCCCGTCACCGACGACGACTCGCGACCCGTTGGGCTGATCGACATTACCGACGTCATCTCGCTAATGCCCGAAGAACGGTTGGAGTGACGATCCTTGGCGCACGCCCTTCCAGCCGTCGCTCCGCAGAAACTGACCGTCTACGTCAATCGACGGACGCGCCTGACCTTATCGACGGCAGCCTGCCTGTGGGGGCTGTTTTCTGCCTATTCGCTGTTTTTCAGTCCGCTGTTGGCGCCACGGATCGAAATGACACCTGGCCGCGAAAACGCGAAAAACGAATCTGATCATCCGCGACTGACGGAAGAGCGCCGGCAGGCGGAGCAATACCTCCCCGGGCAACCCTGGGCTGCCGAAGAGAAGAAGGGCTACCACTTCCGCACCGACTCCGGCTTTTTCTATTTCAAAAACTGGGACAATCAGGTCGACGACGGGAGAAAAGTTCGATTCCAGCCATTTGCCATGATTTGGCGGCCCAAGGGGCACGATCCGAACAAGGCCCCTTACACGATCGTCAGTGAATCGGCTGTCGTCGAATTCACCTCGAAGTTCGAGATTACAAACCCCAACCCGGGCCGCGTCATCGGCGGGGCGCTGGAAGGCGACGTCCAGATCCGGGGGGCGGACGGGCTGGCGGTTGACGGCCAGCAATTCTATTTCGGCGAACAGGTGCAGCGCGTCTGGAGCGACCATGCCGTCAGGTTTCGGCACGGCTTGCATTCAGGCCGGGCCACCGGCGTCGAGCTCGATCTGATCGCCCATCCCAATCCCGAATCGACCGAGACGTTGGCGATCACCGGCATCCGCACGGTTCGTCTGCGAAAGGCCGTCGATATGACATTGATGCCCGCCAGCAGCACTCCCGAAAAACCCGGCGAGCCCGTGTTCGTCGATTGCCAGGGGGCTTTCGAGTATGAAGTTCTGAACCACATCGCCAAATTCGAAAAGCAAGTTCATGTCAGGCAGCCCACGGGTCGCGGCCAGGAGGATCGGCTGAATTGCGAGACCCTGACGCTGGTTTTCGAACGCGAAGAAACCGCGCAACGGGCCGGCGCTCCCCCCGCCGCACCGCCCCAGGCAGACCAAAATGCCTTTGATTCCAAACTGAAATTCCGGCGATTGCTGGCCGTCGGCCCCGAAGTCACCGTCAGTTCGCAGCGCAGCGACATGCAGGGTTGGATGACGTCGTTGAACTACGATGAAGAGGCCCGCATCATTGCCTTGAGCGACGCCCGACACGTGCGACTGCTCCAAAAAAACAATGAATTGCTGTGTCCCGAAATCACGGCCATCCTCGACGAGCCGAAGAAGCAAATCGAGCGCGTCGAATGCCGCGGATCGGGGCAGTTGTACCAGTACGCCAAGGGAACCGATCAGAATCTTCCCACCAGCAAGAAAGCCAGGGAACTGTCGGCGACGTGGCAACGTAAGATGAACAAAGCCCCCGATCCGACGACGGGGCTCGACTTGATCGAGCTCGAAGGGCTCGCCGAATTGAAGCGGATTGGCGGGCTGTCGCTCGAGGCCGACGTCATCGGCATCTGGGTGACCCGCGGGAACGGGCGCATCGACCGGACGAATGCGGGCGACCCGGTTGATGCCGGCGAAGACGCCATCCAGCCCAAGAAACTGCTCGCAGTCAAAGACGTCCGTTTCGCAAGTCCCCAGATCGGCGGGCGAACCGAAAGTCTGGCAGTCTGGTTCGAGGAAGGAAAACTCCCCCCGATTCCCGTCGTCGAAGCCCGCAAAATCTCGCAATTGACCCGGCGCCCCGAACCGACTCGCGGCGCAGGGGAGTCTGAATCGGAATTTGCGGCCGGCGTGGTTGCGCCGCAACGGCCACTCGTCGTGCGCGGCCAGTCGTCATCGACCGCCCGGGAAATGCCGCCACAAAACTCCCGACGACAAAGAACAGCCGCCCCCGGGAATCGGCAGGGCTTGGCTGCCATCGACGACTCGCCCGCCGGAGCGCGCAGCAATCGGCAACCGGCGCAGCGCGGTCCGGCGGCAGATTCTGCAGCAAAATCTCCGACAAAGAGCCAAGCCAGGTCAGGTGCCAATACCGGTCGTGACGCGGCTGCGAAGGTGGCGCAGAAGCCGCGCGAACGATCGGGTGCTCGGCCGGCCGCTGAACCGCCGGCAGGTCCGCCCGCCAAGCAGCGCGACAAGCCGTTGGCGATCATCGCGGAATCGATTCAAGTCCGCGCGATGCGCGACGGAGACAAAACGGAAATCCACGAAGTCATTTCCGAAGGCCGTGTCCATGTGCAGCAGGAACACGCCTCGGGCGAATTGCCGCTCGACGTCACCGGGAACAAATTGCTGCTGTGGAACTATGGCGAGACAAACCAAATCCTGCAGGTCTTCGGCAAGCCGGCCCAGGTCCAGGATCGCAAAATGCAGCTCGAAGGGCCCGACATTCGCTTCGATCGCATCGCCAACCGGGCGCTCGTGACCGGCGCCGGTGTGTTGCGGGTGCCCGTTCCCAATGGAATGGACGGCAAGCCCCTCCCCGAGCCTCAAATACTCGACGTCTTCTGGAAAGAGATGATGGACTTCGACGGCAAGGTTGCCAAGTTCTTCGCCAACGTCCATTCGCAGTTGAACGGCAGCGACATGCGCTGCGAAGAGATGCAAGTCACTTTCAATCGCCGCGTGTCGTTCGCCGAAGACTCCGGAGGCGAACAGAAGACCGATATTCATTCGGTTGTCTGTCGAGACGGCGTCGGCCTCAACAGCTTCGAGTACCAAGGCAGCATTCTCGTGAGCCGGCGCCAGGCCAGCGGATTCGAATTTAAATTGAATCAGACCACAGGCCAAGTCACTTCCCAGGGACCAGGCACTCTGGAATTATGGCGTCGTGGCGCAGGAAAGGGAGACGCCAAGCGTCCCGGCTCGCGCGTGGCCACGATGCGCGCCGGTGAAGTCGATTCGACCGGATGGGAATACACGCGAATCGACTTCGACGGCACGATGAACGGCAGCACCGAGAAAAAAATGACGACGTTTCGCGAGGTCAAGCGCGTCGTCTATGGCGCCGTCGCGAATTCAACCGATACGATTGACGAAGACCATCTTCCCAAAGACGGTGGCCGCATGAAGTGCGGGGAACTGACGCTGATCCAGGTCCCCGAAACCAAAACGCAAAAGGCTTACCTGACGTTGAAAGCCACGGAAAATGTCGAGCTGGAAGGACGTTCGTTCTACGCCAAGGCCGACAAGGTCACATACGACGAATCCAAGGATCACTATATCCTCTACGGCGACGGCAAAATCGACGCCACGATCTGGCGGGAACCCAAACCCGGCGCCTCGCGCAGCTCACAGTCGGCACAGTGGATGCAGTTCATCCCCTCCGAAAACAAAGTCAATTTCGACCGCGCTTCCGGCGGCCAAGCCGTACGGTAGCCCAAATTGTAGACAATTTGTGAGCATCAGTCCCGCACCGTCGGCAAGCGCCGGCTTTCCTGTTGCAGCCGATCGTGCAGGAATTCCATGACGCGCGGCGCGAGATGGTTGAAATAGTCCCAACTGTGGCCGCCGTGCCGGGTCGCGAGGTCGCTGTCGAACGGGATGCCGGTGGAATACAGCTTGCTCGCCAGCCGCTCGGTCCCCTCGAACCAGTCGGCGTCGGTTGGGTCGCACATCAAGAGCTGATGCCTGGGCCAATGCAGGGGATGCAACAGTAAGGTCGCCGTGTCCTGGCGGGCCGCTTCGGCCGTCGGATAGATCTCGTCGAGCGGTAGTCCTCGCCCATGCCAGATCTGAAAATCGACCGACGGCGCCAGTGCCGCCACGATGGGAAACTGGTCCGGAAACCTGTATGCCAGTCGCAGCGCGCCCTGTCCTCCCATGCTCACCCCTAACAAGGCGATCGCCGGAGGGGCACTGCCGATATGCTCCTGCATCCACGGCAGCAATTTCTCTCGCACGTAAGCGGCAGGTGTGACGCGGGAATCGAATTCACGGCACACGCGATCGCCCCACCATGAGCGCTGGCCATGCGGGCAGACGCACACGAGCCCCAGCCGCTCCAGGTGCGACGTATAGACGGCGTTGTCTTTGAGCGTGACGCGGGCATGACCGTGCAGAAACAGAACGGAGAAGTTTTCGGCCGACGGCTGCATCGGGTGAAAAACATCGGCCCGCTTGCCGGCGATCTCGACTTGTTGCCAACCCATGACTTTCCAATTCTGCCGCGACGATTTGATGTTTGGGAGGCGAGACTGCTGATTCGCGTCGTCTTGCCAGAGATGCTCCGCAGCGCGTCGCCGCTAAACGGGCCTCGTGCCATTCGTCATTTTTTCGGCAGGAGGTGCTTGTCGAAAAACGCCACAAGCGCCTGGTCGGCTTTGACGGCGTCTTCCCCCTTGAAGCCGTGTCCGGCGCCCGGCAACGTCAACAGTTCAGCCTCGACGTCGGCCGCGCGCAACCTGTCGATCAGCCATACGGCCTGTTCGTGCGCCACGTACTTGTCTTCGGTGCCGTGAATGCACAAGGTCGGCGCAGCCAGGGGTGTGACCCAGGACAGGGGGCTGGAGATGATGTGCTGATGCCGCGCCGTTTCCAGGTTACCCCCCAGGAACAGTGGCAGCACCTCGGCCGCGTCGACGCTCTTGCCGTAAGACTTCGTGAAATCGCTGGGCCCATAGACATTGACGACGCAGGCCACGTGGCTCGATTGATCGGCATTTCCACCGTTGCCTTCGAACATCCGAACGCCCGCCGTAACGCCCAAAAACTGCGCCAGATGCCCTCCTGCGGAGCCCCCCGTCACGCCGATGCGCTGCGGGTCGACTTTGTAGTCTT
>DASYAR010000011.1:0-2774 GCA_036501235.1 Planctomycetaceae bacterium
CGAAAAGAGCACGGCCAGCCGCACCGGCGCTTCGCTCGACGTAACTGTGGCACCAGGCTCGTCGCCCCAGACGGGTAGCGATTCCATCCACGGCAGCGCCATCGAAACGCCCAAACCACGCAGGAAGACACGGCGGGTAAATTGGTGTGCTTGCATTTCAGGTTACTCGCGGCAAAATTTGGATTCAGGATGAATTCTCGACCGGGGCGTAGGAATTGTCAATGCGGATCGGGGCCCGCGAAGCAGGCGAATGCTGGCAGAGACGCCTGGATGCTCTGGTTAGCGATATTCCGGCAAGATCTCGGCAATGCGGCGCAGATCAGCGTGTGTCGGGCGCCGAATTGGTTTATGCCCTTCCATCAGCAAAGCGGCAATGAACCGCTGACGCGCTTCGTCTGTGTAATCGTATTCGTCGCACAGGGCACGGCGGAATTCGCGAGTCAGTTCGTCGAAATCGCCTCGCATCCAAAAATGATTATTCCACGACTGCCAGAACATGCCATATTGGATTCGCGATTTCGCCACCGAGGCCGCCGCCAGCTCTGCGGCGACGGCGTACTCCTTTTGCTGCACATGCCGGGCGATTGTCGGCCACGTCTTGTCGGCGTGCGGCAGAGTGAACATGAAGTCGACCAGCCCTGCGTCGCTCACATGAGTGCCATGCAGCATCACCTGTTGCAGATTCGGCAGCCCCTGGAGGTGTTCCAGGCCAGTGTCGCTAATGTCAGTTCCGAGCAGCGACAACCGATTGAGCCGGGACAGGCCGCTGAGTTTTGCCACCCCCTCGTCGGTGACCTGGGTGTCGCCCAGGCTCAGCACCTCGAGTTCCTTCAATTTTCGGATATGGTCGAGCCCCACGTCAGACACCTGCGTCCCGCGCAGGTTCAGTTCCTTGAGTTTAGTCATCTCCGACACGGGGCTGATGGCGGCGTCGGTGGCAGCGGTCCCGCCCAGATGGACGAAAACGACTTCATCGAAGATTCGCATGCGCTCGTCGCCAATCCGTTTGCGAAGCCATTCGGGGCCGCCAGGAACAGTCTGGACCGAACCTCCCATCCGTCGGAATTCTCGGATGGCCGAATTCTTGCGATAGTTCGGCAGGCCGAGCCGCAGCGCCACTGCAACCACGACTAATAAGAGCGTCACGATCAAGAACCAGCCGGACCGGTGGCGGCCGACGGGCAAACCGCGCTGCGATTCGGTCATAGGCGCGTCCCAAAGCTCAGCGGATACCAACCATCAGGTAAGGAGAGCGAGAGGCTGCCGCCAAGGATATTCCTCTCGCAGGCGGGCTCGATGTGCAGAATTTACGCGAGCAGTTTCGGGACGACGTTGCCGGCGACGTCGGTGAGGCGGTAGTCGCGGCCCTGGAAGCGGAAGGTCAATTTCAGGTGATCGATCCCCAAGAGGTGCAGGATCGTCGCCTGCAGGTCGTGCACGTGCACTTTGTCCTCAATGGCATAGTATCCCAATTCGTCGGTCTGGCCGATCGTCTGGCCCGCCTTGATTCCGCCGCCTGCCAGCCACATCGTGTAGCCTTCGATGTGATGGTCGCGCCCCATCATATCGCGCGGCTCACCTTGCGGCGTGCGGCCGAATTCGCCCCCCCATACGATCAGCGTACTCTCGAGCAAACCTCGCGCCTTGAGATCTCTGACGAGCGCGGCCATCGGCTGATCGACCTCGCGGCAGCGGTCCTCGAGCGATTTGCCGAGCTCCGTCCCCACGTTGCCGTGGTGGTCCCAATCGGTGTGATACAATTGCACGAACCGGACGCCGCGCTCGACGAGTCGGCGGGCCAGCAGGCAATTGTTGGCGAATGACGGTTTCCCCGGCTCGGCGCCGTAAGAATTGACCGCGTCGGCCGTCTCACCAGCCAGACTCATCAGCTCGGGCGCGCTCGATTGCATACGATACGCCATCTCATAGGCGGCAATCCGCGTGGCGATTTCGGGGTCCTGAGTTTCACTCAGCCGCAGCTTATTGAGATCGTTCACCGCGTTGACGAATTGCTGTTGGCGATTGGCGTCGATTCCCGGCGGGTTGGCCAGATCGAGAATCGGCTCGGAACCCGATCGGAAAGGCACTCCCTGGTAAGTCGTGGGGAGAAAGCCGCTGGCCCACAGAGGCGAACCGCCGCGCGGACCGCGCGGGCCCGATTGCAATACGACAAAGCCCGGCAGGTCTTTGGATTCGCTGCCGATGCCGTACGTGACCCAGGCCCCCATGCTGGGGCGGCCCATGAACTGGGGTGAGCCGGTGTTGACGAACAGCTTGGCCGGGCCGTGATTGAAAACGTCGGTGTGCATGCTCTTCACGATGCAGATGTCGTCGGCGACAGTCTGCAGGTGCGGCAGCAGTTCGCCAATCTGGGCGCCCGACTGACCGACCTGCGCAAATTTGCGCCGAGTTCCCAGCAGCTTGGCGTCGCGCTTGATAAAGGCAAACCGCTTGTTCTTCACATACGAATCGGGGATAACCTGGCCGTCCATTTCCTGCAGTTTGGGTTTGTAGTCGAACAAGTCGAGCTGGCTAGGCCCGCCAGCCATGAACAGAAAAATGACGTTCTTGGCTTTGCCGGGAAAATGCCCCTGCTGCGGCGCAAACGGATTCGTCTGGCGGGCATTCTCAGGAGCGGCCGAAAGGGGTCGGCCGTTCATCAAGGATGCCAGCGCCAATGATCCCAGTCCGACCTGGCAATCGCGAAAGAAATGCCGGCGCGTGATCGAGCGCAGCGTCTGTTGTTCAACGTCACTCATGTGATCAATCCTTCG
>DASYAR010000012.1:0-9188 GCA_036501235.1 Planctomycetaceae bacterium
AGTCGCTCCTCGACGCGACGGACCTGATGCAGAATTTGCCCGCACGCATCAACACCGTCACCCGGCGGCTGGCTGACAATGAGCTGGAGATCAAAGTCCGGGCCTTCGACGAAATGAAATTCATCCGGGGCTTGCATAAGGTCGCGCACCGGATCACGGTCGGCCTGGTGATCGGCGCCCTGATTGTCGGGGCGTCCATCATGATGAAACTCGACGGGGGGCCGAGAATCCTGGGATATCCTGCCTTGCCGGTGCTGCTCCTCAGCGGGGCAACGCTGGCGGGCGTGATCTGGTTGTGGCGGGCCGGCATGAATGACGACGTCGAAGAACGCAATTGACTTGAAGTCAGCAACCGGTGCGATTCCAACTCCATTCCTGGAAAGGGCGACAGATGGCAAAGTCCATGCTTGATTCAATCAAATCCGCGCTGCATTTGGACGGAAACACCAAGACCAAAGCGAAACCGAAGAAAAAAGCTGTCGCGAAAAAGAAGCCGGCCGCAAAAAAGAAATCAATGGCCAGGAAAAAGCGGCCGTGACGTTCCCGTGGTGATCGCCGACAATTACGCCGCATCAATGCCCGCCAATGCTCGAACCTCGGCGGCGATGTCCGGCAGAATCCGCGTCGACATGGCCAGGTTGTAATGGGCTGCGTCGTAAACTGCGAGCTTCGCATTCCATAATCGGGCCAGCGTCTCGATTCCTCGGCGCGGAACCAATCGGTCGTAGCGGCCGGCGTGCAGCGAGACGCGATCGCCAGGCATTTTCTGCGGCCAGTTCGTGGGGACCACCGGACGGACCAGTCGTTTGACGGACGTGGCATCGAGCGGCTCATAGCCGATTCCACGGCGAACTCCGCGCACGATCGTCCCGCCGCGCTTTCGCAACATGCCGAAGATATCGACGGGGGGCGCAACGGCAATCAGGAAATCGAGGCCCTCTGCCAGCAGCGACGTCAGCAGCGACAGCCATCCACCGTAACTAACGCCCATCAAACCGACTCGGCGTCCCTGTTGCTGCAAGGAGACGACGACGCGCCACAAGTCGCGCACGGCCTGTCGCGTGACCGCCAATTGATGCCCCAGATCACCGCTGATGATGAGCTGGCCTGGCATATAGCCTCGCGGCGTGCGTCGGAAATTGAACGGCGCATCCATCGCGAACACGTCGATCCCGCAAGGATTGAGGACTTCAGCCAGCCGGCGAAACCACCGCGTTCCGAGTTGGACGATGCCGTCGACCCCCACGAGCGTCACGCCGCGATCGATGTGCCTGGTTTTCCAGTGACGGCACCAGACGCGGTCGCTCACGGGCCAACCCAAGGGAGACTCGCTGGAAAAGCGGCAATCCCAGACTGTGGAGTTGACGGTTTCTCGGAACAGAATTCGGCCGGCCTCAAGATCGACCGGCGCGGGGTCGGGAGCATAGAACGCCGACAATTCGCCGCTAAACAATGCGGGGAATTTCTCCGGCCGCGGTCCGCGCGCCGGAGCAGCCCGTCGAAACCACAGAAACCGGTGCAGCAGCACGTTGGCCAGGACTTCATCGACGAACTGCGAAGACAAAGCGTGGAGCATCACACCCCGGCGGACAACTGCAAGGTCCGCAACTCGCGCGGAACCGGGAAATGCACGTTCTCTTCGCGCACGGTGATCTCTTGAACTTCGGCATTGTAGATCTCACGCAAATACGAAACGCATTGCTGCACGACCACCTCCGGAGCGCTGGCGCCTGCCGTGATCAGCACGGCGGAAACGCCGTCGAACCATTCGGAGCGGAGCTCGGAAATGCCGTCGATCAGATACGCGGGTTTTCCCTGCTGAGTCGCCAGTTCGCGGAGCCGCTGGCTGTTGGAGCTGTTCTGACTCCCCAAGACGAGGACGAGATCGACGTCGGGCGTCAGCGCGCTGACGGCTTCCTGGCGGTTCGTGGTGGCGTAACAGATATCTTCCTTGGTTGGGCCGATGATTTCAGGAAACCGCTGCTTGAGACGTTCGATCACCCG
Organism: Planctomycetaceae bacterium; assembly: GCA_036501235.1. Taxonomy (GTDB): domain Bacteria; phylum Planctomycetota; class Planctomycetia; order Planctomycetales; family Planctomycetaceae; genus JACQFH01. Next base: position 2,005 of record DASYAR010000012.1, read on the forward strand.
ATTCGCCTCATTAACGCTGAGGGTCGTCTGCGTGAGATACGCCAATTTCCGTCCGGCGGGAACTTCGAGCCGGTCGACGTCCTCAGGCGAATCGACCAGCGATATTTTCCCCGGCGCTTCCCCCATTGTCCCGATGACCTCATCGTGCCCTTCGTGGCCGATGAGGACGATGTGGTAGCCGTCGCGTGAAAAGCGAACTGCTTCCAGGTGCACTTTCGTCACCAGGGGGCACGTCGCGTCGATTGTTCTCAGCCGGCGTTCACGCGCCAGCTCGCGCACTTGCGGAGAAACACCGTGGGCGCTGTAGAGCAGAATCGAGCCTGCGGGGACTTCTTCGATCGTATTGACGAACGTCACTCCCTGGCCGGTGAACCGTTCCACGACGTATTTGTTGTGGACGATCTCGTGGTACACGTAGATCCCCGTGCCGCAGACTTTGAGGGCCTGATCGAGACATTCGATGGCCATATTGACCCCGGCACAGAAGCCGCGCGGATTCGCTAGTAGAACTTTCATCGCCCCTCGTTTTCGCTGGAAATCGGACCGACTGGCAGAGACGTCCATCGCGCCGGTCGGATTGTAGCAGATGCTCGGCGAACCACGGAACCCCAGCCTCAAGTGGGACGCGTGTGGCGGGGTCAGAGCGTGAATGAGAAGGCGTGTCTTTGCCATTCCATGCGGCAACCTTGAGCAACGGCACTTGGATTTTGCATAATGATAAAGACTGTGGTGCGAGCGGGGGAGTTTTTGCGTTCCGGCGGAAGGAGCTCGGGTGATGGAAGACAAGGCGCACGGTCGCCGCGTCAAGCTGCTGACGGCAGCCGAAGGGTACACGGCGCTCGGAATGTACTCGCACGCGCTCGATTCGCTCGACAAGATCCAGAACGTGGAAGGGGCGGTTTTCGAGGTGAGTTTTCGTCGCGGTGATGCGCTGCGCCACTTGGACCGTCATGACGAAGCGCTCGCGGCGTTTCATCTCGCGTTCGACGAAAATCCCGACAGCGTTGATCTGTTGATGGCGATGGCGTGGTGCTACAAACGCACGAATCAATTGCCCCGCGCCATTACGTCGATGGAACAGGCCTATCGGATCGCTCCCAAAGAGTCGGTCATTCTGTATAATCTGTCGTGTTATTGGTCGCTGGCGGGAAACAAAACGCAGTCTCTTTCCTGGCTCGGACGGGCGCTGCGGATGGACAAGGCGCTGCGCCAGCTCATTGATGACGAAACGGATTTTGACTCGCTCCGCCACGACCCCGATTTTCAGATGCTCGTCGGATTGGTCAAACGCGAGAAGGCGTAATGGAATTCTTTTGCCAGATCGAATTGAGATGCAGGTTGTTTATGCTCAGATCCGTCATTATTTCATGTGCAGCCCTGGTGATCACTTTCACGAGCGTTCACGGGGTACAGGCCGAAAATTGGCCTGGATGGCGCGGGCCGCGGGGAGACGGTACGAGCCTGGAACAGGGGATTCCAATCCGCTGGAGCAGCACCGAGAACATCGCCTGGCAGGCGCCGGTCCCCTACATTGGGCACGCATCCCCTGTCGTCTGGGAAGATCGCGTGTTCCTCGTCGGGACCGACCTCGAAAAGCAGGATCGTCAGTTGACGGCCTTCGATCGCAAGTCCGGCAGGCAGCTCTGGTCGCGCAACGTCGTGCATACGCCGCTCGAAGGCAAACACCGGCTCAACAGTTTTGCCTCGAGTACGCCGGTTACGGACGGACGACTTCTCTATGTCAGTTTTCTCGATCAAGGAAAGATGTTCATCGCAGCGTATGACCTGGCAGGCGAAGAACGGTGGAAGGTTTGGCCCGGCGTGTTCTCGAGCATGCACGGCTATTGCAGTTCGCCGGTCGTTTTCGAGGACAAGCTCATCATCAACGGCGATCACGACGGCGACGCCTATCTCGTCGCCATCGACAAGACCAACGGCCAGACGGTCTGGAAGACGCCGCGCGAAAACCGCACGCGCAGCTATTGTACGCCGATCATCCGTGAAATCGCCGGCCGCACGCAAATGGTCTTGTCGGGAAGCAAGTGCGTTGCGAGCTATGATCCGCACGACGGAGCGCGGCACTGGATCATCGACGGTCCCACCGAGCAGTTCGTGGCCTCGGTCGTTTACGGCCACGATCTCTTGTTCGTGACGGGCGGTTTTCCCGAGCATCACGTCTTGTCGATCAAGCCCAATGGGGCGGGGAACGTCACCAGCTCGCATATTGCCTGGCACCACACGGGCAAACTGGCCTCGTACGTCCCGTCGCCGATCGCCCTCGGCGACTACTTCCTCATCGTCTCGGACGACGGTCTGGCGACTTGTCTCGAGGCGCGTTCGGGCCAGGTCCAGTGGCAAAATAAGTTGAGCCGGCACTCCAGCGCCTCGCTGGTGGCGGCCGCAGGGCTGGTCTATTTCCTCGACGACTTCGGCGTGACGCAAGTCATCAAGCCAGGGCCGGAATTCGAAGCGGTTGCCGTGAACAAATTGTTCGAGTCGGCGGCCGGAGAAGAAGAGAAAGACCTGTGCTCGGCCTCTCCGGCCATCAGCCAGGGGCAGATCTTCATCCGCTCGGACAAATTCCTGTACTGCATCGGCAAACCGGCGCCGACGACTGCGCAAAAGTGAGTTGCGCGCTGCACACTCCAAAGCCCACGGGCCGCACCCCGCGGGTCCCGTGTCGTCAGAGAATCTCGAGCGTCGGCATCGACGGCGTTTCCAGCAGCGAGCGGGCGATTTGAATCGCCGTCTGCTCGCAGATATTCATCAGGGGGCCTCGAGACGGGCTCCCTTCGGCGAACAAATCGATGATTTTGCCGGCATCGCCGTTCACGCGAATCTGCGCGTCGATCGGCACCTCGCCCAGGAACGGCACACCCATTTCCGTAGCTTTCTGCTTGGCGCCGCCGCGCCCGAAGATATCGCCCGACATGTTCTCAACGACTCCCAGCAGGGGAATCTTCACCTTGCGGAACATGTTGATTGCCTTGACGGCGTCCAGCAGCGCCAACTGCTGCGGCGTGCAAACCACGACCGCGCCGGCCAGTCCCAAAAGCTGCGATAAGGTCAGCGCGATATCGCCGGTTCCGGGGGGCAGATCGATGATGAGATAATCGAGGTCTCCCCACGCCGTCTCGGACAGAAACTGTCGGATCGTGCCGTGCAAAATCGGACCGCGCACGATCACCGGTTCATCGGCCGCGACCAGGAATCCGATCGACATGACTTTGAGTCCCGCGACTTCGATCGGCTGGATCCGGCGAATCACTTTGCCGTCCGGCCCTTGCTGTTCGGCAATCTCGGGTCGGTACTTGGGGCCATTGACTCCCAGCAGGTGCGGGACGCTGGGTCCGTAGATGTCGGCATCCATCAGGCCGACTTTGGCCCCACACAATTGCAGGCCGACCGCCAGCGACGCGGCCACAGTGCTCTTGCCGACCCCTCCCTTGCCGCTGCCGACGGCGATGACGTTTTGAGCCCGTAATCCAATCGCCCCTCCCGATTGCTTCCCTGTCACTTTGGCGTCGAATCGCACGTCAATAGGGCCGACGCCAGGAAACTTGGCCGCCAGAACGGCCTGGATCGCTTGTGCAATGCGTTCGCGTCGCGGATAGGCGGGCGTGGGAAGCTGCACCGTAAGCGTCAGGGCATTGCCGGCACCGGTTTCGACCGCGCCAATCATATCGAGGTCGACCAGCGAGCGGCCGATTTCAGGGTCATTGACGCCGCGCAGGGACTCGCGAACCTGGGTTGCCGTAATCGTCGCATCACTCATTCGAACACAAGCTTTCAGCAGGAAATCAAGGTGTCGGGATCTATGGCCAGGCAAATTCTCGCAACCCGCCAGCGGGAAAACAAGGGGCCCGGCGAGCGGCGGACGTCAGTCCGCCGATGGCGCCACCCGAATTGATCCACAGATTGGTGGCTCGCCCGTCAGCGATGCCTGCCCACTCGTCAAGGCTCTTCTTGCCGTTCAGAAGTCTTCGCCCACCGTCTCGTTTCCGTCTCGCGTAAACAGCGCCTGCAACGTCTGCAGATTGATGTTCTGCGAAATGAAACGAACGGCGCCGTCGCCCATCAAGACGTTGATCCCACCGACGTGGTCGCTGCTGAAGCCCTGCTTATCGCCGATCGAAGAATGCAAATTGACATCCACGTCGTCCGGCTTCATCCAGGGAATGGCCGCGTAAGACGCTTCCCCCACCAGCATCGTGTTGCTCAGCCCATCGGTGATGTCCTTGACCTTCACCGGCTCGGCTCCGCGAAAGACGCAATGTTCGCCGAACACCGCCGCGTACCCTGTTGACGTATCGCCGCCCGGTCCGGAATACGAGGGGCACGAATACACCCGCGGCATGCGGCTGAGCAGGCGGCTGTTGTTGGGGCCGTCCCAGGGCTCCGAAAAGTTGTATTCTTTGTACAACGGCGCTTGATCGAGATAGGGCAGGATCAACACGCGCCAACTGTGCATCGGCTTGCCGTTTGCGTCGGCGACAAACGCCGGCGGGAATGCGCCGTGGACGTCCTGATAATTGTGCAGCGCCAATCCGATCTGCTTGAGGTTATTCTTGCATTGCGAGCGGCGTGCCGCCTCACGCGCCTGCTGCGTCGCCGGGATGATCAGGGCAGCCGGGATTCCCAGGCACACGATCAGAAATCCCACGACACCTGCAATACCCAGCCCGACGATGAAAAACAGCGAAGTCTTGCGCGCACTTCTCGAGTCTGATTCACCGGGGGAATACTCGTGAATGCTGATCCCGCAGTGCGGGCAATTCTCGACACCGTCAGCAACCGTTTCAGCACACGCGGGGCAAGTCGGCATAAGTCAGTCTTTTTGATGGAACGCCAGAAGCGAGAGCGTTCGTCTACTCTACAGGTGTCACGCTGCGTTTTCTACCAATCACGGGGCCACGGACGTTCCAATATCGCGTTGCGGCCGATGATCCCCAGGACGCCAGCAATAGCCAGCTCAACGAGATTCCCGACGTCGTTCCGGCGATGGCGACAACGTGCGCCAGAATTGTTCGGAAACGGTCGATGAATACGAAATCGACTTCGTGCTCACCGCTGTCGACCCCAACAGCCTTGAAGCCCAGATTGGCGCGACGGACGGTTGCCAGGTTGCCGTCAACTCGTACCGTCCAGCCGGGATGCCAGGCATCCGCATACACCAGCCAGGCGGGACCAGGATTCTGCACCCGAACTTGAACTCGGAGCCGATTGGATGAAAATTTTGCAACTTCAATCGTTCCCAGTTGCTCCCGAATGTCGCCATCACCGATCTCGGTGGCATGTCTGCAGGGTCTGTTTCCGCCGTCCGGTGAGAGCACGACTGCGGAATCGGGGTCGGCCAACCCGGCGAACATCCGCGCCGCCTCCGCGCCATCATCGGAGAACAGTGCCCGATCCGTGAGACGCAACTTGGGAACGCCGCAACCCAGCGACCTCTCGAACGGCTCGTCGGTGCGAGGCAAATAGTCGTCGGCCGGATAGGGCCCGGGATGCCCGCCACGGGCACGGATCATTTCGTCGATTCCGCGAACCAGGAGGTCCGTGCGGAAGATCGGCCGACAGGGGTCGATTCCAGCAAACGAGCAGAACAAAGAGTAATTTGCGTTGTTGCAATACGGGAGCGCGCGCGTCAATGACTCGATCGCCATCTGCCCGCGCTCGTCTGCCGGCAACTGGCTGCGGACGGCCCGGTATGGCATTCCGCTCGCTTTGAACAACGACGTGGCAACCGCTTCGGGTTCGGTGGTCGGAATCGTTTGAAATACGTGGACGCGGAAACTGCCGACGTCCAGGATATACGCCAGCCCCAGGACGAGCGCGGGAAGAAAGGCACGCCGCGAACGATGCTTTGACGAGCCGCGGGCGAGTCGATAAGCAATCGGAATCGCGGCACAGTAAACGAGAATGCGAAACGCCAGGAAGGGTTCCCAGCCCGGGAAATGGCGGGGCAGGTGGAAGTCCCCGTCTCGCCGGGAAAACCAGAAGTCCGCCAGTATCAAGGCACCCGTCACGGCGGGGCCGGCGGCGCGACGCCACCGAAGCGGCCCTGCGGTGCTCCCGAGACCAGCCAGCCGCAGCGCCACGTGCTCGATGCTGAAGCCGGCGCCAAGCAGCAGCAACATCCCGATCATTCCATAGACCAGCGCAATATGTCGATACAGGCTCATGCCTGGGAAAAAGTAACAGGCGCGCGCGAACCAGCCGCCGATCGACAACCAGATCAAAAACGCACATGCCGCAGCAATTCCAATGAATGCCTTGTGCCGCTCGGTGACCAGCGCAAAGACGAATAGGACCAGGGGAAACAACCCGACATAGTACGTATTTGGACCGTGCGGAATTCCGCCGGTGGTCCAACCGAAAATTGGAGCAGCCATCGGCTGTCGGCCGTAATTCAGGAAGACTTCCAGCGAAGCTTGGCCCGTGGCCGGATCGCGGCCAGGGGAATGAATCGCGAGATTCTCGGAGGCGCCGATAAAAAACAAGCCCGCGCCGGCCGTCAACGCCACCAAAATCCACAACCAGGGATTGGCTAGATTTCGCGCCGTGAGCAGCGACTTCAAGCTTTGGGGAGACTCCCCGATGAGCGGAATGGAAAAGACCGTCAACATCCAGAAATGCAGCGGGGGCACGTAGGGGACGTTTCCCAGCACTCCACAAATCTCGACGATTCCCGCCAAATACAGATGTGTCGGATTTCCCGTTTTGAAGAATCGCAACAGCTGGAGCATGACCAGGGGGAGCAAATAAAAAACCGCAAAATTGAACATCGTCTGATGCAGCCACGAAACCGATAATACCCCGCCTAAGCTCACCAGAAATTGCGTCAGCTCCAGCGCGTACAGTTCGCGGCTCAAGAGGAATAGCCCGTAGGCGAAGAGCAATTCGTTCAGGAGCATGGCAATCTTGGACAACACGAGCGTGTCGTCGACACCGAATGCCAGGCCCACGAGTCCAACGGCGTAGTGCGCCGGAGACAGGGCCATTTGATAGTGATCGGCGGGGAGCCCATAACTCCCATAAGGGAACCAGCGAGCGAGTTCGCCATGGGCCAACAGTTCGCTATAAAAGCAGTGGAAGCTTTCCGCCACGTACAAAGAGTCGTGGATCGGCACGACCGAATTTGCGAAATATGGCAGCCAGCAGACGATCGTCAGCAAGAGCACCCA
>DASYAR010000013.1:0-5023 GCA_036501235.1 Planctomycetaceae bacterium
CGGCACGTTGATATTCCCCGTTGGGTCCATGAAGGTCTCGCGACATATTTCGAGGCCCCGTCGGACGGGTCCTGGGCGGGCATCGGTGCAGTCAGCATCGAGCGTCTCGTTTACTACCGGGCGCTGGCGGAACACGACAAGCAGCATTCCAACGTCGATTTCGTCGCCAGCGATCAGATTTTCGACAAGGCCGGCGGGATTCACAGTAATCTGCTGCACGGCTATGCCCAAGCCTGGGGGCTGACCCACTTCCTGATGGAGAAGCACATCAAGGAGTTTGTGGCCTTGTATCGCATGATCGGCGAGATGCCACCGGACGTGCAATTGAACCCGGAGATCCTTATGCAGATCTTCCACCGTGCCTTTGGCTCGGACCTGAAGGACCTGAATGAGGAATGGAAGAGCTACATGCGAACGATTAAGACGGACATGGAGCTGCTGGAAGAATCGTCGAAGTGATCCCTGCCCCCTGGGTTTTGGATTATTTTTTCACGATTTCGAGCACGTGAAATGCGACAACCCTTCGACCACAACAGTGGACGAAGGGTTGTTCTTTTGCCGGTAAAGGCAGTGCCCTCGGGGTGACTTGAACACCCACCCGGTTTACCCGGACTAGGACCTGAACCTAGCGCGTCTGCCAATTCCGCCACGAGGGCCGGCGGGAACAAGTCAGATTAGCTCATCGGCCAAGTGCTGACAAGTCGCCCTGTCACCAAAAAAAGTGACCGAGTTCTCTGGGAGGAACCCGGTCGATCGAACATTGCGACTTTGCAAAAATCCGCGTCGTGAAAATCGTCGCATTTCACGGCATTTGAGACTGCCCGGCGTGGCAACCTCGCGGAATCACGTGGCATCCGTATGCAGGACGAATTCGTCTTCCTGCACTTCGCTGTCATTGTCTTTGGCCTGCATCTCATCGAGCACGACGGGGTGCCACGAATCGTTGCGCTCACCAGCCGGCTTGTAGTTTTCTCGGGCCCAGCGCCGCAGGCGAATTTCCTCAATAAAGTCTACGTCCGTCAAAGTCGCGTGCATGACTTGCAGCCCTTTCCTACGATGCAACCAAGTTGGAAAAGAATTCTGTGTGGACCGTCTGTGATGACTGTCTCGGATGACCCAGGGGGTCGATCAACAGCAACTAATCATCGGTCGAGAATAGCAATCGTTTGCACTAAAACTCAAGAGAATTTCGGCAAAATTCAATCGCATGAATGAAGATTTATTTGGCAGCCCAAGGCCCCGGAATTTCGGTATTTTCGCGCGGTGCGCTCTTTCCCCGCGAGCGGCGGAATTGATTCAATCCCCGAATGGATTGTCGCCGGCATTCAATTGATCAGCGATGTTAAAATAGGGGGCTTCCAAAGAGTGCGATCACGTGGCCTTTCGCAGCGGCGGTCTCCGCCATCCTGGCAACCTTCGTCGGCAGTCGGAAACGTGCCGTGCGGCATCTCGTACACCCGTTCAGACGATCGTGGCGGCAAACAGGCTGCGACCGACCACGTGAATCTGTTCAAATGTCAGGTTCTTGCTGAACCGGCAAACGACGTTCCAGTCGCCCTCGGCAGCTTCTCGCGACCGCAACACGACGGCTGTCGTATCGACGTGTTCGTCGATCGTGCGGTTCTTGATCCGCAATAGAATCTTTGCGTCCGCGGCCAGCGGCTCGGTCAAACAAAACGAGATTCCACTCATGCTCACATCGATCAGCGTCCCCTTCAATTGTGTGGCATGGAGCAGCCAGGCGATTCGATCGGCCGTCAGCCGCTCCTCTGTGGTGCACCGGTAGACCGCCAATTGGCATTCGCTTTCACGTCGCGGGAGTTTACGACGATCGGTCCCCGCGTCCGCCGCCGGAATGGGTCGAGACGCCTCGGCTCGCTCGTGGGGCCATGCGCTTGTTTGTCCGGAACGCTGTCCTGGCGCACCGTGACGATGATGATTCTCGCGCAGCGCCGGAGTCGCGTCCCGCGGGCCGAAATCGGTCCTGGCAAAATTCTCATCAGATTGGCTTAGCTGCGGCAAGGGATCAAAATCGCTGATTTCGAACACGGCCTCGAGCAGGCTGGCCGACAGGTCATATTCCTGATTCCCCAACGGCGGCGCCGATCGCATTGTCAGCGGAACATTCGTAGAGTGAGACGCTCGGCCGTCGTTCGATTCTCCGTCATTTGACACGTAGAGACGTTGCAGCGAGGCCAACAGCAGGCTTGATCCAGCGGCATTCGCAGGACATTCCGGCATTCCTTCGAGGTCTCCTCCGCCGAACGGAACGACGCCAGCGGCATGAAGACCGGTTCGATTCCCGCTGACCTGCGGCATCTTGCGCTCCTCGAACTTCGTGCCAGCTGGTTTCGAATCGACAGTAGGGGGATTTTGGGGCATTCGTTATCCTGCACAAATGTGAAGATTGTATGAGCAGGCAGGCCGGTCGCGCGCAACATTGCGTGTAGAAACCTAGTTCGAAAACAGGCAAAGTCAAAAGACTTGCCAAACACACCGCTTGCCAGTGAATCAACATTCATTGATGTGTCCGGGATTTCCCGGATTCAATGCCTTGTGGCCGGTTGTTTTGACGAATATACTGCCCATTCTCGAAACTACGACCAACGACCGATTTTGAGTCACGCGAATGCGTTTTACGCTGATTGACCGGATCACTTCCATTGAACCGGGGAAGTCGATCACGGCGATTAAAAACCTGTCATTAGGAGAGGAATACCTCGCTGACCATTTTCCCGGTTTTCCCGTCATGCCGGGCGTGTTGATGATTGAAGCGATGGTGCAGACGGCGGCGTGGCTGATGCGGCTGCAGGAGGATTTCGCCTACAGCATGGTCCTGTTGAAAGCCTCGCGGGCCGTGAAATTTGTCAACTTTGTGGCTCCGGGTCGCACGTTGCAGGTGACCACCGAGATGCAGGGATGGAACGGGGGCGAATGTACATTCAAGGGCGCGGGGACGGTCGGCGGAGAGTCGGCCGTGTCAGCCAAATTAACACTCGTTCGATTCAACCTGGCCGATCAGAATCCCCGGTTGAAGAGCTCTGACGAAATTCAAATTCGGGCGGCCCGCGAATTGTTCGCCCAACTTTGGCCGGGCGACGGCAAATCCGACTGACGACCGACACAAACGCGGCCGGCGCTCGACAGCCTGATCGCGGACGAAAGCAACGAGATGACGAAATTCGAGGGAAGAACAGCACTGGTGACCGGCGGCAGCCGGGGGATCGGACGGGCCGTCGTCCAGTCGCTGGCCCAGGCCGGCGCTCGCGTTGCGTTCGTCTACCAATCGAACGCCCAGGCCGCCGAACAGCTCGTGGCGGAGCTGGCCGCCCAGAATCTGACCGTAACGGCCCATCAGGTCGACGTGAGGAATAAAGAAGCCGCCGACCAGGTCGTGCAGAAGGTCGTCGAAAACTGGGGCAAACTCGATATCCTGGTCAACAATGCTGGAATCGTCCGCGACACGCTCCTGGCGATGATGGCCCCCGAACAATGGCGCGACGTCATCGACACCAATCTGACCAGCGTCTTCAATTTCTGCCAGGCGGTGACCCGACCGATGATGTCCGCCCGTTATGGCAGGATCATCAACATGTCGAGCGTCGCCGCCGAGTTCGGCAACAAAGGGCAGGCCAACTACGCCGCCAGCAAAGGGGGCGTCGAAGGCTTCACCCGCTGTCTGGCGAAGGAACTGGCCAGCCGCGGTGTGACCGTCAATGCGGTGGCCCCCGGATTCATCGAAACCGACATGACGGCTGCCGTACGAAATGCGGCCGAGGCTGAAATCAAGAAGGCGATTCCCGCCCGTCGTCTGGGCCAGCCCGACGACATCGCCCAGGCGGTGTTGTTTCTGGCCGGCGAAGGGGCGTCGTATATTACGGGCCAGGTTTTGAAAGTGGATGGAGGACTCACGCTCGGTGGGTTTTAGCGTAATTCCCGCGCGCCGGGGCCTGCGGGAAACGACAGGTTAAGCAGAAGTTATGTGATGGGCCATGATCATGTAGTGGGTTGGTGTGCCTGCCGTCTCGCCGCGACGGAGGCCCCATGAAACTGGCTGGCGCGGCGAGAATGAACATGGCGGTGATCCGGCGGCAGATTTCGCTGGACCGCAAGAGGAGAAATTGATGCCAACGGCTGATGAAATCTACACGAAAGTCCGTGAAACGCTGGTCGATGCTCTGGGGGTCGACGACGACGAAGTCACCCCCGAGGCGACGCTCGTAGGCGATCTCGGCGCCGAGTCGATCGACTTCCTCGACATTGTTTTTCGTCTCGAGAAGAACTTCTCGATCAAGATCCCGCGCGGCGAGCTGTTCCCGGAAAGCCTGGCGGCCGACACGACCCTCGTCAAGGACGGCGTCGTCACCGAACAGGGAATCGCCGAGCTGCGAACCCGCATGTCGCACGCGGACATCGACAAATTCGCCAAGAACCCCAAGGTCGAAAACATCCAGGAATTGTTCACGGTGCAGATGATCGTCAACTTCGTGCAGAAAAAGTTGGCCGGAGGGGCGGCTTAACCCCCCTTCCCCAGCCTCTACTCGCGAGCACATCCATGCGCTGGTTCTGGATCGATCGATTCGTGGAATTCAAGAGTGGCGAAACTGCCCGGGCGATCAAGAATGTCTCCCTGGCGGAAGAGCATCTCCACGATCATTTTCCGGGGTATCCCGTCATGCCGGGCTCCCTCGTCATTGAGGGCATGGCGCAGACCGGCGGGATCCTCCTGGCCGAGATGCTGAAGTTCGAGAGTCTGATCGTGATGGCCAAAATCCCCAAGGTCGTTTTTCACAGTTGGGCGTGCCCCGGTGACACGCTCATCTATGACGCGAAGATTCTGGACGCCCGGGAGAACGGGGGCATTGTCGAATGCTCGGCCCGCATCGGCGAGCGGCCCGTAGCTGATGCCGAATACGTGTTCGCTTGTTTACCCGGCAGCCAGTCCAAGACCATCTGTCAGGAAAACTTCTTGAAAACCATGCAGCTTCTGGGGGCGGAGGAGGCCGGGGCCGCGATGAACGGG
>DASYAR010000014.1:0-3722 GCA_036501235.1 Planctomycetaceae bacterium
GGAACTCTACTCCAGCCCGAGCAAACGCGAGCCTGATTTGCGGCTTGAGTAGGTTCAAGAGCATGCTCTTTCCCGACCCCTGGGTTCCTTTCAGCACGACATTGCCCGATTGAAACACCGGTTGCGAGAATTGAATTGGAAGGTCGCTAAAAAGTGCCACAAAAAGTCGCGGATCGGGACTATCCGTGACATAAAGAATTTGAAATGGGTTGACGTCGTAATTGATCATCGGATTCGTGCCGAACGGGGAAATAAGGCATTCCACGTATTTGATTGGTGATGGATCAATGCGATCGTGTTCGCTGGAGCGTTTGAATACAGAATTAATTGCGCCCCGGTATTTGCAAGCCCAAATGCCGAATACGGCCTCGGATGGGCCGCGCCGTCGCCTACAACAGCGGAGTAGGAATTAGCAACAAGTTTTTGCAACCTGTCGCCCAGCGAGTGGTGGGCGAATGACGAACCAGGCGTTACGAGATCAGAGTCTCGAAGTTCGATCACCGGGTCAAATTCAAGATTCGTGTGGGCGCCTGACAATTCCCTTGCGATTTTGGCGCCCAATGGGCAAATGACCAATGGGACGAGCAGGATTCGGACGTTTGGAAATGTCGCTGCAGCAAACGCGACGGAACCCTTTCCCATCTCCATCTGCATTCCAGACCCAATGAAGTCTTCCAGAATCACGATCCGGCGCACCGGGGTCGGTTCGCGACGAGCGTTCTGACGGTTTGCCATGAAGTTCTGAATCTTTGCTGGATCACAAAACTCGGCAAGTGACCGCCAGTCCGGCCGGAAATCTATTCCGCCGAGATTATTCGCGTGGTGGAAGTCCGCAATCTGCATGCTGTCCGTGATCGAGCAATACCAAGTGTGATTCTGAATCTCATCGCTCAGCACCTCATCGAATCGTGGGTCGTCAAACGACAGACCCATTTGATCGACTATCCACCGCGTAATTGGACCGGCAAGTGCGGCCTGATGTAACTTCGCAAAATCTTCCCTGGTAAAGAATGTCAAACGCGGCGCTAGCTCGAACAGCGTGCGCCGCTCTTCGTCATTGTCGGTGTTACAGAGCCAGCGGAGCAATCGCCTCTCAAAGTCCGCATAATCGGCTCCGATAGTCGGGACATACTGGTCGTAATGGGATTTTCGGAAGAAAACGAGCTTCTGATGAATCTCGTTAAACGAATCTCCAGATTCAGGGCGAGGACCAGCCTTGTCGAGTTCCATTGCAATTTCGGCAACGGATTCAGGCATGCTGTTGACCGCTGTAATCAAGACAGAAGAGCCTTATCGATGTAACGTGCTATGCTACGCGCAACCGGTGGTGGAACTGCGTTTCCGATGAGCCGAAACTGTTCGGTCACCGCGCCGTCAAATATGAAACTATCTGGGAAACCCTGGATTCTCGCAGCTTCGCGCGCGGAAAAGCCGCGATTTTCCTCCGGATGGAGAAAATAACGCGGCTGGCCAAAACGGGTATCGACTGTCGGCGCAGGCAAATCCCACGCAAGACGGCGAAATTTTCCGTTAAAAGTGTGGACAAGATCATATCGATTTCCGATGCGACGGATAAAACCCTTCAATACCAGATTCTTTAGATCGGCAGCAACCGGTCGACCCAGCATTTGCCGTATCGCACGTTCAGTTACCGGGTCGGCGTCGCCGAAATTGCGGATACGGTCGCGGCGGCGGATTCGAATGATCGATTCGAGGAGTGATCTCTCATACGATGTCGTCACTCCAAAGACCTCGGGAATCTCCCAGGTATGTACGGACCGAATGCCCGCTCGCACATTGCAGAGTTTCTGATTTGGTCTAATCCGAGAAGCGATCCGCGCGGCGTCAGTACCCGGTGTCAGCACCTGCGGATCGTGGTCGTTATTGTGGCCCTTGGAAATAAGAACGTCTCGTAATACGCGAGAAGGCACTGACGGCAGGGAAATATCAAGAACCGCTCCAGTATTCCAAGCAAAGAGTAGTTTTCGACGGCGAGTCTGGGCTACGCCCATTTTCGAGGCGTCGAACGTAATTTCGGCCGTCTGGTAGCCGTTCGAACGAAGGACGGCGTTGAGAGAGTCCCAGAATCGGCGTTGCTGCCCCGCTACGACGCCAATTACATTTTCGATAACGACGACGCGGGGCTTCACTCGTGCCGCGATCTTCCCTGCGACGAGCAATAATTCATTTCGTGGATCCTTTGGATCACGCTTCCCAGCAGTCGAGAATCCTTGACACGGAGGCCCTGCGATGAGGACGTCGACTTTTCCGATTTTGCTGCGGGCGTCGAACTGCGCCGCGAGGTCCTGCTTCGAGATTGCCTTCCCGACATTTTGCGCATATACGCCTACGGCAAGTGGATCATTGTCAAACGCCGCAACGCAGACATAACCCTCCTGCACAAATCCTAGATCAAAGCCACCACAGCCACTAAAGAGGCTTGCAAACGTAAGTCTTTGTGCTGGCACTGCTTACGACCCGGCAACGGCTTGCTGTGGGATGCAAAATGGCTATTATACGGTCGTGAGAATGATTTCTCCATCGTGCCCGCTGAAACGCGATACCAAGGACGGGGTAGGCGCGAGTTGGTCGGTAAATCGGATTTGGCGGCACATTTTTTTCCTGTTTGCGGACGCGGACAAATGGAAAGCGCTCTTCGATCCATGCTGCAAGGTGGCGCGTTTGCGAATGTTCCTGACGTGCGGCGAACGATGATGCGTGCTATCAAATCGCATGGTAACCGAACCACTGAAGTGCGGTTGCGATTCGCACTCGTTCGCGCGGGGGTGTCCGGCTGGACTCTGAGGACAGGCAGTCTTCGTGGAAAACCAGATTTCTTGTTTCCCGCCTCCAAGCTGGCGGTATTCGTGGACGGTTGTTTTTGGCATGGCTGCCCAGCATGCGGACACATACCCCGAACGAACCGACGTTTCTGGGCGGCCAAGATTGGTGGAACTCGGGCGAGGGACATCAGCAATACTCGCTCACTTAGGCGGTCAGGGTATCGTGTCATTCGTTTCTGGGAACACGAGCTGAACACGGACGTTCGCCAGTGTGTCCTAAAGATTGTGGCATATCTTTCGATGCCGGGGCGTCAGGTCAAACGTTTGAGATTGACGTTGTCGTCGTCGAGCGCACGCCGAAATCGTGGAGAAGGATAAGTGTCGCGCAAACGACGTCACTGGCATGGCGGCGCGAATGGGAAGGCCAAAACCCGGCCGGACAAAAATTCACGAAGACCGACCTCGCGAAGTTCGAGCATTCATGGCTGGGAATGCCGCATCTTGTCTGCATGGGCGCCGAAAAGAACTTTATGCGATTCGCGGAAACGGTGGACAGTGAAAGTGAGCCGGCTGTCGATCAGAATTATTTCCGCAGACTGATCGCCAAGGCGATTTTGTTTCGGACGACAGAAAAACTGTTCTCGACGCAGGACCTGGCTGGATATCGCGCCAACAGCGTTGCGTATGCTGTCGGCTGGCTGGCCGTACGGTCGGGCTGGCGTATCAACCTCGATCGGATCTGGGATTCGCAACGTCTTTCGCCAGCGCTGTGTGATGCACTAAAGATCGCTTGCACGGCCGCGCGCGCACACATCCTGGTCCAGCCGGGAAATCCCGGCGAAGCGTCGAAGCGCGAGCAATGCTGGAAGGATTTCAAGACCAGCGAAATCCCGGTTGGCGGCGCATGGCTCGGCGAACTGGCTGCCAGCCCGTTCCTGA
>DASYAR010000015.1:0-16968 GCA_036501235.1 Planctomycetaceae bacterium
GTGGGCGGGCCGGTGTCGACCAGGACCGGCGTCATCTGCTCCCGAATCCATTGAGGTGAGCGAGGTTCGTGCTCAGGTCGGCGGACGTGTCGTCAGCGGCGCCGATGACCCCCAAATCTTGAGCCAGGTCATAACAGGAGACGGCGTCGCGCGTTTCGTCCGTCAGGGCCACGATCGTCAGCATGACGTGCTGCTGCTCCGGCAATTCGAGCTGCTTGAGCGGGCGGAGCATGCCACCTTCGACGACGGCTTCCATTGTCTGGGGACTCATGACGCTATTATACCCCGATCGGCCATCTAAGCCAGAAGAATCCTCGCCATTCGACCGCCATCGTCACGTCGCACGTTCGCCCCCACTGGCGGCGTGAGCGGCGATGCCCCGGCGACGGAGTCGACCATTGCCGGCGGCTTGGGAAAGCCGCGAAATCCCATGCGATCATGGAGCTTATGTGGGCGGCCGCAGCCGCGACCCCCGACAATGGACGACACGCTGGCACCGCGCTGCCTCAGTGACCGACGCGGCGCCTTGTCGGAGGTCGCCAGCGACCTGCGTCGGTCCGCGACAAAGCTCCCGCACCATGCGCCCTGCGGCGTCGCGACCGCGGAGCGGTTCCATGCTCCCAGCGAGGTGCCGGGCGGCGACGAACACGCCGCCCCTGTGGGCGATCGGTGTGTCCGTACCGCAGGCACGGCGATGCCCGCTTCAGCGTTCGATGGCAGGACGGATCGTTGGGGAAGGACGCAAACGGAGTATCGGGCCAACCGGATTGCGGCCGCGGGGCCACCACGAGCCGGGCGGCTCTCCGGGCATCGTCCTTTCATCCACCACGTCGGCCCCCGACGTACCAGATTTCACCCACAGATTTTGGTGAAGAACCGTTTTTTCTCCTTTCTACTTTCTCCCCTCTCGTGCTCTATTCGCCTATGGCGAATGGAGGCGGCGGGAATCGAACCCGCGAGCGATTTCGATTTAACCGCTGAAGTCACTTGTGATTGCGTCAACTCCGAAGAGTGCCGCGCTGCACGGGCGCTGCATTCTGGGCGCTCTAACTGGCTCGATCCGGCGTCGATTGACGCTGATTTGCTAAGTGTCGTGCTCGCCTGGGAGAAGATTTCGCAGCCGATTCGGAAAGGTATCCTAGCGCTGGTGGACTCGGCGGTCTCCGCCGGGAGGGGCGAGAAATGATGCCGAGACAGCTTCGGTTGTGGGATGCAAATCAATCAGTAGCGACGCCACGGTCGGATTCCATCTGCGAACTCATCGAGAAGTTCCTCGGGTGGTGCAGGCGGCATCGTGCGATAGCCACGGTCGCGTTTTATCGCACACGGCTACGAAAGCTCTGCCAGACTTTCGGTTCGCGGGACCTGATCTCGCGGCTGCTCTACAGACGATCATCGAGATGGGTGGCGCGGCTCACACAGGCCATTGCAGACGCACTTCCCGAAAGCTAGCTTGAGATTCTGTCGAATGAAAGCGACCTGCGACAGAAATCGCCGCACTCTTCAGCGAACGGCCGCCCGGCCTCATCGCACTCAACGAACCGAAATCGAGCCTGCATCCGGAGCTACTGCGCCGGCTGGCCGGACTGATCGTGGCCGCGTCGGCCCGCTCGCAGGTTTGAGTGACAATACACTCGCAGGCGCTGGCCGAGACAATCCAAGAGGCGTCCGGTGTCGGCCCGGTCGAACTCCGCCTCGAAAACGGCGAGACCGCGATCAATTGATTGCGCGGCGGAAACAAATGACCGGGATTCACTTTACCTTGCTTTGGCGGTACGCTGACAACATCTCTGGCCGTTCTCACATCGCCCTGGGAAAACCCTATGCCGAATCGGAATTACTTGCGAATCGCGCTACGTGCTGGCTTCCAGCACCGCGACCGGATACAATCGCCCTTCTGCAATGATTTTGCAAACCTGATTCATCGTCTGAGTTGAAACATTCGAGGTGACCCTATGCCTATGCAGCCGAAGGACATTATCCAGCATGCTCCGATTGGACTAGCACTCGTGCATTTGGACGGCGGTACGTACACCTTATACAATGACGTTTACGAGCGAATCATTGGCTACTCGATCGACGAGGCGCAGAAGAAGAGTTATTGGGATATTACACCGCAGAAATACTGCGACCAAGAGGACGATTTACTTGATACATTGCGTCGCGAAAACGGCGCAGAATTTGGACCGTACTACAAGCAGTATTTCAATCGCACCATTGGCCTCGTGCCGGTAGTCCTTAATTGCATCCGAATCGACCGCGATTCTAATGAGCGCTATATCTGGTCAGCTGTCGAAGTCTTTGGAGAGGTTCCCGACCCCCCTCACGGCCCAGACGACCCCATCACATGTGGTGTGTGCACCGAGCCGTTGCTCGGAAATGACATCTTGCAGACATTATGCGACAAAGCGCCTATCGGGCTTGCTGTCACAGATCTCGATGGTTGCTTCCAGTACGCGAACGACTATTTCTGCGAGTTGCTCTGTCGCGAAAGAGAGGCCATTCTGCGCATGAAGGATAGAGAGATTATCCCGCGGAAATATGCACGGTTGTTGCGCGATGTCGCTGCAACGCTGCGAGCGACAGGTAGCGCGGGACCCTTCGTCACGCAATACGTCGCGCCGCGCCCGATGGGTCTAGTACCCGTAAATGTTCGTGCCCACTTAGTCAACGTACCAGAGTCGTATATTGTCTATGCAGTCGATGATTTGGCTAGGCTACGGGCGCTGCCACTCGACGTTCTCGATGGGGACGCACCTTTCCCTCACGATCATCCACGGCGCTAACCTCGTTTTTTTTCGGGAAACTTCAAGAAGTCGCGCAACGCTTCAATGACAACTGTCTCTTCTTTTTGAGTGTCGGGATTGCGCACTATCAGCGTGGTGTATCCACGTTTCATTATTTCGCCCAAAACATGGACTCCGTTAATGGCATTCCGCAATGTCTCCGCCATTGACTTACTGTCTGTTTCTCTGGTCATCTGCTTGAGATTTTCCAGAGTCGATGCGTCAAAGGTAAAAACAGCTCGGGGCATGGCACGACCCTCCGATATCAATTCTGACTGACAATCTGATGTCCTATTTGATATCATCGGCGATGTCTTGTCAATAGGTTAACCAAAATTCACGTCAGGATCAGCCTAAATTTCAAACCGGCACTTCTTGTGCTCGCGGCAGAACATCACTCAGGGTCCGCGTCAGTTTCCTAGGCCGGCGGGATCCTATCAGGGGCAAGGAATTACCACAAGACGGGAAACCTCGAGTAGTGGCTGTTTAGACGTAAGCCATTACGGGACAGGCACTTGAACACGAAAACAAAGGGCGTGGGATCGATGAATCCTGTTGGCCGTTAATTTCTCAACCAAAAACTCCCGCCCCTTACCGCCAGCGAATGAAGGTGTCGGCGTCGAATTTCTCAACGGCCCGCTCCTGCTCGTAGCGTGGGTTCACTGGCAATCGGTTCAAAAGCTGGGCGACGAGATCGACAACTGGTCTGTAGGCGTCCGTCCAACTCTCGACTGCGGTCGGCGCTGGCTGGATCATCATCGCAAAGAGGTTCAAATAACGCTTTAGCTGTCGCCGCGTCGAAACCAGGATGAAGTTAGATGAATCAACGCGCCTTACGAGCTTATCCGCGTGGTCGAGTGCCGCCGCCACGTTCCTCGGTACTTCCGCAGCGTTTTGTCCGTCGAGATTAACGACTTGGGGTCTGCAGGACTCTACGTCGTCCCACGTATGAAATCGTTCCGCGAGAACGTACAATTCCAACAGATTGGCGTGCGCTTGGTCTACCTTGCGCCGATCGCTGCTGTCTAAGTCCCATCGCGACAGCGTGAACGCGACCATCCACGCGTCCGGTGTGAATAGTCGTTTGTCACCGAGCGCTGCCGCAAGTGCAAGGTGTTGCACGACCGCCCATACTTGACTTTTGTCTGCCTTAAACACTTCCGCATATCGCTTCAGTGATTTCCGGAGAAGTGACCGAGCACTCGTTGTGTCGATATTGATCTGGGTGATCTTGATGAATTCATTGGCCGTCGTTCCTTCAACATCAAAAAACAGATATTGGTAATCTGTCGCTGATTGTCCCATTAGTTCGCGCTGCAGTCGATACTCTGCCTCACGTTTTAACATACTGGCGCGCAGGCCCTCAAACGCCGCGATGTTGTTTACTTCGGCTCGCGCCTGCAATTCCCCACCGAGGCTCTCCAGGCGCAATGCGACGTCCTCAAGTCGTTCGAGAACGATTCGGTGGTCACTCGGCTCTTGTTCGTTGGGATTGTCTATATCTCCGTACCACCATTCGTCGGTCGCGAAGTCGGTGCGGTGCAATGCCGCGTCGATCGCACGTTTAGTCTGCTCAAACCTTACTTCAACCATTTGCTGTTCAAAATCGGGCGGCAGAGTCGCATACACTACGATGCTAGCCCAATCGTGAGTTTCCGATAACTCGGCCCGAAGCCGGCGGCGAAGGTTGCTGACGACAATCCGCGGATCATTTCCCCACAGGAGTCCCTCGTAAAGCAGCTCGACAAAAAGTACTGATCCCCGAACAGACAACGGGAATTGTGACCCAATCACAATTGGGACACCGTACTCGTGAAGGACATGCGCAACGCTGGCGCCAGGACCGATTACCGTTCCCATATTCGCGGAATCGCAACTCGCGATTGTTACAACTGCAGGTTCCGCAAGCTTGCTTTCTCCGGTGCGCCGCAGCGCTCGCACAACCATGGCAAGCTCTTGGCCCGAGACTGTGCGCGACTCCCCGGCCCCAGAAAAGTGCAATCCGGATGCCTTATCGCCATGCGCCAATATGTGCACGTGCGTGAACGGACCGTAGTCCGCATGCAGGACGAGTTTGCTGTCGATTGCTGCGTGTATGTCGCCCACTGACGCTAGAGGCAGAAACACCAGGTGCTTCTTTCGCGACTCCTGGCCATCGTCCTTTACAGTTCCCGCGGGTCGCCGAATCCACGGGTCGATCGCTCGGCGCAAAATGCGAAGATGCTCTTTAACCAGGCGTCGGTCAACTGGTCCGGTCGCAACGAAAAGGATTCTTGGCTTCCGCGGCCACCTAAACTTCTCGTTGCTTAGGCGCCTCACTCGCCGTGTCAAACATAGTGGCACGTTCGTCTGACAGACTAGCGGCTGGCCGTCCCCAGGATAACCGCGAGGTGCATCTGCAAGCTCAAACGGCAACAATGCCAATTCCGCAGCCGACATTACCAATTCGAGATGCGTAAACGACTCCGTTTGTGCCTCCTCAGCCAACGCCGCAATCAGACTGGGTACGTTCGCAAGAATTCCTGCCATTAGTTTCGCAGTGATCTTGAGCTGAAGCTCTCGAGCTGCCCGCGGAGCGCCATACCGCAAGACATTGTGTTGCGCGATGAACTCGTGGTGTTCGATCGGTAGTCGGAGCGCGGTTGCGGCATGATTTCCGCAAAGTGCAAGGTATTCCGTCAATGGAGAGATCAATTGGTTGTGTGGCGGTCCATGCCGTAACAATTCCAACACCACTCTGCGCATTCCGATTCACCTTATAACAAAGCGACGATACTTCATTCACATCGGTCTGTGTGCATTGCTCACGCGGGGCGCAACAAGCTACCGAGATCAGGAGGAAGCTTTCCCCCTTCATCGACAGGAACTCGCATTAACTCGCCTACCGTTCGGTGTCCACGTTTTTCTATGCAAACTACTGCGGGTCTCGGTCTGACCAACCCCGGTTCGTCATCCAGCGCGGCCATTGTGCCTTTCTTCATGGCCCCATAGATAGCCTCAAAGCGCGACGCATCGGCCACCATCTCCGGTTCGAAGCGTATCAGTCGTGCCCAAGTCCCGCAGTTAAAATACAAGCCGCGACCATCCTTGCGCCGCAACCGTCGTTCGATGTGTGTGTGCCCAGCAACGAGAAAACGAACGTCTTCACCGACGCTCGCATCAAGGCCGAGAAAAGTATCGTCTTCGATTTCTAAGTCAAACGTGTGGTTCGAAAGCAACTGCTTTAAACAAGCCCTTAGGAGGTCCTCCCTCGAAATGTCGACAATTGGAAAACTGGCCATCTCCGCAAAGCTCAAGAAGTCGACCGCGCTTGACGGCCGAGGTTCGACACCCACGTCTAATTCAGCTTCTACCTCTTCAAGCATGCGTTGTGCCAACGCATCCCTTGTCGGCCGGTCCAATCTATAGGCATCAGCCGGACCGGTAAACGGAGAGATTGCGTCCGCCAAACCCTCCAACTCGAGATCGTCGTCGGCGCCCAAGAAGCCAATTTTGCGACGTAGACTGTCCCAGCTGAGTCGCGCTGAAGCTGCAGCGATTTTGCGCGTCAAACTGGCCAGCTGGGGCCTGATCGCGCAGAGCGTTGGCACGAGAGCACTCGTCTCGGGCTTCAACAAATCGACTACCGCAAAGTCCTTTTTAATTCTATTGATTACTTCGATAACGAGCTTCGTACCGGCATTCGGGATCCATTCATCGCGACCATAGTTGAAAGTGGCGGCACAACATTGGCGCCTCAGTGACTCATAATCCGTAAAGTTCCATGGGTCCACCTCATTACCGTGAACGCAGAGAACCTTCGCCCCGCCGACCGTACACAGATACCCAGAGCCATCGAAGGCCAACACGACTCGTCCGCGAGCCGATGCGTCACCTTTGGCAAGTATTTCCAATAAGTGCGTGCGTACGTGTGGCAACGCGAGCTCAAGATCATGATTGCCTAGGACAATCACGAGAAGCCGGTTCGGAGTTGCTACAAAGTCGGACAGGGCGCGCCAGACATCCACAAACGACTCGTCAGTGGCGATGCGATCAAGCTTGTCGACAGCCCCATCCGGGTCGAAGTACTTCGCGCGTGGTTCGGCGAGAAAATCGACCATATCGCCATTGATAACCATTGCCAGCTGCTGATCGGAATTCTCTCGCGCCAGTGCGCGGATGAGGTGCGCAAGGAGGTTGCTTTGACTAAATATCTGCGCGCCCCTGCCACGTCCCCCCATATGCAAATCAGACACCACATAAACTGCATCGAGGTCTTTGATTCCGCCCACTGTAAGAGTCCTCGAATGGAGCCCGGGCATTCGCGTCGGCGAATGGGAATTGCTATGGCGCACGATGAGGCTCACCGCTCCGGTGGCTCGGCAGACAGCTTCGTGCCGCGCACTCCGGCACCGGCGCAGTCGCAGAATACGAAGGCCGTATTCAGGCGGCGGCCGTTGAACATCAATAACTCTCTATTGCACTTGGACCACTTGAAAAGCACGCCGTTAATCTCCGCAAACATTCGGGAGCACGCACTCGACTTGTGAGCCTTAGACGGGTCGGAGCTCAAATAATACGAATTGACCGCCCAGAGTCATCGGGCGCAGTCACGTTCGCCATTGTTCATTGATTAATTGGACTCGCGCGGGGCGCGCCAGTCAAGCAAAAACGTATGGGATTATCCCCGTGCCCCGGCCAGGAGAGCTGAAGCCGACACCGACGGGAATCGGTGACGCACGGTCCCTGATACATGAGCCCGCGCGATCGGCGTGTCCTCACGGACCGCAGCAGAATCGCGCGCTGCACCGGCGCTGCATTTTTGGCGAAAAATTACTGAACTGGCACGGCCGCCGAGATTGCGCAACTCTCGTAGCATAAATAGCTTGCGTTCGATCTATTCCGACGAGCCGCGGGAAATCGACCCGCATCTTGTGTCAACGCAAGTCATTTTTATGAAATGACTTGCGGAATCAATAATGGAGGCGGCGGGAATCGAACCCGCGTCCTGAGATCCCTCGGACGAAGCTTCTACGTGCGTATTCGGTCGATTGATGTTCGCCGGGACAGGCTCGGCCGACGAGGCCCGTCCCGGACCAGCCCACAACTTGTCTTACGCCGCGCGTAGTGGACATTGACGCGGCGCCAGCCTGATTTTGTGACCAGCTTTCGGACTCCTCAGACGGGGATTCCTGAGCCGGGGATGCCTATCTCTAGGCAGCCATTACGAATTGCTTTTCAGCAGTTATCATTTGATCAGCTTTTTACGTGGCCAACTGATCAACCACGGCACGCCACCTCGACTTACGGTAATCCAGTCGAATCCAATCGCCCCCGGGGCCGCGTTGCGGCCAGAAAGGAGAGGGGAGAAAGTAGAAAGGAGAGAAAAACAAAGTCCGCTCAACGCGCGAGTTGTTCTTCTCTTCTCGGTCTCCTTTCAATGCTCTCCTTTCTTGTCCAACCGCAGCTGGGCTGGCTCAATCATATCGGTTCCTGGGGCTGAGTCAAACGCGCGGTGGTGTCCGTTTTCGGCGCATTTGTGGTGCGGCCGTCTCGGCTGCAACGCGGCAGGCGAGACGCCTGCACCACAAAAACGGACACCACCAATTCGCCGATCGCAGTATCGGTGCATCCGTTAAATGGGGATGGTCCTTGTCGAGCCCGGCATATCGGTATCGCTCTCCACCGACCCAGCGTCGGTGGGAGCACGATTGAATGCTAACAGTGTTCTGCACGAATCCGGGTCTCCACCGGCCTCGTGCCGGTGGGACCAACGATTGAATGCTATGGCGCTTCGGCCGACTCTTAGCTTTCAGTCACGGCTTCCACCGGCACGAGGCCGGTGGGGAGCGGATCGACCCAAGTCGGCCGCGATAGCTGCCAGTCACCGGTTCCACCGATGCAGGATCGGTGGCGTCGAGTGGCTGTGTTTTTGTCAAAAAGTGCCGGCTGAGCACCGTCGCAAGACAAATCACGAATCGCGGACGATCCTTTCAACGATGGGGGAATGCGAAAGTTCACGGAACCTGCCTGGCACTCAAGCATCGGGAAACACAGGTTTTGGCAGAAATCCGTAGAAATTCCAAAAAAAGACGTGCCGAACCTGCCTCTCCAGGCCATTACTTTCAGACGGTTCCACTCGGCGGCTGACTCCTCATGATTCACGGTGTGGCAGACGCGGCGTTGACAGATTTGAGCGAGTTGAGCGATCGGCAGCTCATCGGTCGGTTTGCTGCGAACCGCGATGAGCGGGCGTTTGCCGTATTGGTTTCGCGTCACGCCCCGATGGTGCTGCGGATCTGTCGGCGGATCGTGAAGCACGAGCAAGATGCAGAAGATGCATGTCAGGCAGTTTTTATGCTCATTGCGCGAAAGGCCGGGAATGTCCGGTGGCACGCATGTATCGCCAATTGGCTCTACGGTGCGGCCGTCCGAATTTCCCGCAACGAGAATCGGCGGCTGACAAGGAACCTGGCACGGCGGCTGGAGGACGCCCATTCGGTCGCATCCGCCTCCGACGCCAGCCCGGAATCAGCCGAAATCGAGAGCCTGCTATACCAGGAGCTCGACCGGCTTCCCGACAAGTATCGCGGCCCGGTGGTTCTCTGCCACCTGGAGGGCCGATCGCGGCGACAGACAGCCGCTGAGCTGGGGATCAGCGAGACAACTGTCAAAGGCCGCCTGGAGCGGGCCCTCGATATGCTGCGCTGGAAACTGCAGAGGCGCGGCCTGGTGGTTCCGGCCATGCTGCTCGGCGGAGAGCTGGCCCGCGAGATTGCCGAGGCTGCGATTTCAGATTCGACCGCGCTCCTGACTGCACAGGCGAGCGCAAAGTTTGCCGCCGGCCATGCGCTGGCGGCCGCTTCCGTAAACTCCGTGGCTCTGGCGAAGGGAGAACTTGCAAAAATGTTTCTTGTGACACAAATCAAATGGGCGGTCATCACGATTGCCGTATCGGGCGCCCTGGGAACGGGCGCCATTCTCAAGTCGTCGCTCTCCAGTGGAGGCAGCGGCGCAGCGACTCACACAGCATTGGCTGCCACGGGGGCCGGGGACAAGACTCAGGCCCAGGCGGCGCCGGCCGCACGCACCGAGCAGTTGCCCGCGCCACGACCTGCTCCCGACACGCAGCTCGCACTCGCGGACGAGGATCCCCAGGAGGTTCCTGCGGACAAAGAGCCCGAACCGCTCAATGGGGGTGCGGTCACGAACGGGCTCAAGCATCTCTCGCTGGCCATGCACAACTATCATGACGCCAACGGCGCGTTTCCTGCTGCAGCCACGTACGATGCGAACCAGAAGCCGCTCTTAAGCTGGCGGGTTCACATGCTGCCGTACCTGGGCGAGCGAGACCTCTACGGTAAATTCCGTCTGCGGGAGCCGTGGGATAGCCCGCACAACAAACCGCTCGTTGAGAAAATGCCGGCCGTCTTTGCGGCGGGCAGCGGTACGCTGCAGAAGGCGGGCAAGACGGTATTTCTGGCGCCCGTCGGCGATGGCACGGCATTTGATCGTCGCGAGCCGATCAAAATCTCCGACATTACGGACGGCACCAGCAATACGATCATGATCGTGACAGTTCAGCCTCAGTACGCCGTGGAATGGACCAAACCTGCCGAATGGGAGTTGGACGAGAAAAAACCGCTCGACAAATTGACTGGCAAGGATGGAGAGGGATTCCGGTTCGCGACGTGTGACGGAGCGGCCCACAATCTGGCGAAAGTCCTCTCGCCCGAGCAACTGAAAGCGGCGTTGACGCGAGCTGGCGGCGAGATCGTCTCGTTCGATTGATCTCGAAATCATTGCCGCGGAATTGTCCCGGAGGGTGCGATGCTGGCGTTCGACACCTGCCATTGGAGATTCGTCCGCAGACGATATTTCCCGTCGAAATCCGCAATTTCGATCCTGGCGGTCACGATCGCGCTCTGCGGTCGAGCGACAGCCAAGGGAGCCGAGACTGTTCCGGGCCCGGTCGCGCAGCTCGCGGCGGCAATCGACGAGCACATCGAGGCGGCGTGGCGAATCGAGGGGATAACGCCGGCTCCCCGCGCTGACGATGCCGAATTCTTCCGTCGGATTTATCTGGATCTGCTGGGACGAATACCGTCGGTCGGAGAGGTTCGTAGCTTTCTGGCGGACACCGATCCACTCAAACGCCTGCGGATCGTGGATCGAATCCTGGAAAGTCCGGCCTACTTCACGCATGCCACGGTCCAGTGGCGGAACAGGCTGATTCCGCCGGTCAACGCCGACTTTCAGACGAGGTTCCAGCTTCCCCGGTTCGATGCCTGGCTGCGGGAAAGACTCGTGCTGCGGACGGCGAACGATCAACTCGTCAAAGAACTCCTGGCCCTGCCGGTGAAAGCGAACGCACCCGCCTCGGCCGCCGACCTGTTTTACCGCGCTCGCGACGCGGCGCCGGAGAACCTCGCGGCGGCTGCGAGTCGGGTCTTCCTGGGAGTTCGACTGGAATGCGCCCAATGCCACGATCACCCTTTTTCGCACTGGAACCGGGACGAGTTCTGGAGCCTGGCGGCCTTCTTCGCCGGAGCTCGCGGAGACCGGTTCGGGCCGCTTTTCGAAGACACGGTTGTGCGAACGATTGCGATTCCCGACGCCGGTCGTTCTGTCGAGGCACGCTTTCTGGATGGGCAACGTCCGGAATGGAGTGACAAATCACAGCCGCAACAGGTCCTGGCCACCTGGATCACCGCGCGCGAAAATCCCTACTTCGCCCGCGCGGCGGTCAACCGCGTGTGGGCAGACCTGATGGGGCGCGGAATCGTCGATCCGCCTGATGACTTCGACGCCGCGAACCTTCCCAGCCATCCCGAACTACTCGACAAGCTCGCCAACGAATTTGCTGCACACGGTTACGACGTCAATTTTCTCATCCGGGCGATCACGGCCAGTCGCGTTTATCAGCTCACGAGCGCGCAGACAGACTCTCGGCAGTCCGATCCGCGATGGTTTGCCCGCCACGCTGTACGGCGGCTTACGGCCGATCAGTTGTTCGACAGCCTGCTCCAGGCCGCGGGCCAGGACGAAGAAGGGAGCTTCCGCGAGCGCGAGCTGCGCGTCGATTCGCCGCGTCTTCGGCTTCGCGAATTGTTCGATCAGCAGGGGGAGAGCACGGCCGGCTCTCAGGCCACGATTCTCCAGGCCCTCGCGATGATGAATGGCGAACTTGTCGACAGCGCGACCAGCGGGAATCGCTGTGCGACCCTGACGGCCGTCACGGAGGCGCCGTTCTTCACCGACGCCGAACGGATTGAAACGCTATTTCTGGCCGCGTTGAGTCGCCCGCCGCGTGCGCCAGAGGTCCAGCGATTGATCGCCCACGTGGAGTCGAGCACGAATCGCGACCGGAGTGATTCTGAATCGAGATCGGCAGCGTTCGCAGACGTCTTCTGGGCGCTTTTGAACAGCAGCGAGTTCGCCGTGAACCACTAAGCCCCTGAACCATTAAGATTGGCATTGGAAGTTGAACCAGCCCCGCGTGTGGACGAGCGGAAGTCGCACCGGAGTGCCTGATCAACCCGAGTTTTGAACCGGAGTCGGAACATGACTGAGACGCGACGACCCCGGTGCACGAGTCATTTCAGAGGCACTCACATGAGACCTGCACTAATCCTCATAACGACCATCGCCCTGTGGGGGTTGCCGGCGGTGGTCGTCCTGGCACAATCGTCCGGGCGCGCGACCGACGACGATACCCAGGACATCGTGTACCTGTCTTCCGACCGGCCCGTTTTCGTGCGCTTGAAGATCAGCGTCCTCGGTCAGGGCTTTCGGGGCCTGCGAGCCGCTTATGCGCGACGACTGCTTCAATCCCTCGATAGCGACGGCGATGGCCGGCTCAATTCGATGGAAATGGGCTGGATTCCGCCTGCGGATGAACTGGCGCCCCCGCGCCGCGCGCACGAAGGCCCTCGCAAGTTCAATTCCAAACCGGTCGATGCCGATTCCGATGGGATCGTCACACTCCAGGAGCTCATCGAATATGTGAAATGGTCGACTGGCGAACCGTTTGCCATCACGGTCGCTCCGCCGATCCATGCCGGCAAGGTGCATTTGTTCGAAGCCGTCGACGAGAACCGTGATGGCACGCTGTCTCGGGATGAAATCCAATCCGCGGGTCGCGCCATTCTCAAGTTCGACGCCAACGACGACGAAATTGTCGATCACACCGAGCTCTCACTCCATCAACGGGGCGGTGGCGACGCAGGTTCTGCGACCCCGACACCAGAGTTACTGTTGCGGCTGATTGCGGTCGATCGGGAATCGGCTGACGCCCAGGACGCGTTATTTGCAAAGTTGGTGGAACGATATGACAAACCGCGGTCCTCTGCGGGCTCGGACAATCGTCCCGCCGGCGACGGCCGGCTCGACGCCACCGAATTGGGAGTGTCACCGGTTCAATTCGCCAGGTGGGACGCCGACGGTGACGGAACGCTGCACGGAGCTGAGGGGCGGTCATACCTGCTGGATCCGATCCCGGCTCGGGAAATATCCGTGCCGCTGGGAAGCGGCCCACTGGTTTTTGTCGCGCCCTCTGCTGCCGATTCCCAGAACGGGGCGCCGTTGCTGAACGCGGCTACCGGAAAACGTGGGGATCTCCAACTCACGATCGACACCGTAGATTTCGATCTCGTCACAGGGCAGACGGCTGCATCAGCCGCGGAGGTGCGCCGCCTGTTCGACGGAAAGTTCGATGCTGCCGATGGCGACGGCAACGAGTACCTCGACATGTCGGAAATGCGCCTTCTGAATCTGCCCGAATCCATCTTTTCCACAATCGACCGCAATGACGACGGCATGGTCCGGAAGCCAGAGCTGTTCGAGTATGCAGAATTGCAGCGGCAGCTGTTTTCCAGTCGGGTGGTCCTGTCGCTTTCGCAGGAAGCACAATCGATTCTCGATCTCATTGACGAAGGGGCCGACGACCACCTTGGACTTCGCGAGCTGCTTGGGGCGCCAGCCCACATTCGCAACTGGGACCTCAACGGCGATGGTCACATCGAGCCGGGCGAGATTCCGGCGAACAGCCGTCTGATCCTTCAGAATCGAGAGACCACGCTCTTTCGCGGAGAACAGGCTGGTGCTGAACGGCGGACGACGACGGCGAAATCGGCATCCGGCCCCCTCTGGTTCCAGAAGATGGACCGCAATCACGATGGCGATCTCTCGCCGCGGGAGTTTTTAGGACCACTCGGCGCCTTTCAGAGGCTCGACAAAAACTCCGACGGATTGCTTTCGGCCGCCGAAGCGGAGGCCGGGGAATAGCAATACCAACCGTCACTGCGCACTCTTGGTGATGCCGTAGAAAAGTTTTAAGGTTGTCCCAACGCATTGCGGCGTGATCATTGGCATTTTAGCGCGACCGATAACGGTTCACAGCGCAGCAGCCGTTCAAAAATCGCCAGGAACTTCGCCGCCGGCGACGGTCCCCAATGCCCGCCAGACCAGCCCGTTCACCGAGCTGGAAACGAACCGCACCGATCCGTCTCCCATCAGCGAGTGCACGCCGCCGGTGTGATAGCTACGGGACGTGACGGCGGCAAACGTCGGGCCGCCGAGCCGCTCGCGCTCGCTGTTGAGATCGACGTCGGGATACGCATTTCCCGGACCGCCGGGAGTCACCTTATTGGGCGGCCAGGCCGTGGTGAAGCCAATGTGATGCACCGTCACCTCGGCCCACTGTGAATGGGCATTGAGCAGAAACGAGCAGCCGTTGGACTGATACTCCGGCGCTATGGTTTGCGGATCGGCAGTGGGCGGCGGAATGAAGTTCGGATCGTTAATGTTCTTGAGAGAACCGCAATCGCGGATGTAGGGCTGATAATTCTTGACTTCCGACATCAGCAGCGTCTGGCTTGTGCCGTCGGTGAAGTCGGCCCAGCGCCGTCCCAGGTTGACTCCGAACGCCGAACGCGTCTGCGGACCGCCGTTCACCCCCAGCCAGACGTACCAGTCGCCCATGCAGAATCCATAGTTGTTCCCGCCGATCAGGCCGAATGACACGTCCAGGTCGGCCTGCGTGTTGGGTTCGCTCGGACAGAGAAACAGCGGAATCACATGCGCCACAGCGGGTTGATTGGACAGATCGCCATAGTCGGCCGTGGTATTGATCTGGTTGTAGATGTTGGCCTGCTCGAGGTACGGCAGAATCCGTCCGAAGGGGCCCAGGTAACTGGTCTCGATCGCATTGTTCGGCCGGCCGACGACAATGGCCGTGGGAGGCAACCGGCCGAGCGCCGCTTCGTAATTGAAGATCGCCAGCCCCAACTGTTTGAGATTGTTCTTGCACTGCGACCGCCGCGCCGCCTCGCGCGCCTGCTGCACGGCCGGCAACAGGAGCGCCGTCAGCACGGCGATGACGGCGATGACCACCAGCAATTCGATGAGCGTGAAACCGCGACGATTGCGAAGAAGAAGAGGTCTCGCGTCCCCCGACCCGTTTAACCGCGACCCGAGAGGGGAGCGCGTGTTGAGCGTCGGTGTGCTTGCCGTTTCACGATCGTGCAGTGTCATTGCCTCCGGATTGTGAAATGCTGTTCGACGATCGAGAGCAAATGTCCGTCGCCACGCGCTCCCCTGCGGGTCGCGGTTAAACGATTTTGTGCAGGCACGGAACATTGCCTTCGCGCGATCGGAAATTTGCGTCACGTTTTTTTTCATCACGGCAATCCTGTCGATCCGGCCAGGTCGAAGTCAGGTGGCCGAAGTCAGGTGGCCGAAGTCAGCCGGAAGTCTCTTATCCGCCACCGGACGGCGATTCTCCCTGCGGTTCGATCGAGAACTCTGCGGCGGGAACGTGCTGCGGATATTCCCAGCGGCCGACGTTATCGCGAACCCATTCGTAATAGAAACGGATGCCTCGATCAGTCGGCCCCGTTCCATACCCGCCCATCTCGCCATGCGGCGCCGTGCCGCTGTAATTCGTGACCCCCTGCACGAAACCGGAGTGGAACATGAACACGGCGTGCGGCGCGTCGAGGTAGTTTCGGCAGTTCGTAAAGATGGCTTCGAGATTCGTCGCGTTGAAGATGCCGTCGTTGTTGAAGTAGTCTTCGCGGATCGGCTCGATATTCACGACAAAACCCTTGTCGGGGATCGCCATTCCCTTCTGGATGATCCGCACGTCCATGCCCGGATAGACGTCCTGCGTTCCCGACTTCCAGTGCGGACCGATGCCCACCTCGATGTCCGGGGCAATCGCCTTGAACCAACTGGTCATCATCTGCTTTTTCTTCGCGCCGTCCGGTTCGCGAATCAGCAGCTTGTCGGCATACAGCGGATGGTTGAACTCGTCGCACAGGTTCACAAACAAGTTGTGCAGCTTCTTCTCTTTCAGGAACCGTGCCGTCTCTTCGATGGCGCTCTGCATGTCTTCTTCGGCGTAAAACTCCTGATCTTTCCGCGGGGCAATGACTCCGATCATGACAACCATGCCCCGCTTATCGGCTTCCCGCACGAACCATTCGACGCGACGCGCCATGGCGGGAAGCAGCTTGCCGTGCCGTGTGAATCCGTTCAACCCGGCATTTCCGTCCGGAAAGCCGGCGTTCACGCCTTGAATGTAAGCGCCGACGAGATTGATCCCGTGTGCATTCATATTGTCGAAATTGCGGATGAAGCGCTCGGTCACGGCGTCGCTCACAAACGCGTTGCCGCACCGCAGCCCCCACAGATCGACTTCCTTTCCGCCCAGGAACGGCCGCTCCGAGCGAATCTCGAACTCCTTCGTTTCCGCGGCCGAATCCGCCGGCTTGGGAACCAGCGCCGTTCCGGCCGCCTGCAGATCGTCGAAATACGAGCGGGCGTCCGACTTCGACCACAGACCAATCCGTCCGTACCCACGAATGGACGCATCCTCGGCTTCCAGGTGGAGTTTTTCATCCAGATAACAGTCGATCTTGCTCCCCTTCATCGTGACTCGCAATGTATGCCAGTCCAAGTCACCGGGCGCTTTGACGCTGCCCAGTTGAAATCGCTTGCCGTCGACAACTTTGTAGACCCGAAAACTGTCTTCGAGCGGATTGTGGCGCGCCACGTAATAGGTCTTGGCGTTTTTCGCGCGCCAGACGAGGCCGCCTCCCTGGTCGACGATCCCCTCGACGGCTTTCAGGCGGATGCTCAATTCCACGTCGGCATACATGACGTCGGGGCGCAGAATCAGGTTGAAGACCGAATCGGCATT
>DASYAR010000016.1:0-5038 GCA_036501235.1 Planctomycetaceae bacterium
CCTGTCGGGCCTGAGCCTGCCTTCACACGAGGCGATTCACCACAATCACAGTCTGGCAGGAACGTATGCACTGCTCATTGCCATCTTGGGAACGGTGACGGCCTACCTGTTCTACGGGATGCGGCTGTTTGATCCCGCAGAAGTGAAAAAGCAACTCGCGCCGTTGCATACGTTCCTGGTCGAGAAGTGGTGGTTCGACGAGTTGTACGACGTCATGTTCGTACGCCCGGCGCACATCGTCGCCAAATGGTGTGCGGCGTTCGACCGCGTCGTCTTCGACGGCTTCCTGCACTTCATGGCGCGGCTGGCAGTGCTGATCTCGAAATGGGACCGGATCTTCGACGAGCAAATCGTCGATGGCTTCGTCAACCGGCTGGCTGACGTGACTTTTGCGACTGGCCGGGTCTTCGGGTACCTGCAGACGGGCCGGTTGCGGCAATACGTGATGTTCATCGTAGTCGGCGTCGTAGGAATCTGGGCGCTGGTGCAGTTCTTTGCGCAGTAATGCTAACCACCAAGGCCCGGGCAAGTTTGCACGGGCCAGTTCGAAATTGGTTTCAATAAAGTTTGATTGATTATGAGCGATCCCGCACTGCTGTCATTGATCATCTTTCTGCCGACGTTGGGCGCTGTCGGCCTAATGTTCTTCAACAGCAAGTCGGAAGGGGCGATGCGGCAATGGTCGAATGCCATTACCCTGGTGACCTTCATCCTGACGCTGTTTGCCTGGTCGCGGTTTGATCCTGCGAAGATTGACGCGGCGCACCCGATGCAGATGCAGGTGAAAGCGTCGTGGATCGGGTCGTGGAACGTCAATTATCAGCTTGGTGTCGACGGGATCAGCATGCCGCTGGTGGTGTTGACGTCGTTCATCAGTTGGCTGGCGATGCTGGCCTCGGCCAGTGTGACAAAGCAGCTTAAGGGCTACCTGATGCTGTACCTGATCCTGGAAACGGGAATGTTGGGGGTTTTCCTGGCCCTCGACTTCTTCCTGTTCTACGTGTTCTGGGAAGTGATGCTGTTGCCGATGTACTTCCTGATCGGCGTATGGGGGGGGCCGCGACGGGAATACGCGGCAATCAAGTTCTTCCTGTACACGCTGTTCGGCGGCGTGCTGATGTTCATCGCCCTGCTGATGTTCTACTTCGATAGCGCCGGGAGCTCGTTCGGAAAGACGTTCGACATCTTGCAGTTGGCGCAGATTGGCCAAGGGCACGCCAGCGCCGGCGGCCAGTTCACCCCATTCGTGCAGATGACGGCGTTCGTTCTGCTGTTCATTGGTTTTGCCATCAAGGTGCCGGTATTTCCATTCCATACCTGGCTTCCCGACGCGCACGTCGAAGCGCCGACTCCTATTTCAATGATTCTGGCAGGCGTGCTGCTGAAAATGGGAGGGTACGGGATCATCCGCATCGCCTTCCCGATCTGCCCGCTGGGGGCCTACTGGGCCGCACACGCTCTCGTTATTCTGGGGGTGATCAGCATCATTTACGGTGCCTTCGCCGCGCTGGCGCAAACCGACTTCAAACGGCTGGTGGCCTACAGCTCGGTGAGCCACATGGGATACGTCTTGTTGGGAATCGCCGTCTGGAAACTCAGCGAAGGGTCGGCCGAACAGAACTCGACGTTCTGGAACATGGGACTGAATGCGGCCATGTTTCAGATGCTGGCCCACGGCATTTCGTCCCCAGGCATGTTCTTTATGGTGGGGGTCATTTACGACCGTGTGCATCATCGTGATTTGAATCAATTCGGCGGTCTGATGGGGCTGATGCCGCTGTACGGCGGGCTGGCCGTGGGGATCTTCTTCGCCGGCATGGGCCTCCCTGGACTGTGCGGTTTCTGGGGCGAGGCGTGGAGCGTCGTGAGCGCATGGAATTACAATCCACTGTATGCCGTCATCGCCGCCTCCGGCGTGATCCTGACGGCCGGCTATATTCTGTGGGCCGTGCAGCGCGTTTACCTGGGGGCCGAATATAAGGGCCCCCATGCCGAAGCCATCACTCCCATCACGGAGCGAGAAGTCTTCATCGGAGGCACGCTGCTGCTGTTCTGTATCGTGCTGGGCGTGTATCCGAACTGGATGTTCTCCCAGATGCAGGCCTCGATCAATCTGCTGGTCGACAGCATGTCTTCCACCAAGGGGCTGGCGGACGTCGTCAAGCAGATTGAAACCGCCAAACAAGTCTCCGGGCTCTAGTCGACAACTCCTGCCCGACAGATCGCGAAGTTACCGATTAACAACTGTTCGCCGCCCCGCGCGGCCCTGCTGAATACGATATCCGATGAATTTTTCCGAACTGATCGACCGGCTGGGAATCGACACGCGGATTTCGCTGCCGCACTTCGGTCCCGAGTTGATCGTGATCGCGACAATCGTTGCGCTGCTGTTGGTGCGGTTATTCAGCGCAGACCGGTATTTGCCGGCGTCGATCGTCGCCATCATCGGCACGGCCCTGGCGCTGATGAGGGCGGCCGTTCAGTTCCATGCCATGCAGAATGCGCCGGCCTCCGTCGCGGGAATCGAAAACCTTTCGCCGACCGACGCCGTTCCAATCTTCACGGGGCTGTTGATGTACGACCCGTTTACCGTCTACTTCCGCATTTTTCTTCTGCTGTTTCTGCTGTTCGTCGAATGGCTGACGGTGGTCACTGGCATTCCCGATCAGGAAGACGCGCCCGACTTTTACGTGCTGCTGCTGGGATCGACGCTCGGAATGATGTTGATGGCGTCGGCCAACCACTTGTTGATGATCTTCCTGGCCGTTGAGATGACGAGCGTTCCCAGTTACGCCATGGTCGGTTTTCTGAAAGGCCGGAAGGCCGGCAGCGAAGCGGCGTTGAAATATGTGGTCTACGGCGCCGGGGCTGCGGGGGTCATGTTGTACGGCATCAGTTTGCTTTCCGGTCTGCTGGGGACCGCGCATTTGCCGTCGGTGGCGCATGCGCTCGTCGAATTCGGCAGGCTCCATTCGCACATCAATGATCCGGCCGTGGGGACTCTGGTCGTCGCCATCCTGATGATTCTTGTAGGTGTGGCGTTCAAACTGTCGTTGTTTCCATTTCATTTCTGGTGCCCTGACGCATTCGAGGGGGCGGCGGCAGAAGTCGGCGGGTTCCTGTCCGTCGCCAGCAAGGGGGGGGCTTTTGCCCTGCTCGTGCGATTCTGTCTGGCGCTGGTCGGTGAGACGCGATCCGGGGGGGCGCCCCTTTCCGAACTGTTCATGAACGTGGGGGTGGGGCTGGGATTCGTCGCCGCCGTAACGGCCACGTTCGGCAATCTGGCGGCATACACCCAGAAGAACATGAAGCGGCTGCTGGCCTATTCTACGATCGCGCATGCCGGATACATGCTGATGGCGGTCGCGGCGATGATGGTGATCCTCAATGCGCCCACAGGGAGTTCGATGTCGCCCGAAGAGCGGGTCGCCAAAGCGGTGACCTGCATCCAAGGGCTGCTATTTTACCTCGCCGTCTATTTCTTCATGAATCTGGGGGCGTTCGCAGTCGTGGCCCTGATTCGCAACCAGACCTACAGCGAAGAGATCGCGGATTATGCCGGTCTGGCGAAGCAAGCTCCCGTCTTGTCGGCCTGTATGGCGATTTGTCTCTTCAGCCTCGTGGGCCTGCCGCCGTTTGGCGGATTCGCAGGGAAATTCATGGTTTTCGCCTCGGTGTGGCAGGCGGCTGAATTGAATCCTCTGATGTGGATCGTATTGGGGTTCGGCGTCATCAACACGGTGTTCAGCCTGGTCTATTACGTGCGGGTGCTGAAGGTCATGTACGTCACGCCACTGCCGGAAGATGCACGCCCCGTGGATGTTCCCCTGTATTCGACAGCGGGGTGCCACCTGGCATTCATTACGGCCCCCGTGCTGGCGCTGGGGATTTTTGTCAACTGGATGAGCGAGCTGGCGCAGCGAGTCGCCGGCTGGTTGCTCTAGGACCGATCAACAGACATGCCGGAAAAGACTGAGAACGAAATCCTCAATCATCTCGTGGCCCGCGCGTACCGCAGCCTGTTGCAGTACGCGGTGGAATGCTGGCCGTGGACGACGCTCACAGAGTCCATCGGGTCGGCTGCGCCTGAGCAGCAGGCGGTGGAACAAATTGCCGCCCGCCAGCAGGCCTTTGTGGGACGGCTCGTGGAACTGTTGATCGACCGCGGCGAAACGGTCGACTTCGGTAATTTTCCGGACAACTCGGAGCTGCATTACGTGTCGCTCGATTTTCTGCTGGGCAAGCTGATCGCCGACGAGCAGAACCTGGTCGCCGAGCTGGAGGCGGCCCAAGGGGCGCTCCACAATGACCCGTCGGCGGCCGGCCTCGTGTCTGAATTGCTGGCCGCCGAACAGGCCAATATCGCCCGACTCCGCGAGCTGGCCGCCAAAGCCCCCGCGGCCGTTTAAAGGTGCGAGACACCGGCGCTAAGCCTTGACCGAACCCGCCTCAGATCCTGAAATCCCACCGGCGCTCGTCGATACGCATGCGCATCTCGACGAAGAGGCATTTGACGCCGACCGGGCCGACGTCGTGGCCCGCGCCGCTGCGGCTGGAATCGCGAGGATCATCACGATCGGCACGACGGCCGACACGAGCCGACGAGCAGTGGAAGTTGCGGCGGCGTTTCCCGCCGTCTCTGCGGCGGTGGGCATTCAGCCCAACTACGCGGCGCAGGCAAACGCCGGCGACTGGGAAGCGATTGAAACGCTGGCGACAGACCCCAAAGTCGTGGCCATCGGCGAAACGGGGCTCGATCGCTATTGGGACTATGCTCCGTTCGAGGTCCAGATCGACTATTTTCACCGGCACATCGCCCTGTCGCAACGGCTCGATCTGCCGTTTGTCGTCCATTGCCGCGACGCCGAAACCGAAACCGTTGCCGAAATGCGGGCGGCCGCCTCGCGCGGGCCGCTCACGGGCGTCATGCACTCGTTCACGGGAAGTCTCGAAACGGCGCAAGCCTGCCTCGAGCTGGGGCTCTACATCTCGTTCGCGGGCATGGTGACGTACAAGAAATCGCAGCCCCTGCGAGACT
>DASYAR010000017.1:0-7201 GCA_036501235.1 Planctomycetaceae bacterium
GGATTGGGACACCGGCGGCTGTCGATCATCGATCTGGAAGGAGGCTCTCAGCCGCTTTCGAACGAAAATGGAACCGTGTGGGTGACATTCAATGGCGAGATTTTTAACTACCAGGATCTGCGCTTGGAACTGGAGAGACACGGACACGTGTTTAAGACCGTTTCCGACACCGAGATTCTCGTGCACGGCTACGAGCAATGGGGTCACGCTCTCCCCTCACGGTTACGCGGGATGTTCGCCTTTGTCGTCTGGGATGCAAGAAACGATTGTTTGTTCGTGGCTCGAGACCGCGTGGGAATTAAGCCGCTGTATTATGTCAGGCAGCCGCGCTATTTCGCGTTCGCCTCGGAAATGCAGGCCTTTCGCTCGATCGCCGACTTTTCTCCGACAGTCGATCCGCAGGCTATCGACTTGTATTTGCACTTTCAGTACGTTCCGGCGCCGCACACGATTTATCGCGAAGTGCAGAAGCTTCCGCCGGCTCATTGGCTTCAAGTGAGCGGCGACGGAACCGTCATTGGGCCAACGCGCTATTGGGACCTGGCATTTCGCCCCGACAGAAGTTTGAACGAGAACCAATGGATCGAGCGGCTTGACGCGGCACTCGAAGAGACCGTGCGCACGCATCTCGTGGCTGATGTCCCCTTCGGTGCGTTTCTTTCGGGGGGCGTCGACTCCAGCATGATGCTCGCCTATATGAGCCGCATCTTGAAACAGCCGGTCAAGGCATTCTGCATCGGTCATCCACGCGAAGACTATGACGAACGCCAATTCGCACGCCAGGCGGCTATGGTCTGCGGAGCCGAATATGTCGAAGAAGTCGTCGAACCCGATGCAATGAGTCTGCTTCCGGAACTGGTGCGTCACTATGGTGAACCGTTCGGAGACAGTTCGGCCATTCCCACCTATTACGCTTCTCGTCTGGCGCGACGCCATGTGAAAATGGTCCTCTCCGGAGATGGCGGAGACGAAGGATTTGCAGGCTACCACTCGTATCCGGCCATTCTCTGGGAACACCGAGCGCCCGAGGGCAATCTGCGCAAAGTCCGGCACTTTCTGGCAAATCGCGCGCGGGCATTCGGCTGCTGGCCACGTCGCACGACGATCGCAGACAGCAAATACGAGCGAAGTGCCGTCGTCTCACCGGGACAACGGAATTTAATGTGGCGACCGGAATTTCGCCACTTAATTTCAGAAACGCGGAGCAGCTTTGAGGCGTCATTCTCGCGCGGGCCGCGCGACGAGTTACTGAATCACTTGCAACATTTCGATATTTTCAATTACGTCGCCTTTGACAATTTGACCAAGGTCGACGTCGCCAGCATGTCTCATGGCCTCGAAGTGCGAGTGCCGCTGCTGGATCATGTGTTTTTGGAGATTGCGGCGCAGGTCCCACCCGAATTGAAGCTGGCAGCGCCTCGCGGGCTGAATGGCACGCCTCCGATGGAGAAGGTCATCGGCAAATACCTGTTGAAGCGAACGGCGGAGCGGTTCTTCCCTCGCGATTTCATCCATCGCGAAAAGCGAGGGTTCGAAGTGCCGATTCGTGAATGGTTCGCGGGACCATTCCAAACCGAGCTTCGCGGCCGCCTGCTGGCCGACGACGGTCCTCTGACCGACTATTTTGAATCAGAATCGCTCGTGGATCTCGTTGATTCATCGGGGAAATCGCGCACTCAAGCCTGGCAAGCCTGGTTGCTCCTTGTCTTGCACGAATGGCTGACCCAGTCGAAATAATCATGCTTGCCCGCACCTTGTGGTCGATCGAAAGATGAACGGCGCGACAATCGTCTGCGAATCTCCCAGCATGCGCCATCGACCGGATATTGATGGATTGCGCGCCGTTTCAGTCATCGCCGTCGTGTTGTTCCATACTCATGCTGGCGCCCCTGGAGGTTACGTGGGCGTTGATGTTTTCTTTGTGATTTCCGGATCCTTGATCACGCGATTGATCCTGAATGACCTGTCTATGGGCACCTTTTCGATTGCCGATTTCTGGGAACGACGTTTTCGCCGGATCATGCCGGCGCTGTCGGTCATGATCGGTGCCGTCCTGCTGGCGGGGTATTGCCTGCTTTTACCTAACCAACTGGACGAACTTGCCCGTTCATCATTGGCGCAATCTCTGCTTCTCGCAAATGTCTATTTTTGGCGAGATACGGGATACTTTGCAGCGCCTGCCGATCACAAGCCGTTGCTGCACACCTGGTCACTCGCAGTTGAAGAGCAATTCTACCTCGTTTTTCCTTTGTTTCTGGTCATCTTACGCAAGCTCGGTTGTTCCGCTATCAAGTCGATTCTCGCTGCGATTCTGACTTTGTCTTTTGCTGCCGCTGTCTACGGGGCCTTCAGGCATCCGGCTGCGTCATTCTTCCTGCTCCCAACTCGCGCCTGGGAGTTGCTCGCAGGCAGCTTGCTCGTCGTCATTCCGGATTCATTTCGTTTTCGAAAACTCTTTAATGAAGCCGCGTCGACTGTCGGAATTGCGGCTATTGCCGTCGCCGTCCTGACATTCGACCAGCGAACGCTGTTTCCAGGGTTTGCAGCGTTGCTCCCCGTGGGGGGGGCTGCCGCGATTTTATTCACGAATTCTCATTGTCTGACCTGGGTCGGCAGATTGCTTTCGGTCCCGCCGTTGGTCTTCGTAGGGCGGATTTCCTACTCGCTTTATCTCTGGCACTGGCCGATTATCGTCTATATGAAAATCGCGTTGGGAACGATCAATCGCTGGGACTTGACATTGGCCGCAGTCACGTGTTCGCTGATTGTGGCCTACCTGTCGTGGCGGTATGTGGAATTGCCCTTTCGCCGGCGGGCGCCATCGGCAAATCGTCCTGTCCTGTTTACGTGTGTTGGGGCACTGCAGGTCTTATTCATTTCCATTTCGACCGCGTACATGGCCACGGGCGGGCTGCCGTCGCGACACTTGGAACTTCAGACGATTGTTGCGGACGTCGAGGACTTTCCTCTCGAATATGCGTCGTTCATCCCGGAATTGGAGAACTCGCGAATCCCTGTGATCGGGCATAAAGTTCACGATCCCGGACGGTTCGATTTCGCGCTCTTCGGCGATAGTCACGCCCTATCTCTGGCGCCGTTGTTCGACAGCGTGTCTAAACGGCATGGACTGACAGGGCTCGTCATTGCCACGAATGGCGTCTCGCCGTTCTTATTGGACGAATACGATTCATCAATTGACGTTGGCAAGCGCAATCGCCTGTTCTTCGAAGCGCTTGCGAAAAACCACATTGAGGATGTCTGTCTTGTCGTCCGTTGGGATTGGCAGTTTAACAAACGCGGAATGTGTGGAGCGTTTTGCTCAGTGCTAATGTCCCTCGAAGAAGCCGGCGTACATCGCTTGTGGCTCTTCCGGCAAGTCCCGTGCCAGCCACTTGGCGATGCCTACTCGCAACAAATCATCGCGTCGTTTCGGTTCCCGACTCTTGTGAGCCTTCCCAGGACGTCCGTGGAGCAATATCGCCAGCAAGTCGAGATTGAAAATGCCTTGTTCGACAAACGGCCGGTCCTTAAAACGCTTGCGGTTGAATTGGTCGATACCTCGGGTAAATGTTTCGACACAGAGGGTTACAGCCGAGTGCTCGAATCCGGCCGTGCCTTGTATCGAGACGACGACCATTTGTCGCGCAAGGGAGCAGCAGAACTTCTGGGCGAGACCGTGCATTATGTCCTGTCGCGTATCGCCAAAGAGCGCGCAGTGGACTAAATCGCCGGCACTCGCGAGTCAAGCAGCAAAATGGCCTTACTGTCGGCGATCGTTCCAGCCTACAATTGCGAAAAGTACTTGAAGCGTGCCATCGAATCTCTGTTGGCAACGCAACAGCCAGGACTTGAGGTATTGGTTATCGACGACGGTTCGAAAGACAAAACGGGTGCTCTCGCAGCCGATTATGCTGCTGAATATCCTGACGTCGTTCGATTTTTTCGGCATGACAGAGGTAATAATCGGGGCGCCGCGGCAACGAGAAATCTCGGGATCAGAAACAGTCGCGGCGAGTTTCTTTGTTTTTTGGACGGCGACGATTATGTCCATCTCCATCGATTCAATACGTCATTGCCGCTACTCCGAAACGATTCGTCGGTTGATGCCGTCTATGAACTGACTCGCCTGGCGTCTGAAGATGGTTACCCTGTGGAAGAGTGTTTCGGGGACTCTGCCATTTTCGGTCTGGATCGCCCCGTCGCCCCCGAACGTCTGCTGCCGACTTTGCTGTCGGGTCCGATTTGGCACGCCAATTCAGTCTTGATACGTCGGTCGTTTCTCACACGGACCGGCCTATTTTGCGAAAATCTGCGCACAGCCGAGGATTGCCACCTCTGGTATCGGATGGCGGCACTGGGACGAATTGTTCCCGGAAATTTTCACGACTCGGTCAGCACTTACTGCCGGCGAGAGGGGAGTCTGTTTCGCCCTTCCTGGGAGGCGCGGCGCGAATTGATGCGTGCGATGGCGATGTTCGAGCAGTGGCTTCGCCATGCGGATGTCTCTTGTCTTCTGCGTCGCGAGATCCAAAAGCAAATCCGAGAAAACTTCGAAACGGCGATCGCCGAAGCACGTCGATGCGGAAAGTCCGGCGTGGCGCTTTCCTTGGCCTGGCACGCCTTTCGACAGTTGCCCGCAATTGCAAACGATACCCTTTATTGGCGCCAGATCATACACATCGCCTTGAGTCCGATCCGTACCGATCCCATCCGAATTGGCAATTGCCGTTGAAGCCATCTTACTGCTTCGCTCACCTGAACGTCGATGCGGTATCGGCTGCATTTCAGAATGAATGTTTGATGGGGTTGCTGTGATCGGAACAGTGCAGCGAGTTCT
The DNA here is from genome assembly GCA_036501235.1 of Planctomycetaceae bacterium. GTDB lineage: Bacteria > Planctomycetota > Planctomycetia > Planctomycetales > Planctomycetaceae > JACQFH01. The sequence goes on from DASYAR010000017.1 coordinate 4,838, forward strand.
CCGAAAGCCCTACCGCTGGTGGCTTGCGCAGATGGACAAAACCTGTCTCGCAACTCGATTGGCGGCGGCGAGAGATGAGTTGCTGAAATACCGCATGAGCTCGCACTTTCCGCGGATCGCGGTCGTTAAACAAGACGTTAACGAAGATCTGTATTGTTGTCCCCGGAACTCGACCCCCAGAGAAATCGTCGAATCGACGCTCTTGCGCTCCGGGCCGGTCTGCCTGTTTTCGGAGTGGAACGCGGATTTCTTGATTTTGGCAACCGCCGACGATCCCGAATGCTCAATCTGGAAGGAACGTGCCACACACCTGAAATGGGACACGCCCGAATTCTTCAGCAGCTACCGGGATCGGATTCCCGGCCGCGATTTTGGCCAGAACGTGTATTCCGTCGATCCGGCATCCGTTGATTGGAATGCCTACGACATCGTGATCAGCTTTGATGTCGCAGTTCCCGAACGGATCACACGTGCCTATCCCGGAACAGCTTGGTGTTATTATGTGCGGGAGATCAAAGCTCCTGCCTACGCGGCCTCGCTGAAAGCGCTGGCCCCAGGACAAGATTTCGTTCTCAATCATAGATTTCGGATGCGGCCGGAGCGTCAATTGCCGCACGTTGTCGAGTTTCCTTACCACTTGCAAAGCCCCGGGTGTTTTCATCGGTTATTTGCATTTCCCATGCCGGATGACCGGGATCGAAAAGGGGTATTTGTCGATCATCATACCATGCTCGGGTTGTCAAACGACGTACGACGAGAGCTAACTCAGTTTGGCGGAGTCTCGAGCACGGCTCCTACCGACGGCAAAATGGTCCCGACGTCGGCCCGGCTGGCCCGCCGGACCATGGAACCGGAAATTCGTTCCCACCTCCTCGAGGCCCGCTACTTTCTCGTGACACCCGGTATCCGGAATGTCTTCGGCACGGCGGTCGTCGAGGCGATTGCAGCCGGGTGCTTGGCCGTTGGTTCTCGACGCAGCGTGGGATGCGGGGAATTCTTTACCGACTTCACCGCCGCGGAGACTCCTGAAGAAGCCATCATCAAAATGCGCCGCTTGCAAGGCGACCGGAGACTCTACCAGAATCAATTGAATTGGCAGCGCCTGCTCGTCGAATATCTCTGCTACGCCCGTCCTGTCGCGGAACTTTTGGATCGTGCCGCAAAGCGGCGTACGAGCGTCGCGCCGAAACTTGCCCGATAACGTCTTCACTCCAGGAATTGATGCAGTGAGTACTTCCAGCCGATTTGTGCCCGTCCCCTTCCGGCATCGCTTGCGACCCGTATACCGTCTGTTGCAGAAATCGGCCATCAGCGCAGCTGACTGCGTGCGCACTTCGGCCATCTGGCCGCGGCCGAAATCGATTAAGGCCGTGCTCGGCGAACTGGTTGGGCAGCCTTCGACTGGCGATCTGTATCGCATCGGCCAGCGCGAATTCGGGATCCTCCAGGTCGAAGCGGAAATCACGGAATTTCTCGAATACGTCGCCCTTGATCGGCCGCGAACGGTAGGAGAAATCGGCCTGAAGCATGGCGGGAATTCGTTCCTGTTCTTACGAAAATTCCAAGACCTCCAGCTCTTCGTCGGGCTCGATCTATTGGTCGCAAATTCGAGGAAGTTGCGTTATCTCGCGATGCCCGGCCAACGGCTGAAATTTCTCGAAGGCAACTCGTATGCTCCCGAAACGGTCGCTCGGGTCGGGGCGATCCTGGGCGCACGACAATTCGATTTTCTGTTCATCGACGGCGATCATTCGTATGCGGGAGTCTGCGCCGACCTCCAGGCCTACTATCGCTTCGTGCGACCGGGAGGGTTGATCGCGTTTCACGATATCGTTCCCGACGAAATGGCGCGGTTTGGCGTCCGCCCCGAATCCAGCAGTTGTTACGGAGGCGACGTCTACCGATTGTGGAACACGCTGAAACATCACTTTGAATATCGGGAATTCGTCGCTGATTGGGAACAAATCGGATTCGGCATTGGAGTCATTCGCAAGCCGCTTGGCGAATCGCAACTTCCGAGCGGCATTTAATGCTTTTCAATTCATTCGACTTTCTGTGTTTTTTTGCCGTGGTTTTTTGCGTGCAGTATTTTCTGCCGCATCGACCGCGGAATCTATTCCTGCTGGTTGCCAGTTACTTCTTCTACGGTTGCTGGGACTGGCGGTTCCTGTTGCTGATTTTTGTCTCGACGGTAATTGACTATGCCTGCAGCCTGGCGATGGACGCTCGCGAAGGTGCCGCGAGAAAACGCTGGCTGATCGTCAGTTGCATTTCGAATCTGGGGATTCTCGGGTTCTTCAAGTACGCGAATTTCTTTATCGCTTCCGCCGAACAATTGGTATCGTCATTCGGACTGTCGACGTC
>DASYAR010000018.1:0-13139 GCA_036501235.1 Planctomycetaceae bacterium
CCGGTGAAAATGTGCCATTGGCAAACAGCTCTTCAGGTTTTTTGAGCGCGCGAACCGCTTCGTGTGAACCTGCCGTCAGGCCGCGAAAATACGGATTCTTCGGATCAGATTGCGACGCCAGCGCGAGGCCGGTTCCCTTCGACGCCCAGTCGGGAAGGCGATTCGGAAAGCGCTGCAACAATCCCTCGGCCAGCAGCGCCGACAGCAGGATGCGCACGCCCGGAGACGTCTCGGTGGCCGAGTCGCCGATGTCGAGCAGGCAGATGTACGCTTCATCCCCCGCCGAAGAGACGCGCGCATGCCCCTTCGTTTCGGGCGGAATCTCGACTTTCTCGTTGGTCTGGGTGAACTCGCCATAGGCGAACCGATCTTTGAAGACGAACACCGTCAACTTGCCGCGCCAGATCGCCGGGTCTTTGATTTTGAAAGACTTGCGGAGCCGTCCGGCGCCGGTGCCAGCCCATTCGCCAATTTGTTTCAAGCGTGATTCATCGACATGGCCCATGACGAGGAACTCGTCGGTTTCATGGATTGCGGCGGGATCGCCGGACAGGGCCGTCTTCCACAACTGTTCGGCCCGTTCCTTGCGGCGGTCGGCTAGTTCCTCGGTACTGAGAGCGGCGATTTCCTTGGCCCGCTTCTCGGCATCGGTGGGAACCAGGCTGCGGAGAGTCGCTTTGGGATCGGGGCCGTCGAACTTGGCTCCTTCTTCAATCCAGGTGCGCAGATTCCTGTGGTTGGTTCTGGTGATCAGCGCCTGCCGGGGAGGCATCTTAATGGGTTTCTGCTCCCCGACGAGGTGCCACAACCGACTGTCTTTGGAGTTTCCCGGCAATACGACGCGGCCGCTTTTACCCCCCTTCATCAGCTTCTCGAAAGTTTCGAGCGAAAAGCCCGAGCGCGGATCTTTGCCGCCGTGGCAATTCACGCAGAGATTGACCATGAACGGTGCAATGTCTTTGGTAAACGACACCTTTTCTTTACCCGTCGGTTGGTAGGCTTGAGCCGCTTCGCGTTCGGAGTTTTTTCCGGAGTTGCGGGGTCGCTTGCTTTCGAGCTGCTCGCGCGCGGCGGCAATTTTCTTGAGCGGCGCGGCAATCAGCGAGTCAGACTCTTTGACGTCCGCATCTTTGGCGATCTCTTTGAGCTTCTTTTCTGCGTCATCCAGCAGGTTAGCTGCATCGTCGAAATCCTTCTTCGAAATCAAACTGCTCGCTTTAGTCGTCTCTTTGGCGACATCGGCAATCTGCTTCCTGTGTTCGGCCGTCACAGCGGCAAACGAGGCGCCAGGATCAACAAGGCCCAGACCGGCAATCACGAGCAGGCTGACCCAGACGGTTTGCGTCTTCATCGGCGGACTCTCTCACGCGACCCGAGTGACAGACCTTCTGCCGAGCAACAACTGAACTTGCCGTCGGCCGCATTGATATTCTCTATCGTATAGCTCGTTTTGGCCGTTGTGAAGCGGGGATTAACCTACCAATGCATGACCCAGCCGCCGTCGACGTTGATCGTCTGACCGGTGACTTGCTGGGCGCGGGGTGATGACAGGAAGACGACCATGTCGGCGACGTCGCGCGGTGTCTGCCAGCGCTGCAGGGGAACGATCGAGCGCACTTTGTCACCGGCCCAGTCGTCGTAAGTGCGCTTTTTTTCAGCGGGCTGGCGGTCGTTCCACGCCTGCCATACCGAGCGGTTGAGTGGCGTCTGCACCATGCCGGGGCAGACGGTGTTGACGCGCACGGTGTGCGGCGCGAGGTCTTTGGCGAGAACCTGGGCGAAGTTGATATTGGCTGCCTTGGCGGCGCTGTAGGGTGGATCAGTCTGCGAGCCGATCTGGCCGGCGACCGATGCGATGAACACCATCGTTCCCTGCCGGCGTTCGATCATGGCCGGCGCGACGGCATGCGCCACATGCACCATTCCCATGACGTTCACTTCCAGCGATTTGTGCCAGTCGCGCGGTTCCAGATTGGTGAAAGGAAAGCCGAATTTGCCGGAGCCGATCGCCGCGGCGTGTACGAGGTGGTCGATCGGCCCCAGCTGAGCCGCCGTCTCCGCGGCAGCTTGCCGGACGGCCGATTCATCGGTGACATCGACCGTCAAGCCGATCGCCTTGACGGCAAATCGCGCGGCGATTTCGGTGGCGGCCGCCGCCGCCGCGCTGCGGTCCCACAGAGCGACCTTTGTTCCTTCAGCCGCGAAGAGCTCGGCGATCGCGCGGCCGATGCCGCTGGCTCCGCCGGTGACGACGGCGACATGGTTCTGCAGTTCAAGGTCCATCCGTCGATCGTCGCGCGACTTCGAGGAAAAGTCAAGATCCCGCTCGCCCTATGGCCCGATCAATGAATCAAGTTCGTCGGAGAATTTGTCGCTGCCGACCAAACCTTGGCGGACGGCGTCGACCAGTGCCGAGATCAACCGTGATTTGGTGCGCGGGGTGGGGGTCGATTCATGCGCGGCACGAAACGCGGCGATCGCCTCCGGCAATCGACCGGCGGAGAGCTCGATCTCGCCCTGGCGGATGAGGGCCGTAGCGTCGCGCGGTTCGGCAGTTAATCGTGCGTCGACTTCGGTCGACAGACGTTCTTTCTCGTCGAAAACTTCCAGTGCGCCGGGACCGTGCGAAATGAAGCGTCCTTTGTGCCAGATCAAGTTGCCCGGAGACAATTCACGCGGCGATTTGTGCTCGGCAACAAGGGTTCCACTGGCCAGGTCGATCTCTAAAACCGCGGCCGACGTGACGGGGAGAAAATAGCGTCCGTCGGCAAAAACGCCTCGGCCCGCCGGCAACGCCGGAAATGGGCCGGCCGTTTGAATTGATGCGGTGAGCGCCACCGATCTATCCGCTGTGCGATCAACGGGGCGATCGACGGGGGCCTTGCGACCGGGAAGCTCCAACGTCCAATCCCTTTCGCCGTTCTCCGGCTTGAGCGCGCGAATTTCCTGCCGGCCCACGACGACGACTCGCTCGTCCGTAACACAGGCGACGAACAGGCCATTATCGCGTTCGGCGGTCCAGATCGGCCGTCCTGATTTGAGATCGAGGCAATGGATCTGCTGCGACTCGGGGGGGGCCGCGATGACGCGGCCGCCACAGATCAACACCGTGGCGTCGAGCCAGCGATTCGACTGATCGACCTGCTGCGCCGTTTCGAACTCATTGACCGATTCAGGTTGCGACGTCTCCCGGCTGTAACGATAGGCCCACAACAGCGACTGCGTCGTCAGATCGACGGCCACCACGGCGCCGCCCGACGTCGGGCAGACGATGATTTCGTCTGCGGAAATCGATGGAGTCGCCCCGGCGATCCGCCGCAGCAAATCCTGCGAAATGTCCTGCTCGACCAGCGCCAATTCCTGCGACCAGGCGAGACGGCCGCTCGCGCGGTCGAGCACAAATAGCGACAGCGCACCTTTCGCCTCGGCCAGCACGTACAGACTTCCCTGCCATGACAGCGGTGGGCCCAGGAAAAACGCACCGGCCAGACGTGGCTCTGCGCCTCCGTCGTTCCCTCCTACATGCCAGCGCAAATTCCCCTCGCGAGATCGCCAATGCTCGCGCGCGACGAGCCGGCTGCCGCTGCCGATCCCGGCGTCCGACTCGCCGATCTTTACCTCATCGAGGAGATAAACACATTCCTCATCGACGGCGAATGCCCCTCCGGCCGGCTCATTCCACAAAATCTGCTCGAGCCCCGCATTATCGCCGTCGTCGTCCGAAGGGGAACTCCAGCGAATCTGTCCGGTTTCGAAATCGTGCGCGGTCACGCCGCGCGGCGTGCGCGCAAAGACCAGTCCCCCGGCAGCCAGCGGGCCCAGCATGGGGAGGGATACCGAGTTTCCTTCGCGATACCACTGCCAGACTCGATCAATGGCGATCTGCGCACTCGAATCGGCCGTGGCCGGGCGCGACCAGCGCGCCGCCAGGAAGGGAGCCTGCGCCGGCACGGATCCATTTCGAGCCGCGTTCCCGCGAAACGTCATCCAATCGCCGGCGGCGATTGGATGCGCCGCTTCAAACGGCGCAAACTTGTCGAGAAATGCAGTCCAGCGCTCGTCGTCGGCTAGAAACTCAGGACGAATTCGCAACTGCCTGAGGCAGGCGACGGCGGCTCGGGCCCGGCCATGGTCACACAAGTAGACGGCCAGACGAAACAGGGCGTCATCGCCCGATTTCGTTTCGGGAAAGCGCGCCGCCACCTCGCGCAGCGAGGCCTCGTCTCCGCGGCTGATGGCGGCGTTCAATCGGCCGCGAGCCAGCGCCTCGAATTGCATACGGTATGCCGATTGGCCTGCGGGAGGCAACTCTCGCAACATCAGCCGCACTTCGGCCAGAAAGCCGTGTCCCCCGCGTCGTTGATCGTCGCGATTCAAAAAGAAATCGTGAATCTCTGGCTCCTGGAGAAATCGCCCCAGCTCTCGGGCCGCGTCGGCATAGTTCTCGCCGGCGATCTGGGCGCGAACCTTTTCGAGTTTGCGCCGCAGTTCGCCATTGTCGGGCAGCACGAGCGATCGCGGCGCCCCGTCGGCGTCCGCCTCGGCAGGTTCAGTATCCTGTTCCTTTTTCTCTGAAGTGTCGCCCGGCACAGGCGCAGCGGGCTCGGACGGCGTCGATTCTCCGGGCTCGACCACGGGGGCTTGCGCTCGAATCATGATCGGGCGCGAAGGGACCAGCACGAGGATCGTGGCGACTGCGATGAAGCGCGAAATCCGCAGAGTCGTGGTCATGATCACTTCGGATTCACCCGCACTTTAACGTCGTACCGCCCGGGATAGTTGTAATCCTGTGTGGCGAATTGCGGGCTCATCGCGATTCCAAAATACAAGACGCCCGCGCGCGGCGCTGTGAAAGTATTTTTCGACCCGATCTTGAAGATCTTGCCCGCCGTGCCGACGCGGGCGACCAGGGCGCCTCCCGGGATCTGGTTGGCCGCATACCATTGAAACTGCTCGCTTCCCTCAGGAGTGCTGAACGTGGTATTGCCCCAGGGGGTCATCGTGAGGCGGCCGTCGGCCGTCACCTGCACTTTGTCGCCGTGATTCAATCGAATCCCCGAGTTTTGCATGTTCAATTGCACGAGGTTCTCACCCGTGACCGGGATCGATTTGCGGATTTCGGGTTTCTGGTCGACCTCGCGTTCGCCGCGGCGAATGTCGCTGATCGCCACCTTGAGCGGACCGAACTGCGTCTGCACGTCGAACGACTGTGGCGAAATCTTTCCCACGACGGTGAACAGATTGGTTTCCAGAGAATCCTGGGCCAGCCACGGCCGGGCCGAGGAATGCTCAGTGTCGTCGTCATCGTCGGCGTCTTCCAGCTCGGATAGGATCTTCTGAACGCGAGTCCGCCGCTCGGTATCTTCATCCTGGGTGTACCGTGCCAATTCCATTTGAACGGTTTTGCCCATTTCAGTGAGCATCCGTTGGGCCGTGTCCCGCTCGGCGGCGGCATTCGACCCGAGTTGCTGGATCAACCGGCCGATTCGTTTGCGCTCTTCCGGGTGGCTATCGAGCCCTGGAGTAAAGCTGACGATATTCGCGACGGGGATGTCCAATCTGCCGAACTCCGTGGAAACGGTCACCATTTCCGTCGACAGTCTGCCGGTAACGATCGAGCCTTCCATCAGATGCAACCGTATGGTTCGGGAAGCACCCGGCTGGGCGGCAGCAGGTTTCGATGCACCTGGGGCGACGGGAGGCGTGTTCGGTTCATCCGCCAGCAGAGCCGCCGACAGCAGCAATCCCGAAATCATCCCCTGCGAAATTCGCGAACCGGTCATGGCAGTGAATCCTGTGTCACATACGTTGAAGTCTGCTCTGCCCGTCGATTGTCGCTCATCGACCGACTGGACGCAACATTTATCGCTTGACCGACAGGAAGGAAGGCTGCCAGCGCTGGTGTTCGAGACGGCATCTGTGGCGGGGTCAAAGCGCGAATAACGATTTCATATTGCAGCGAGAATTCATTGCAGTGCCAGTCGATTCGCCGGAGCCGAAACGCCAGCGATGGCCCCGACAAGCTGGACGATGAGCAAGGCGATCGCGTCGGAGCCATGCGGTCAGGGCCATCCCTGGCGGAGAATATGAACGAACCCGACTAATACGTCGGACGATCCTTGCGCATCCGACGTCAAGCTGAGTTCGACGCTCTGACCCTGCCGCACCCTCTCCCTCGCGCAGGGAATTCACATCGCGCAAGCGGGAAAGCTCCACCGACCCGTCGCAGTGGCTTGGCAACCCCGTGTGGCACGGTGTATAACCGGAGCGCTTAAGTCGTCTCACGGCAGTCACGACGTTGCCGTTCACATTCGGGTTGGCGCTGTCGGAGATTCGGCCATCTCGTTCCGAGTCCGGCCCGACTTGCGATCTATTTCACCTTTGCATCAGGAGCGACACCCATGGCCTACACGTTGCCGGCGCTACCGTACGCGACCAATGCCCTCGAACCGCATATCGACGCCAAGACGATGGAAATCCATCACACCAAGCATCATCAGGCGTACATCAATAACGTCAACACGGCTCTCGAAGCTCATCCGGCCCTGGCCGCGAAGCCGGTCGAAGAACTGATTCGTGATCTGGCCGCCGTGCCCGAAGCGATTCGCACGACCGTCCGCAACAACGGCGGAGGTCACGCCAATCACTCGCTGTTCTGGACGATCATGACCCCCGGCGGCGGGGGAGAGCCGACCGGCACGATCGGCGAGGCGATCAAGAGCACGTTCGGCAGCTTCGCGACGTTCAAGGAGCAGTTCACGAAGGCGGCCACCACCCGCTTCGGCAGCGGCTGGGCCTGGCTGTCGGTCGATAAGGGAAAGCTGATCGTCGAAAGCACGGCAAATCAGGACAGCCCGATTTCCGAAGGGAAAACGCCGATCCTGGGTCTCGACGTCTGGGAACACGCCTATTACCTGCACTACCAGAATCGGCGTCCCGATTACATCGGTGCGTTCTACAACGTGATCAACTGGAACGAAGTCGCCAAGCGGCTCGCCGCCGCCAAGTAGCACGGCATGGATGAAACGGACCGCTTCGATTGCACCGGGATCCGGCAGCAATCGAAGCGGTTTTTGTTGTCAGTCGGTCTGGCCAGCGCGGAACAGACGTGTGGCAGGGTCAGAGCGTGAATCCTATCGGGCCTCGAGCGGCGTTGCGACCGTCTGAGGCAGATTCGAGACGGCTCACAGGCAAATCCAGCGATGGCCCTGACCGAATGGCCCTCAAGCGGTCGCTTTGCTCATCGTCCAACTCGTCGGGGCCATCGCTGGGTTTCGGGCTCCGATGGATCGGCCACCACTGCGAGGCGTCTTCGGGTGCAACGTGAGATTTCTGTTCGCGCTCTGACCCCGCCACACCCGCCTTCTTAAACGCGGCTGCTACGAGGCCACGGCTCGCAGCCGGCCCATCTTGTAGGCTTCGGCGACGGCCAGAGGCACCTGGGCCTCGGCGAGTACGACTTTCGCCCGATTTTCGGCCGTGAGCGCCTTCATTTCCTGCTCCTGAGCGACGGCCCGGGCCCGGCGTTCTTCGGCATGGGCGCGGGCGACGCGCACGTCGGCCTCGGCCTGGTCGGCCTGCAGCCGGGCGCCGATGTTGTCTCCCACGTCGATGTCGGCAATATCGATCGACACGATTTCGAAAGCGGTCTGCGAATCGAGACTCTTATCAAGCACGGCTTTGGCGATCAGCATGGGATTGGCCAGCACCAACTTGTGGCTGTCACAGGAACCGATCGCCGCGACGATCCCTTCGCCGACGCGGGCGATAATCGTTTCTTCGGTCGCTCCGCCGATCAACTGCGAAAGGTTCGTGCGGACAGTGACGCGGGCCCGCGCCTTGAGCTGAATGCCGTTTTTGGCGACACCGTCGAGAGTCGTGCGCCCGCCGCGGCGCGGGTCGGGGCAGTCGATGACTTTCGGATCGACGCTGGTTTGCACGGCTTCGAGCACATTTCGCCCGGCGAGGTCGATGGCCGTCGCCGTTTCCCAATCGAGGTCGATCTTGGCGCGGTGGGCCACGATCAGGGCCTGGACAACACGGCGGACATTTCCCTGGGCCAGGTAATGCGCCTCATAGGCCTGCGTCGAAATGCCCGGCAATCCCGCCTGCACGGCCATGATCTTCGACTCGACGATCACCCGCGCGTTGACTTTGCGGAACGACATGGCGATCAACGACAGCATGCTGACCCGCGCGCGGGTCACGTACGCCTGCAACCAGAGATTGAAGTACTTGATGAACACGATGAACGCGATGAAGCCGACCAAGCCGAAGAAAATCACGGCCCCGGCAATCAAGAGTTGGTTCGGCATGTCAAATACGCGTCCTGCGAAGTGAAATGGGGGGCGTGACGATTGCCCCGGCCATAGCACGTTACTCAATGTAGGTCAGGCTTTCCAGCCTGACGTCAGGCTGGAAAGCCTGACCTACATTTTACCGCGCGGGTGCGGTATCTTATCGGCACGCAATCGGCCGCACAGAACTGTCAGGAGGACCGCAATGAAACCAGCCCGCGCGTCGTTCGTTCTTGCCTCGTTCGCCCTCGTGTGCAGTGCGTTCGATCGCCCGGCGTTCGCTGCCGATCAGGACGATCCGCTGCGCCCTCCGGCGATCGTTACGAAATCGGTGCCGATCGTCCCCGCCGAGCTGGCCGAGCGACTCAGACAATATCAGAACACTCGCAGCGCCGCGTTTCGAGGTTGGTCTCCGGACGGCAAAGGGATTCTGATCGGAACACGCTTCGCCGACACCGTGCAGCTGCACCGAGTGTACGAGCCCGGCGGTCGCCGCGACCAAGTCACGTTTTTCAATGAGCCGGCTGACGGCCGCTTCGTTCCCGAAGCGAAGGATGGGGCTTTGATCGTCCTTATGAGCCGGGGCGGCAGCGAGAACGATCAGGTGTATTTTCTCGATCGTCAGGTGGGGCAGGCTCAGCTTTTGACGGACGGCAAATCGCGGAATCTGGCCGGTCCCGTGCTGCACGACGGCAGCCGCATGATCATCCACAGCAATAGCCGCAACGGACGCGACACCGACCTCTACACCGTCGAGCCGCGCAATCCCGACTCCCTGAAGTTGCTGATGCAAGTCGAAAACGAACATTGGACCGCCACCGACTGGTCGCGCGACGGCTCGAAGCTGCTCATGAATCGATACGTTTCGATCAATGAGTCCTATCCGGCCGTGTTCGATCTGGCCACGAAAAAGTACACGCTACTCCCCATCCCGGGCGGCGGTCCGGCGGCGTTCGGTTCGTTGAAATTCTCGCCCGACGGCAAATCGGCCTGGCTCACGACCGACGCCAAAGGCGAATTCCGGCAACTCGGGCGTCTCGATCTGGCCACGTTGAAGTACACTTGGGTGACGGAAGACATCCCCTGGGACGTGGAAGCCGTCGAAGTCGAGCCGCATGCGGATGTGGTGGCCTTTACCGCCAACGAAAACGGGGCGAGCGGCCTGTATGTCATTGAGAACGGCAAGCGGCGCAAGATCGAGCTGCCCTTGGGGCAAGTGGCATCGCTCGATTTTTCTCCTGACGGCAACCATCTGGGCTTCACGCTGGCCCGCCCCGACGGGCCGGCCGACGCCCATTCTCTGTCGCTACCGGATGGCAAGCTGACGCGCTGGACCCACAGCGAAGTCGGCGGACTGAATCCGGCCACATTCGTCACCGCGTCCCGAATTCAATTCGCCGGACATGACGGACTGAACATCCCGGCGTATTACTTCAAGCCCCGGACTGCGACGAAAGACCGTCCCGCGGGAGTGCTGATCAACATTCACGGCGGTCCCGAAAGCCAATATCGTCCCGTATTCCTGGGAACCGAACAATTTTACCTGCACGAGCTGGGGTTGGCGGTGATCCATCCCAACGTGCGCGGCTCGAATGGTTACGGCAAGTCTTACCTTAAGCTCGACAACGCCGACAAGCGCGAAGACAGCGTCCGTGACATCGGCAGCCTGCTCGACTGGATCGGCACGCAGCCCGAGCTGGACCCGTCGCGCGTCGTGGTGATGGGCGGCTCCTACGGCGGCTTCATGGTGCTGGCATCGCTGACGCATTTTGGCGACCGCATCAAGGCGGGCGTCGATATCGTCGGCATCGCCAGCTTCCGTTCGTTTCTCAAGAACACGAGTGCCTACCGGCAAGACTTGCGCCGTGCCGAATATGGCGACGAGCGCGATCCAAGAATGCAGGCTTTCTTCGACAAGATCGATCCGCTGAACAATGTCGGCAAGATCAAATCGTCCCTGCTCGTGATTCACGGGCGCAATGATCCGCGGGTGCCGTTTTCCGAGGCCGAACAGATCGCCCGCTCGGTGGAAGCCGGCGGCCGCAAAGTGTGGACGGTCTACGCCGATAACGAAGGGCACGGGTTCGCGAAGAAAGCCAACCGCGATTACATGACGGCAGCGGTCGTGTTGTTTTTCAGCGAAGCGCTGGGCTACAAATCGGGTCACCCTACCGACGTGCCGGATCTGGCGAAGCCGGAAAGGGACTGACGGGACGTTGAAGGCGTTACGCAGCGCAGCCCGGGTTGTCCGCCTTGACGGACTAATCGATGATCTTGTTGATCTGATACTCGACGATGCCCCGCGCACCGGCCCCTTTCAAGCGCGGTACGACGACCCGGACGAATGATTCGTCCACAATCGTGTTCACGTCGACCCAGTCGGGGTCCGACAACGACGACACGGTCGGCTTCTGCAAGGCGGGAAGCTGCTCCAGTACCTGGGCCAGGTCGACCCGGCGCACGTTCATCATCAGCCCGACTTTGCTCTCGGCGGCCAGGCACGATTTGAGCATCAAGGCCAGGTTCTCGATCTTCGACCGCTTCCACTCGTCGTCAAATGCGGCGTGGTTGGCCACGAATCGCGTTGTGCTTTGCAAAACTTCCGCCAGGATGCGCAGGTTGTTGGCCCGCAGCGAGCTGCCTGTTTCCGTCACTTCGACGATGGCGTCGGCCAGTTTCGGAGGTTTGACTTCGGTCGCTCCCCACGAAAACTCTACCTGGGCTTCGACGCCGTGCCGGGCCAGAAAGCTTTTCGTCAGACCCACGACTTCTGTCGCGATTCGCTTCCCCTGCAGGTCTTTGACCGTTTTTGCGGTCGAGTCTTCCGGCACGCACAGCACCCAGCGAACGGGTCGGCGGCTGACTTTCGAAAACATCAACTCGCAAACTTCATGAACCTGGGCGTTGTTCTCAATGATCCAATCGAACCCGGTGATGCCGGCGTCGAGCACCCCCTGTTCGACGTAACGGGCCATTTCTTGTGCGCGAATCAGCAGGCATTCGATTTCCGGGTCGTCGATCTCGGGATAATACGATCGCGAGGAAAACTTGATGTGGTACCCGGCTTTGCGGAACAGCTCCCCCGTCGCCTCCTGTAAAGAGCCGGCGGGAATCCCGAGTTTCAGAATCTTATCGGACATGAATGACCTATTTGTGGCCGCCCTTTTTATATACCTCGGCGGGGTCGAATACCCGCTCGCCGACGACCTCGAACGCGTTGCCGTCGGGTGACAACCTGCGAAAGAAACAGCTTTGATAGCCTTCGTGACACGCCGCCCCGCCGATCTGGTTCACTTTGACCAGCAGCGTATCCGCGTCGCAATCGTAGAAGATCGCTTTGACTTCCTGGACATTGCCGCTTTCTTCGCCCTTCCGCCAGAGCTTATTGCGGCTGCGGCTGAAGTAGCAGACCCTCCCGCTGGCCAGTGTCTCGCGGAACGCCTCTTCGTTCATGTAAGCCAACATCAGCACCACGCCGCTGGCGTCGTCCTGCGCAATGACCGGCAGCAGGGGGGTCTTTTGAAAGTCGGGACCGATCGACACGCGTATCCTCCGGCAGACGCCTGCCGATTTAGCAAAAAGAGCACTGTTTTTACGGCCCTTCAAAGTAGCAGGACCGTTCGGGGGAAGCCAGTGTGCGTCGAAATGACGAACACGAAAGCGCCACGAGGTCAGCACACGGTTCCCCGGTCGTAAAGGGACATCGTGCTCCGGATACCCTCGCAAGCATTTCTCACGTCGGCCTTGCCTCTTCGCGCCGCTCTGCACACTTGTCAGCAGTCTCGCAATCCGACATTCTGTAGTGCTTACCGGTGAGTTCTTATCAAGGCGCGAACATGACGGCAGGTTCGCGTGTCGTCGTAGCGCCCCTTTTTCGTCAGGAAAGAAATCCGTTCGTCATGAGCAAAGACTTTTCGCAGCAGAGGTTCGAAACGCGATGCGTCCACGTCGGGGTCGATAAAGACGACACCTTCAACAGTTGCATCACCCCCATCTACCCCACGTCGACATTTCGATTCGAGGCCCTCGGCAAAACAAAGGGCTACGACTATACCCGCTCGGGCAATCCCACCCGGCGGGCGCTCGAAGAAAGCCTGGCCTCGCTCGAAGGGGGTATCGATTGCCGCACCACTTGCACCGGTATGGCCGCCACCACCGCCACGATGCACCTCTTCAAGCCGGGCGATCACATTATCGCCGGGCATGACATCTACGGGGGCACCTACCGCCTGTTCGTGTCGCCATTCACCGATTACGGCTTGAAATTTTCGTTCGTCAACATGCAGGACGTAGAAAACGTCCGCAGAGCGATTACCCCGCAAACGAAGTGCGTGTGGATCGAGACCCCCAGTAATCCGCTATTGAATCTGGTCGATATCAAGGCGGTCGCCGATATTGCCAGGTCGGCAGGCGTGACGACGATCGCCGACAACACGTTCATGTCGCCGTACTGTCAGCGGCCCTTCGAGTTCGGGGTGGATGTGATCGTCCATTCGACGACCAAGTACCTGAACGGGCATTCGGACGTTGTCGGGGGGGCTGTTATCACGCGGCACCCGGAACAGGCCGAAAGGATCGGCTACATCGTCAATGCGCTGGGATTGGCTAATTCGCCGTTCGACGCTTGGCTCGTACTGCGTGGCGTCAAGACGCTGGGCCCGCGAATGGAGGCCCATCAGCGCGGAGCGATGGACCTGGCCAAAATGCTGCGCCTGCATCCGCAGGTCGAACGGGTGTACTACCCGGGGCTTCCCGATCATCCGCATCATGCGCTGGCCAAGCGGCAAATGAGCGGCTTTGGCGGCATGTTGAGCTTTGACGTCAAGGGGGGTGGCGCCAAGG
>DASYAR010000019.1:0-5054 GCA_036501235.1 Planctomycetaceae bacterium
TATCCGCCGCGCAGAACGGTCTTTGGCGTCACCTGGTAGGCAAACCCGAGACGCGGGCCAATGTCCGTTGTGTCGGTTGACCAAAAACGCGAAAGACCCGTGCGCCCCGATCCGCTGCCGGCGAAAATGAGTGCGCCCGGCAGGTTCCCGGCGGCGGCATTGGGAAGGGTTAGCGATACTGACGACATCGTCGACTGATACCAGTTGATCGGAATGTCGTAACGGAGACCAAGATTGAGAGTCAGCTTCGGCGTAAGCCGCCAGTTGTCTTGCAGGTAAAAGCCGTAGTACTGATATTGAATATTTGTCTTTGGAACCGGCAGCGCCGTGGCCGACGCGCTATCGGGAAGGCCCAACAGGAAGCTGGCGAACGAGTTTCCGCTGCTCGCTATCGCAGCCGGATTCGCGGTCTCGGCACGAGCAAAAACGTAGGCGCCGTTCGTCCCCGCCAAGTCATTTGCGACCGTGTAGAGCCTTCGAATTTCCCAACCCGTTTTTATTTCGTGTTTGCCGCGGACGACGGTCAAGCCCTGCCCGAATTGATGCGTGTAGTTGTTTTGATAGCCGCTGTTTACCTTGCCCTGTGCGTTGCCCCATGGCGTGTAGCCATCGGCGGATGCGAACGAGATATACGGCGTCGTATCGGAATCGCCGCTCAACGGGAAACCGACTTTGGATGCGAATCCGCTTTGCGCCGGACTGGCCCAACTCTGACGCGTGCTCGAGAATCCATAAGTACTGTGCAACAGAACGGTGGGAGAGAAACTGTAGTCGTGATTCACACGGAAAATCTGCGGCTTCTGATACTGGCTGCCCAATGCGGTTCCTAAAGGCCCGTTGAAGTCGGAGACCATTCCGGTGAACTGGTCGTCCAGTGACTGAAAGTACGAGAGCCGGTTCTTTTCCGAGAAAATCTGATCGATCTTCACCGACCAAACATGATCGGTGACCTGCTGGGTATTGACGAAAGCGTGGTTGTTGCTTAAAGCTGGTCCGGTCGGACCCGGAATGTACGGAATAATCTTCGCGGAGATCGCACTGAGGCGGCTGACGGGAATGGTGTTGTTCGCAAACGGCGCGCGCGTGGCCGATGTTCCGCTGCCGACCGTCGTATTCGGATCATAGATGATCTGTGGAATCTGACTGAAATTCCCCTGCGTCTCCAAAGCTGTCGGCACCGTGTTTAAAATCGAGGTCGGCGTGACCGGACGGAGATCGTTGTCATCCGAAACATAAAAAAATGTCTTATTGCGGCCATCGTAAATTTTCGGAATGTAGACTGGGCCTCCCACTCCGCCGCCCGTTTCGTTGAAGCGGTCCTTTGGCCGGTATCCTGGCGCGTTCGCCGGGTTCTGGTTCACGCTCCAGCCCGCGGCGTTCCAGATATCGCGGCGCATGTTGTAAGTCCAGGTGCCGTGAAGATCGTTGCCGCCCGATTTCGAAGTAAAAATTTCGATCCCGCCGCCGGTGCGTCCATACTCCGCCGAATAAGTATCGGTCAGTAGCTTGAACTCTTCAAACGCTTCGGCCGATGGAGGATTGAACACCGTGCCGCCGGATTCCGGAATTACATTACTCGTCCCGTCAATCAAAGACTCGCGCGCGCGGCCCGTCGATCCCGCAATGCTCGTTTCCGCCCCGCTATTCACTCCCGGCATATACCCAAGAAATGCTTCCGAGCTCTGCAACCCTCCGCTCCACAATGGCAGCGTCTGCAAGAAATTCCGGGAAAATGTCTGCCCGCGCTCGCTCGTTTCAAGGTCGAGAATCGATTGTTGAGAATTCACCTCAACGGTCTGCTGGATGGTTCCGACCTGCAGCGTTAAGTCGATGGTTTGGCGCTGCGCGATAAAGATTTCTATGTTCTCCTGAACAAGCCGCCGGAAGCCTTCTTTCGCAACGCTCACCGTCCACGTCCCGGCCGGAACGGCGGGCAAGACATAAAGACCGCTGTCTGTTGTAACGGTGTTCAAAGTAAGCCCTGTATCGCTCTTTTTGGCTTCGACTTGCGCGCCCTGAACAGGAGCCCCCGTCGTATCCACCACTGTGCCGGACAGCGATCCGGTCTGTGATTGAGAATAAATGAAGCGCGGAAACAGCAAACCCGCAAGGACCAAAGCCCCGGCTTTGGTTCGTGTGTGTGGCATGGCGTCCCTTCCCTTGGGGGAAGATCATATCAGACGAATGGGCACGGCTACAAAATATTTGCATGTAGGCTCATTGCGAAAAGAAAAGCTATTGTGTTGCTTGGCTCCGCATCTCTACTATGTCTAGACGCATTACTCGGCGAACGGCGATCGGCTCCTTGACCGGCCTGGCGGGCTCTCTGCGCGCGCAGTCTTCAGACCCGGGATTGCTGACCGGCCCGGAAGACTTCATCGCCGCCCGCGAAAAGGCCGCACGAAATCCTTGGGCGGCCGCTATTTTGTCGAACCTTCTTCGAAACGCGGAAGCGTCTTTATCGCAGCCTGTTTATGTGCCCGACCGCGGCGGTCAATGGGGGCATTGGTATAGCTGCCCAAAGGACGGTGTGGAACTCATCACCGTTTCCCCAACACGCCATCGGTGCCCGCTTTGTGGGACTGTCTACACGGGCGAGCCGTACGACTCCGTTTATATCGGCCGTATCCATAGCGCGAACAGCGCGGCAATGCAGAATCTCGGAATTGCATTTACCTTTACGAATCGTCCGGCATTTGCCGCGCGGGCATGCGAGCTGCTCGTCCAGTATGCCGATCGATACCTCTCGTATCCGCGCCACGATAAAAACGGCAAAGATAGCGTCACCGCTGGACGGCTGACCAGCCAGACGCTCGATGAAAGCACCTGGCTTATTCCGGTCGTGTGGGCCTATAGCCTGATTCGCGATACCGTGCCGCCCGCCCGTCGTCATCACATCGAGACAGGACTGTTGCGCCCGGCGACCGAAACGATCATTGGTCCTAGCTTTGATCGCCTCCCCAATATCCAGTGCTGGAAAAATAGCGCTGTCGGCTGCGTCGGATATGCGCTTCAGGATCAGGCTCTTGTTTCCGTCGCGCTCGACAACCCAGTCCGCGGATTCCGAACTTTGATGTCTCGCAACGTCGTCGAGGGTGGTCTCTGGATTGAAGGGAGTCTGGGTTATCAGCAATACGCGCTCCGGGCGTTGTGGCCGTTGGCGGAGGCCGCGCGGCGCCATGGAACAGATCTGTACGCCAACGAAAAGTATCGTTCCCTATTCGATGGACCCATTGGCCTGGCGCTGCCTAACGGTGATCCGCCCGGCTTCAATGACAATCCGGGTGAG
Source organism: Planctomycetaceae bacterium (assembly GCA_036501235.1). Lineage (GTDB taxonomy): Bacteria > Planctomycetota > Planctomycetia > Planctomycetales > Planctomycetaceae > JACQFH01. Next base: position 3,290 of record DASYAR010000019.1, read on the forward strand.
AATCTTGCTCGCTGGAATGAAGTGTACGAGCTGGCTTATGCTCGCTGGAAGCAGCCTGAACACGGGCGCGTGCTGCGGCTAGGCCCGCGCAATACTTTAGCCGCGTTGTTGTATGGCCGGGAGACGCTGCCGGAGGGCGACAGCATCCCGAAGACCAGCGTCATCTATTCGAAAGCCGGATTCGCAGCTCTTCGCTCCGCGAACGTCACGATTGCGGTGCGGTTCGGTTTACATGGCGGCGGTCATGGGCACCCCGACATGTTAAACATCGTCACTTTCGCGGAGGGAAACTTGTTTGGCGTGGATCCGGGCTCGATTGGTTATGGCGCTCCCTTGCACCGCGAGTGGTACCGCAGCACGATCGCGCATAACACCGTCTCGGTCGATCGACAGATCCAGTCGAATGCCGACGGTCATGGCATCGACTGGTCGCAGGATTCCAGCGAAACAAGGTGGATGGGGGGAGCCGATGTGTATCCGGGAGTGAGTTTGCGGCGCGAGTTGCTGCTGAAGAAAACGAACGTCGCGGATAAATTCATCTGTGAGTCAGAAACCAAGCATCTTTACGAGTGGGCTTTTCATTCCGCCGGAACGCTGACCGTCTCGGTCGTCACGACTCCGCAACAGGGCGCTCTCGGCGATACAAACGGTTATCAGCACATCACCCGAATCGCACAGGCGACGACCGATGACCCTTGGACCGCGCAATGGGTTCAAGGGAACACAAAGTTAACATTGCATGTGAAAGGGGAGCCGGGCACTATGGTCATAACCGGCGCGGGCCCGGGCCGCAACCCTGCTGATTTCACGCCGCTACTCGTTATTCGCCGCAAAGCTACAAAAACGATTTTCGACGTAGAGCACGTGTTCACCCAAACCTAAGCCGTGGGCGAAATGTGAGAATGTTAACCTCCACGAATGCTCTGGTGCTGACGGAGATTTGCGTTTTCGGGCTCTAGTATCCGCCTCGCGATCGTGGCGCCGGGACAAGTCTTTACAAAAACTGTGGGTCTTTATCTCGTCGCGTGGCGTAACCAGGTTTGTGCGAATTCCGCCCAGAAGTCAAATGTATTTTATTCGTAATCGGGTACGAATCTCAGTCGCCGCCGCCTTCCTGGTTTTGACGGCTCTTGCCGGCGTGCCGCTTTGCGCCCAGCAGACTGCGCAACCGGCCGCAAGGGCGCCGCTCGATCAGGTGCTGGGGACGGTCACTGCAGTAAATTCCGCAAATAAGACTTTTAACGTAAAGGACGACAAGAGCGGGACCGAATTCACGGTCGACAGCCAAAATACGCGGCGCTTTCTCAAAGTACCCCCCGGCGAAAAAGATCTGAAAAAAGCGCAGACCATCGATGTTTCGCAGATCGCGGTGGGAGATCGCTTGCTGGCGCGGGGCCACAAAGACCCATCCGCTCCAAAACTTGACGCCTTAATCGTCATTGTAATGACGGCAGGCGAGCTGCAGCAGAAGCACGAATCGGAATTGGCCGACTGGCAGAAGCGGGGAAGCCGCGGCGTCCTGGCCGCAATCGATCCATCCACGAATCAACTCACGATGACCGAACGCACACCGGCGGGCCCGAAAACTGTGACCGTCGTCACTGGCCCGAGCACGCAATTCACCCGATACGCGACGACGTCGGTGAAATATTCCGATGCGAAGTCCAGTTCCTTCTCCGAACTGAAGCCTGGCGACGAGCTTCGCATTTTGGGAAATGCAAGCGACGATGGTTCGAAGATCACCGCGGACCGAATCATATCGGGA
>DASYAR010000020.1:0-2389 GCA_036501235.1 Planctomycetaceae bacterium
CACCTGGTCCGAGTCGACCCAGGCGGCCAGATAGGCCAAGCCTGCCGCCAGTGTGTTCATCCCCACGAGGAAAAACACGATCGTAGGACATGAGAACCCGGCAAAAGCCTCGCGATCGGGGACGAGTTTTACGACTACCGCGAGCGTCAAGATCGCCGAAACGCCCGCGAGCCAGTGCGCGGTGCGCATCGTCTTGCGGCCGCGGCGCCCTTGCTCTCCAGCGAGATCCGCGGGTTGAGTCGCCCCGGCCAACAAGCGGCGCGGCGGCAGCTTCCATAACCGACGAACGGCGAACCAGATCGCCATCATCCCTGCGACCGCGGCCATCGCAGCCCCTGCTGCCACACTCGTCGGCAAGACGTGCAATTCCAGAAATCGCGTTCCGATTGCACCGATCCACCATGTTTTGAGACCGTAGATAATCAGCGCGGCATACGCGACGGCGGCCAGCACACCAGCTACTCCACCGGCGCCAACGACGATCGCCCCTTCCGCCAACAGGAGCGATCCGACCTGTCGAGGAGAAAACCCTGTCGCCAGAAGCAGGCCCACGTTGGCCGCGCGGCGCTCGATGCCCAGCCGGAACAAGAGCCCGATCAAAATCATCGCCGACAGAATCAGGAAGAAGCTGAAGCCGATGAACAGACCGCCGAAATCGGTCGTCCCCGCAGCGGCCGCCAACCCTTGCACCTTGACGGGCTGAAATGCCAGGCCCAGTTCCTCCGGCTTGAGCTGCTCGAGTAATTTACGAATGACGATCTCGCGCGACTCGTCCAGCGATTTCCCGAACACGGGCGCAAATCGGAAAGAGGTGAGATCGCCATACCGGCTCTGCCACAATTGCTGTGCCGTTTTGAGACTCACGAACGCCTTGGGGGTCGCGCGGTACTTCTTCCAGTATTCGTCGTCGCGGGGAGTGACCTTTTTCATCGGAAATGGCGCGTTCCATTCGTCGAAGCTGTTGACGTCGGTAATGCCACGGACTTCGGGGACCAAGCCCCGGTCGGCGGCGACCGTTCCTTCGAGAGCCACGATGCCGCGAACGGCGAATCGCCGCTCGACTTCAGGCAATTCTCCATGCGACCCCACCAGGTGATAGGTCAACCGTACCTGATCGCCGACTTTGGCTCCCAGGTCTTCTGCGAGCCACTCGTTGAGGATGATCTCACCGACGCCATCTCCCCGGTCGATCGTTCCTTCCCTGAGGGGAGGAGGAGAATCGGGCGCCTGATATTGGAATGGACCGAAGGGGGGTGCTGCGCCGGGCGCCAGAACGGCCGGATCGAGGCCGGCCACGATCGAATACCGGCTGTAACGGGGCCGGTCATCGGACTTTTTCTCGCGATCGTTCGCATCGACCAGGCTGATCTCGTTGGCGATGTATGCCAGCACGGGAGAGGTTGCCTGTTTCTCGCTTTGGGCGACTTCCCAGGCCGCCCCGGCGATCGATCGGTCGAGAATCATCCGATCGCTTTCGAGCGACAGATATCCGAATTTGTCGTTGGTCGCGATCCGCGAGTGTAAATCATCGAGTCGCCAATGCTTGTGCAGCAACTGATTGAAAGTTTCAGCCCGCACGTGGCCCCCATTGTCGCCCGAAACTGAGACGAAAAGCGTGTTCACACGTGCGGCATTGCGCTGCCGGTCGCGCCGGCTCACCTGCGATCCATCCAGCCCCAATCGCTCCTGGAGCATATTCAGCGATACGAATGCATTGGCCGGTATCTGCTGATCGGGATGCAGGCCAAACCGGCTCCCCATCGCCGTATCAGGCAGCACCGAGCGCACGATGAGCGAAATCTGCACGGACGATTCGTCGCTCTTCCCGAGCAGCGCGTCGCGGGGGATGTCGCTGGGCAGTTCGACCGAGAGCGACACTTCGTCGCCCGCCTGCACCTCTAAGTCGTGAGCCAATCGCTCGTTGATCACCAGATCGCCATCCTGAGGAGCCGTTGCGCCTGCTACGAGAATAGGCCAGTCGTTGGCGTCCAGCGCGATCAGGTTCACGCCTCCGGCGCGAGCTAATACCCGGGAACTGTCGCTGCTGCGTTTTTCGGCACTGGTTGGCAGCAAAATGGCGGCCATCATTTTCCACTCATCGCCTGACGGATCCGTCCCGATGGACTTCGCCAAATCGCTGGTGATGAACCGCGGACCGGTGAGCGCAAAATCGACCGGCCCCAGTCGCGCGAGGGTCATGTCGCGCAGGCTGCCGCGGACCGAATCACCGACGATCAGCGCGCCGCCGATGACGGCCGTGCCGACGACGACTCCCAGCCACACGGCAAGGTTCGTGCGCCAGTGGTAGGCGAGCGTGCTGAGGAGTAGTGCCCGGCGAGACATGATACGAGTTCGGAATGCGGAATTCGGAGTGCGGAGTAAAAGGTTT
>DASYAR010000021.1:0-11694 GCA_036501235.1 Planctomycetaceae bacterium
CGGGTTTAAGCAATTCACGGCCGGTGCCCGCGGAAAATTCGAGCGTGGCGTCGCCGAGCAGTGAACGGGTCAGCATGGGCTCGCTATCTTTGCGGAGCTGAAACCGCTCTCGAATCTCCAAAGTGACGTTGACGCCGCCACGGGCTTCGTCGAAGGAGACTCCCCGCACCGAGCCGATCAGGATCCCGTTCTTTCGCACCGGCGTGCCCCGCTCGACGCCCGGCGCACGCTCGAAATGCACGCCGATCACGTAGTTCTTCTCCCACAACCAGCGCATTTCACCGAAGCGGAACACGAGACCCGCGGCGACAATGCCGGCCGTGATCACCAGGAGCCCCACTCGAAATTGCAGTTGCCGCTCGGTCATGTCCCAGTTCCTTATTTCAACGCCAGTTCGCGAAGCCGCTCGCCCGCCTGGCCGTGAACGAACTGATACACGCGCTGGTCCTCCGCCGAAAATATCTCCGACGGAGTGCCGTCGAAGATGATTTGCGCTTCGTCGGGGGCCAATCGTGGCAACGGATACAGCATGATCACCCGGTCGACCGTGCGTCCCACCGTGACCATGTCGTGCGTGACGACGATGCTGGTGATGGGCCGGCGGTCGCGGGCCTGCACGATCAATTCGTTGATGACGTCGGTCATGATCGGATCGAGGCCGGTCGTGGGCTCGTCGTAGAGCATGATCTCGGGCGAAATCGCCAGGGCCCGTGCCAGGCCCACGCGCTTCTTCATCCCCCCCGACAGCTCGGCGGGCTTCTTCTTACAGACCGACGGGGGAAGCCCCACCTCATGCAGTCGATCGTGCACGATCCCGGCAATCTCGCTTTCAGAGAGGTCGGTGTTCTGGCGCAACCCGAAGGCCACGTTGTCTTCGACCGACATGCTGTCGAACAGCGCGGCTTGCTGAAACACATACCCGAACCGCAGGCGTTCGCGAGTCAATTCTTTCTCGCTTCGCTCGTGGTGCGAACGGCCGTCGAGCAGCACTTCCCCGCGCGAGGGGGCCAGGAGCGCGATCATGAGCTTCAGCGTCACGCTCTTGCCGCAGCCGCTTTCGCCGATGATGGCCACCGATTCGCCCCGGCGAATGCTGAACGACACGTCGCGCAAAACTTCCTGCATGCCGAACCGGCGGCTGACGTGGCGAAACTCGATGAGCGATTCTGCGGCGACCATGCGGAATTCCTATTTGACCAGCAAGGGATACAGTCCGTTGGAGATGATCCCCAGGAAGAAATCGACCGTCAGGATGGCGACGAACGAGTACACGAACGCTTCGGTGGCGGCCCGGCCCACGCCTTCGGCCCCGGCGCGGCAATGGAACCCGCGCTGGCACGAGACGACGGCGATCGCCGCTCCGAAGAACACCGATTTGACCAATCCGCTGAACAGTTCGAACGAACCGATGTAGTCTTCGGTGTGGTTCCAGTAGTGCAGGCTGTCGATCCCACAGACTTGCGTCGAGATCAGCCAGCCGCCGGCGACGCCGGCGGCGTCCGCCATCACCGTCAGCAGCGGAATCAGCAGCACACAGGCCAGAAACCGGGGGACTACCAGGTAATGCAGCGGGTTGGCCCCGAGAACGCTCAGCGCGTCGATCTGCTCCGTGATTTTCATCGTTCCCAATTCGGCGGCCATCGAGCTGCCGACGCGGCCGGCCAGCATCGTGGCCGCCAGAACCGGTCCTAATTCCTTAACGAGCGAGATATTGATCACCGCGCCCAGGTTGGTTTCGAGGTGCATGAACCGAAACTGATCGTACGACTGCACGGCCATGACCATGCCGATGAATCCTCCCGTGACCATCACCACCGACAGGCTTTGGACGCCGATCTGGTACATGCACAAAAACAGTACGGGACGGCGTGGCAGACGGGTCAGCATCCATCCCAGCATCTGGAAGAAGAACAGAGTCAGCTCGCCGATGGCGACGCTGGCATCTACGACGGCTCGACCGATCCGAGTGACCGGCCCCTCGCATTCGGTGGTGACAAGCGTCGCAGACATGGCATCCTTGCAAGCTGTGGCTGATTCCGGCTGCGGGCAGGCGGCGCGCCCTCAGGACGCGCGACATCCCTTCCGTCTGGCATGACCGCCCGACCGGCAGGCCGGAAACCTACCTGATTCTTCCAGATGGATCGAGGCCAGTTCGTTTGAAAACCATTGCCAAACCTGTAAGCTGGGCGGGGAAGTTATGAGAGCGTCAGAGATGGATAATGAGCAAGCAATGAAGAAATACAGATGCCCGGCGGCGATCCTTCTGTTGATCTACTCCCTGGCGCCGGCCGGCGGACTGCGAGCGGCAGATCCCAAGCCGACTGGATGGACCCCGGAGCTCATGCTGAAGGCCAAAGGAGTCGCCGAAGCGGTCATCTCACCTGATGGCCAGCGCGTGGCATTTTCGGTGTCGACCCCCTCTCTGGACGGCGAGCACAGTGAATGGCTGTCGCAGGTTTATGTATCGTCCCCCGGGGCTGCCCATCCGGCCCAGCTCACCCGGGGGGAGAAATCGGCCACTAATCCGGCCTGGAGCCCGGACGGTCAATGGATCGCCTTTCTGACCCCCCGCGCCGGGCCGAAATCGAATCTGTGGAGGATTCCCGTCAATGGTGGCGAAGCCGAACAGTTGACCGATGAGAAAGGGGGAATCACTGCGTTTCATTGGTCGCCCGACGGCGCCCAGATTGCCTTCTTGATGACCGATCCCAAGACCGATGCCGACGAGAAAGCCGAACGCGAAAAACGGGATGCATTCGTCGTCTATGAAAACCAGAAGCGATCGCGGTTGTATCTCGTGCCGGTCGCGGTCAATACTGAAGGGAAGCGCTCCGTCCGACGCCTGACGGGAGGCGACCTGCACGTCGGAGGATTGTTGGGGGGGCGCAATTTCGACTGGTCTCCTGACGGCGCTCGCATCGTCTTCACGCATCAGCCTTCGCCGCAAGTCGACGATTGGCAGAAAACCGACGTGTCTCTGGTTGAAATTGCGACGGCCCGGGTCACCCCCGTCGTGGCCACAGAGGCTGCTGAAACGCAACCGGTCTATTCTCCCGACGGCCGCTGGATTGCCTACACCGCCAGCGAGATTCCGCCGCAATGGGCCTTTGCATCGCGCGTGTTCGTCGTGAAGCCCGACGGCCACGATCCGCGGCCTCTGGCGGAAAGTTTCGATCTCAAGCCGGCGATCGTGGGCTGGTCGAAAGGTGGCGAAAGCGTTTTGATTTCCGAGGTCCAGCGGACGATTCACCGCTTCAGCGCCCTGCCGGCCGACGGATCACCGCAAATTGACATTTCTCCCGCCGGCTTGATGGTCGTGCAACCGACCGTGAACAGCACGCACACGCACGTGGGGTTTGTCTCAGAAACGCCCGACCGGGCGCCCGAGGCTCACTTAAGCTCGCTGGCGACGTTCAAGCCGCAGGACGTGGGTACTGTGCAGGAGCTCCCGCCGGCGCCCCTCGGAAAAACGTCGACGGTGCAGTGGCGATCGTCGGACGCCCGCGAGATCGAAGGCTTGCTCACCCTGCCAGCGGCGCATCTGGCCGGAGAAAAAATCCCGCTGCTGGTCATCGTGCACGGCGGGCCGACGGGGGTCTTCACGCAGAATTGCATCGTGGGGCGGTCCCCTTACCCGATCGCCGTATTCGCCTCGAAAGGCTACGCCGTCTTGCGTTGCAACGTGCGCGGCTCGAGCGGTTACGGCAGGGAATTTCGCTATGCAAACTACAACGATTGGGGCGCGGGGGACTACCGCGACATCATGAGCGGCGTCGATGCGCTCGTGGAACAGGGAATTGCCGACCCGGAACGGCTAGGGGTCATGGGCTGGAGTTATGGCGGATACATGACGTCGTGGATCATTACGCAAACCAAGCGATTTAAAGCGGCCTCGGTCGGCGCCGGCGTGACGAACCTGATGTCGTTCACCGGCACGGCGGACATCAGCGATTTCATTCCCGATTACATGGGAGGCGAGTACTGGGACCAATTCGATCGCTGGCAGGCGCATTCGGCGATGTTTCACATCAAGGGGGTTTCCACTCCGACGCTGATCCAGCACGGCGACAAAGACGTGCGCGTGCCGATTTCGCAGAGTTATGAGCTGCACAACGCGCTGAAACGTCAGGGCGTTCCGGTCAAAATGGTGGTGTATCCCCGGCAGCCGCACGGTCTGCAGGAACCCAAGATGCAGCTTGACGCCATGCAACGAAATGTGGAATGGTTCGACCACTGGGTCGGGAAGAATGGAAAGACATGAGCAAGAAACCGCAGGTTGACTGGTATTACCGCCGCAACGGCTGCATCACGTGCCAGCGGGCCGATGCCTTTCTGCAAGAATGTGGCGCTGCAGTAACCGAACAAATTGACGCCCGCAAACAGCGGAAGAGCCCGGCCGAGGCCGTGCGGTTGGCGCGTTCGGTACGCCATCTGTACGTGGCCCGCGGGAAAAAGGTTGTCCATTTCGATATGGGGTCGGACTCGCCCAGTGATGCCGAGCTGAAGAAACTGTTGATCGGCCCCTCGGGCAATCTGCGAGCGCCCACGGCCCGCGCCGGCGACCGGCTGTTTGTCGGATTCAATGCGGAGGAATTTGCAGCGGGACTTTGGGGTAAATAAAAAACGGAGTGGGGAAATGTGTGGCGGCGTCAGAGCGTGAACGAGATTGCCGCCGCGCAGCATTCCAGAGCGCGGCTGTCGTGAAAACGTCATCGGAGCCGGAGAACCAGCGATGGCCACGACGGGCTGGACGTTAAATACCGCGAGCGCGGTAGGACCACTCGGCCAGGGCCGTCGCTGGCAAGCTCTGTGATCCGTCGGCCATGCGCCGGCGGAGGCCCGTGCTAAATTCCCCAGATTGCCGGATCGACCTTGCATCGGTCGCTGAGTTTCGGTTACAACTCCCGGCGGAAAGGATGCCACGATGAGTTTGCCGACTCTGGGAGAATTAGCGCTGCGCGTCGGGGGTGAGGTGCACGGAAACGCCTCGCTCGCGATTCAGGGAGTGGCGGCGATCCGTAAAGCGGGGCCGCATGAGATCACGTTCGCGGGCGACGACAGACACCTGCGTTTGCTGAGATCCTCGAGTGCCGGGGCCTGTCTCGTTTCCCGCAAACGCCGCGACGACAAGCTGGAAGGCATTGCCGCGGCTCTCGTTTTCGTGGATGACCCGCAAGACGCCTGCATCACACTGGCTCGCGAATTTCGCCCACAGCCTGAACCCGCCCAGATCGGGATTTCGCCCGATGCCCGCATCAGTCGGAGCGCCAAGATTGGTCCCGATTGCCAGATTTTTCCCGGGGCTTTCGTTGACGACGACGTCGAAATCGGCAGTCGTTGCGTTCTCTTTCCCGGAGTGTGCGTCGGCCGTGGCTGTCGCGTCGGAACCGATTGCACGCTTTATCCTTATGCCGTGCTCTATCCCAACGTGCGACTCGGCGACCGGGTGATCGTCCACGCCTCGGCCGTTTTGGGAGCAGATGGCTTCGGTTATCGGTTTCGCAACGGACGGTTCGAGAAAATTCCCCAACTGGGTTGGGTCGAGGTCGCCAACGATTGCGAAATCGGGGCCTGCACCACGATCGACCGGGGGATGATCGGCCCCACGTCGATTGGCGAGGGGACGAAGCTCGACAATTTGATCATGATCGGACACAACTGCGAGCTGGGCAAGCACAATGCGTTTGCATCGCAGGTGGGATTGGCCGGGTCGGTCACCACGGGGGATTACGTGCGCTGCGCCGGGCAGGTGGGAATCGCCGATCACGTGCACCTGGGCCGCGGGTGCACGTTGGGGGCCAAGGCCGGCGTCCATAAGTCGATTCCCGATGGAGAGACGCAGATTGGGTATCCATCGCGTCCCGAGCAGGAACAGCTCCGCATTTTGATGGTGACTTCGAAGCTTCCCGAGATGCGCAAGAGCCTGCGCGACCTGGAGGCCCGAGTGGAAGAACTGGACCGATTAATCGAACAACTCTCTGCCCAGAGCACTGAACCCTGACTGGACCGACGACGCTTCTCATGGATGAGACTCTCCGATCCGCGACACCTTCGAATCGGCCGCTCGGCTTGCTGGCCGGCAGCGGCAGGTTTCCGATCGCCTTCGCGCAGGCCGCGCGGCGCCAGGGACAGCGCGTGTTCTGCATCGGCATCGAGGGCATGGCGTCGGAGGACGAGCTCGCTCCGCATTGCGACGATTTCATGACGGCCGGAGTGGCCCGCCTGGGGCGCGGCATCCGGCTGTTTCGCCGGGCGGGCGTGCACAGGATCGTCATGGCGGGCAAATTCGAGAAACGGGTGCTCTTCCGCCCGTACCTGTTCTGGCGCGTGCTTCCCGACTGGCGCACGCTGCACATGTGGCTCAGTTATGCCACCCGCGACAAGAAGGACGACACGCTTTTGCTCGCCGTCATTCGAGAATTCGAACGCGACCAGTTGACCTTCGATTCGGCCCTCAACTATTGCTCGGAGTTGCTCGTGAATCACGGATTTCTGACCCGCCGCAAGCCCAGTCCGAGCCAATGGAAAGACATCAATTTCGGCTGGGAGCTGGCCAAGGAAATGGGACGGCTCGACGTGGGGCAAAGCGTGATGGTGAAAGATACGGCGGTCCTGGCCATCGAAGCCATCGAAGGCACCGACGAGTGCATTCTCCGCGCGGGAGAGTTGTGCCGCCGGGGGGGCTTTACCGTCGTCAAGGTGGCCAAGCCGCAGCAGGATATGCGGTTCGACGTCCCCACGATCGGCATGCAGACGGTGCATACGATGCACGAAGCCGGCGCCAAAGTGCTGGCCATTGAAAGCGAAAAAACGATCGTCCTCGATCGGGACGAAGTCTTGCGTCTGGCGGACCAATATGGAATTGCCATCGTGGCCCTGAACGCCCAGGAAATGCAACTGCGAATTTCGGCTTGAGTATAAGACGGTTCCGGCAGGTTCTGACCCCGGGGGAAACTTAAGTAGAAGTGTGTTCAGGTCATCCCGTATGACCTGAAAAGACAGGGAGACCTGAGAGACCTCCCTGTTGCACAATTGATCCTACCCAAAATTCACTTCCCACTATCCCCTCCCTTCCCCCAACAGAACCCCCGCCGGAACCGTCTTTTTTTATAGATCAGGTTCAACAACAGAGCATTCAAAAATCCTATGTTTTCGCCACAGGAATGGTACCATGCAGCCCCTGATCGAATACGAACACAGCAGCGGACTGGTCCGCGAAGTGTACGACGACATTCGGGCCACGCGCAAGACGAACGACATCAATAATTTCTGGAAAGCCATCGCCAATCATCCGCCGACTCTTCAACGGACCTGGGCCCTGCTCAAGGAAGTGATGGCAGGGCCAGGAGAGCTGGATCCGCTCGTCCGTGAGCTGATCTATATCGCCGTCAGCGTGACCAACGGCTGCGATTACTGCATCGCCTCTCACCGCGCGGCTGCGATCTCCAAAGGCATGACCGACGGAATGTATGGCGAATTGCTAGGCGTCGTCGGCGCCGCCAACATGACAAACCGTCTGGCGAACGGATTCCAGGTCCCTGTCGACGACAAATTCAGAACGCCGGATTGACTCATCCCAACGTGCCCGAATCTAAGCGGCGGCTTCGGTAAACACCGGGTCGATCGCGTCGAATTGCTCCTCGACCGGCTGATTCTTCTCCACGTTCGGGCCGATGACCGGCTCAGCGATCGTGTTGTCCTGATCACGGGCGTCTTGCTCGATCACCACGGGCTGCCGTTCATGGATGACAGGAACGTCGTTGGCCGGCAGGACGTCGTCCACGATGATTTGTGGAGGCACATCGTAAAGTTCCGCAGTCGGGCTGGCGGGCTCGGTCGGTTCGGGACTCGCTGTGATCACCGTCTCGTCAGCAGCCTCGGGATTCCCACTCTGCTGCACGACCCGACCGGCCCTCAGCGGCGTCAGCAAGAACTCGAGTAATTGACGCGCGGCCACGCGGTGGGTATTTCGATTCAACAGGCTTTCCACATCCAGCTCGGTACAATCATCTTCGACAGTCGCCGGCTCGATCGCGTCGTCCAACTCCGAGTTCTGTTCATCAGGCTGCACAGCAATTGCTTGCGGCACAAGCGGCACGACTTCGACAGCCAATGTGTCGGTGTCCGGTGCGACTGCGACCTCTTCCACAAACAACGGTTCGATCTGGTCCAGAGATTCAATCGGGTTCGCAACCGGCTCCGCAGTGGCGACCGGCGACTCGATGACGGAATCTGCGACCCCTTCCGCGGCTTTGCCGTTCGCAATCTCGGCTTTCTGCTCGTTAACCGGATCAGCGAGATTCACTTCGATAAATGTCTGTTGGGCGACTGGCGTTTTCGAGAGCGATAGGCCGTATTGTTGTCCGAGTGGGCTGCCGGACAAGTAGATTAACAACGCGGCAAACGCAACGGTTGCATCCATAGACGTCTCCATTCATGCAGGTGGGACATCGTTCGGGCGCACGCACAGGGCGCGCAGGCGAGCGAACGGGGTGGAGGACGAGGAAGCGGCAATGTTTTTGCTGCTGCCTTAATCTATCGGAGAGTTCCGATGCGGCAATCAGCGAAGAATGGTCGCACGGCGCAAAGTCTGCCGGATTCGGTTTGCTTCGTCCGATTATGCCGCTGTTTTCGAGATTTCAGTGAACCTTTTCGTGTCATACCGCGTCTCATAGGTGCACAGGAAACAACAGCACGCCGTCGCGATGACTGACGTATCCTTTCGAACAAACCACAAGAGGTTGCCTGCCATGTTGTGCCTAAGGTCGAGTTTTCTACCCGCAGGGTGTTTTACACGGCCCTTCGCCGATCAACCGGCGAATACGCTCTCCGTGTATCCTCTGCGCTTGTGACACCCGGCCTCAAAGCCCACGAGCAATTCCCAAAGCCCGGTGTCACAGCGACATCGGGTTTTTTTCATGGAGTCTGGGCGCAGGAGATCGTCAGTTCGAATCTGACCATGCCGACGACATTGCGGTGGGGCCCGTGCTGGTACGGGCAGGCGGCTGTTAACCGCCCGGACACAGGTTCGATTCCTGTCACCGCAGCTCCGATCGGGGATCGGCTAATGGTAGGCCGCCTGCTTTTGAACCAGGAGATGGAGGTTCAATTCCTTCTCCCCGAACCAATCACTGCAAGTTGAGGAAGTCATCCGGCCGGAAGCAAGGCCCGGCCGCCGACCGGTGAGGAAGGAATGAGGCTCGGGCCGCGGTAGTACAAAACGGCTCGAAAACAGGTGGCGGGTGAAACCCGTTTGTGGGTTCGACTCCCACGGCTTCCGCTGAGAAACGGGCTCATCGTCCAACAGGAAGACGCCGGTCCTGCAAACCGGCCCTTTCGAAATTCGACCGGGCGGGCGCGATTCCCGATGGGTCCACTTCACCCGCCCTGATGGTGAAAAGGAAATCATCCCTCGCTTCTACCGAGGTGTTCCGGGTTCGAATCCTGGTCGGGGTGCTGGAAGTGCAGAATTCGTCATTTCGTCTGAAAGGTGCATCATGGTCAGTGCAGTTCTCGAGCGGCCGACGCTCATTCTCAACCGGAGCTGGCAACCTGTCGGCGTGGCCCCTGTGTCACGCTCGCTCGTCCTGCTCTGGAACGACAACGCCCGCGTTGTCGATCCGCTCGACTACCAGCTTTACACCTGGTCCGACTGGTCGCGACTTGTCCCGCAACGGGACGAGCCGTTCATCCAGGCGGTTCGGCTGCGTTTGCGGGTTCCCGAAGTCGTGGCACTCACGCACTACGACCGGATTCCGATAAATGCCGTCACGTTCAGCCGGCGGAACATCTACAAGCGGGACCGGTACACGTGCCAGTACTGCGGTTCGCAGCCAGGAAGTGAAGAGCTCACGCTCGACCACGTCCTGCCGCGGGCGCAGGGCGGTATCTCGACGTGGGAAAACTGCGTGCTGGCGTGCATTGGCTGCAACAGCCGCAAGGCCGATCGCACGCCGGAACAGGCCCGGATGCCTCTGCGAAAGCCGCCGGTTCGCCCGGTCTGGAGACCGCTGTACGCAACCCGCGACGTGCGGATCGACAGTTGGGCCCGCTTCGTGAGCGAGGCCTACTGGAACGTGGAACTTGAGGAGTGAGTCTCGAGACTTGAGGCATGAGTAAGGGACGGGATCACGTGTTTACGCTTGAGGAAAATCGTAACGACTGCGGTACCGCGGCCTTTGTACTCAAGTCTCGAGCCTCATGTCTCAAGTCTCTTTCGACGCTGGAGCCAGACGGTCAGGCAACTGTTTGCAAAACAGTTTTAAGCGGGTTCGGCTCCCGCCGGCGTCTTTTATCAGGCAAGCTCGTTGGCGTCGTCCTTCCAGCGGCGTACAGGCCGCCGGTTCACCGCATTCAATCGCGGATTCCGGATTCGGCTTTGTGCGTTCCGAACATGGTTTCTGAACGGGCGGCATCAATGTCGGTTAGCTCAGTGGTAGAGCACCAGACTGCAAATCTGGCTGTCGCGGGTTCGACTCCCGTACCAAACACCAACCAGTCGGCTGGTAACCGACTCCACCGAATGGGCCCCCCGGCCTGTTCGACCAAGAAGCCGAAGGGGGGTGAACGATTTTTCGGTCGGCCGTTTCGGCTGGTTTTCCAGCCGGAACGGCAACACGTGCGGACGCTCTGCAGGGCGCGGATTCCGCCGCAGCGCTCGCCCGGCACAGGGTGCGTGAACGCGATTGCCGATGGGTCTCGAAGCGGGATTTGAGACGAAGGCAGTCGCAGCAGCGCACCAGCGCCGGTCGAGACCGCGGCTCAAGCGTCTCTCCGCGTTTCTGCGTGTGATCGACGAACGCTTCACCCTCTGACGGTGTCTTTTATCTATTGCTCAAATCGAGTGAATCCGTTGTCGCGGCAAGTGGTGCCACTGGGTGTTTTCCTCGCGGAAAGAGGTGGATGATGTTGTTCTTCAAGCGTTTCAAGATTCGCAGCTACGAGATGGGTCTGTTGTTCCGCGAAGGCGATTTTCACGGCCTTCTCGCGGCCGGCAAGCACTGGCGATTTGACCCGCTGAACAAGCTACGCGTCGACGTCGTCTCGCAGCGCGAACCATGGCTTGTCCATGAGAAGCTCGACCTGATCGTAAAATCGAGAGCGCTCAAGGATCGCGCAGTCGTCCTTGACCTGAAGGACCATGAGCGGGCCCTCGTGTGGATCGATCACCGTTTCAGCCATATCCTGCCGGCAGGTCAGTACGCCTACTGGACGGGTCAGAAGGTTGTGCGCGTCGAGATCGTCGATGCCCGCAAGGTGCGGTTCGACCATGAAGAATTCAAGGTCATCGTGCGCTCGCTGGCCGTACAGCGCGTGCTTGATGTCTGCGCGGTCCAGCGCGACCACGTGGGGGTGCTGTTCATTGACGGCCGCTACACCGACACGCTGGCGCCGGGCGAGTACGCCTTCTGGAAGGGCCCGGCCGACGCACGGGTCGTCGAAGTTGATCTGCGGGAGACGATGGTCGACGTCGGTGGCCAGGAAATCATGACGGCCGACAAGGTGACGCTGCGCCTCAATGCGGTCGTCACGTACAAGATCGCTGACGCCCGCCGGGTGCTCAGTCAGACCGACGACGTCCGCCAGGCGCTGTACCGCGAATCACAGCTCGTGCTGCGGAGCGTGATCGGCGCGCGGGAGCTGGACGTATTCCTGACCGACAAGGACGCCGTCGCGAAGAACATTGAAGACGGC
>DASYAR010000022.1:0-1670 GCA_036501235.1 Planctomycetaceae bacterium
CCCCAGCACGATCTCCCCCGGACGGACCGGCTTGGTGACGACCGTGTAGATGGTCCGCGTCTTGAAATCGGCCGGAAGGCTGAAGGCGCTCAGAAACACACCTAGCGCCCAGGTCAGATAGGTCGTCGCCGTGAGCACGAACGAAAGGTACAAGGTGCTGGGATCGGATGACGTGTCGTCGAGAAACCAGCCGGCAAACAGCAGCACCACCACGAACACGCCCAACACGACGAGCACGTTGCGGCGCAGCGATTCCTGCACGGCCAGCCGGGCCAGCGCCCAAACGCGCCGGGGCGAGGTATGTGCCAGCTCGGCCAGTGCGGTCGTTGCCACGCGGAAGGTCATGTCGCCGCCGACCAACGGGCCATAGCGAAACGCCATGATCAGAAAGCTGATGCCCCCTGCGGCGATTGTCAGCAGGCCGGCCATCAGAATGAAGTGCAAGGCCGCGAGGGGCAGCCATGCGGCAAAGTTGTAGATTTCGGTCAGAACCATACGTCGGCGCTAGTCGTGGTTTTTGGCTGTCGAGGTTTTCAGCGATCTTTGGTGTTCGCAGGGGCAGCAGTTTGCGGGCCAGGCCGCCTTGGGGTCGTTCAGGATGCCGATCGAGGATCGGCCGAGATGTCTGGATTTGTCCGGCGGGCATTCGAGGCCTAGGCGTCGGTCTCTCCCTTGGCGCGGCGCCCAGGCCGCGCTTCGCTGTCGCGGACAATGGCCAGGAACAATTCTTCCAGGGTGGTCGTTGGGTTTTCCATGGTTTTCAGATCGCCATTGTGCCGCTCGATGACGGCGCGGATCTCGTCTTTGGCGGCATCGGTCAATCCGGCGGCGCGGATCTGCGTGACATCGCGGACCGTCAGCAGCGTATCCACGCGGCCCAACTCCTTCAGCTCGCCCTGGTGCAAGATGGCGATGCGATCGCACACGTCCTGAACGTCGGCCAGCAAGTGGCTGCTCATGACCACGGTCTTGCCCTGGCTCTTGAGCTTGAGGATCAAGTCCTTGATTTCGCGCGTGCCGATAGGGTCCAGACCGCTGGTCGGCTCGTCGAGCAAGATCAGTTCCGGATCGTTGATCAGCGCCTGGGCCAGCCCGATGCGCCGGGTCATGCCTTTCGAATACTCGCGCAACTGCCGTTTCTTGGCGGCGTTGAGCTTGACCAGGTCGATCAGCTCCGCCGTGCGTTGCCGCCGCACCTCGGCCGGCATGTTGAACAATCGCCCGTAAAAGTCGAGCGTCTCTTCCGCGTTCAGGAATCGATACAGATAGGATTCTTCCGGCAAGTAACCGAGCCGCTCGTTCTTCGAGACCTCGGTGGCCTCGCGCCCGAAAACCAGGGCTTGCCCGCTGGTGGGAAAAAGCAGACCGAGAAGCAGCTTGATGGTCGTGGTCTTTCCCGAGCCGTTCGGGCCGAGCAAGCCGAAAATCTCGCCGCGACGAATTTCCAGGTCCAGCGCCTTGAGTGCCCGGACCTTTTGTCGACCCCAAAAGTCGCGATACACCTTCGAAAGGTTACGCGTCTCGATCACCACATCCGACGACATGTACCCTCCTGCAATTGCAGTTGTTCACGACCAAAGTGTGGAAAAAGGCCGATGTGCTGGACAGGAAGCGGCCAGACGGCAAAGCCGAATCAACACGCGTTAGCGCAGCCGCGCGCTAATGGTTAC
>DASYAR010000023.1:0-17717 GCA_036501235.1 Planctomycetaceae bacterium
ACATGGCTGGCCCGCCGTTACGGGCTGAACACGCGGTTTATCGAGCTGGCGGGAGAAGTGAATTCAAAGATGCCGGCATACGTCGTCGATCAGGTGATGCGCAGCTTGAATCGGGCCGGCCGCGCCGTGCACGGCGCCAAGATCGCCATCATCGGCATCGCGTACAAGAAAGATGTCGACGACCCGCGCGAATCACCGGCCTTCGAAATCATCGAAGAGCTGTTGCATCTGGGGGCCGACCTGTCGTATCACGATCCCCACATCCCCCAACTGCCGAAGATGCGCAAACACGATCTGCGGTTGACGAGCCAGATCTTGACTGAAGAATACCTTGCCGGTCAGGACTGCGTGCTGATCGTCACGGATCATTCAGCCGTCGACTGGAACCTCGTGCTGAAAGCATCGCGACTGATCATCGACCCGCGAAACGCATTAGGCAAGACGGCCGGCAGCCACGAGCACGTGATCAGCTAGGCAAACGTCGTCAATTGCGGCAAATGTCTGGGTGCACAATTCGTCGACGAGCGGCGGCGGCATCGCCGGAGCCGGCATCAGGACAATCACGTCTCCCAGCGGTCGGATCATCACGCCGCGCTCCCGCGCAGCCAGCACGACACGGTGGCCGATGCGCTCCGCCGGATTATAAGCCGCATGGCCGGCCTTGTTCTGAACCAGTTCGATCCCGACCATGATTCCCTTCTGGCGGATGTCGCCTACGTGCGGATGATCGGCCAGCTCCGAGAGACGCCGCGCGAGCAATGTGGATGTTTCGCGCACATTGTCCAGAACGCGGTTCTTTTCGAACAGCTCCAGCGATGCCAGCGCCGCGGCACAGGCCAGCGGATTACCCGTATACGTGTGGCCGTGGAAAAACGTCTTCCCGGCGGCCGGTTCATCGAGAAACGCTTCGTAGATTTCATCGGTCGCAATGGTCGCTGCCAGCGGGAGATAGCCGCCGGTGATTCCTTTAGACAGGCACAAGAGGTCCGGACAAACTTGCTCCTGTTCGCAGGCCAAAAACGTCCCCGTCCGGCCAAAACCCGTGGCGACCTCGTCGGCAATCAACAGTACGTCGTGAGCGCGCGTCAACTCCCGGACTCGCGACAGCCAGCCGGAGGGGTGCACCAGGATTCCCGCCGCTCCCTGGACGAGCGGCTCGATCACGAATCCGGCGATCCGGCCACGGCAGGTTTCGAACGTGCGTTCCAGCTCGGCAAGGCAATCGGCTTCGTAGGTCGCTCGCGCGCTTCCGGCCGGCACATGGTGCATTGCCGGCGACGGGACTTTGACGGTTTTGAACAACAGCCCGCGATAGGTACCGTGAAACAGCTCGATCCCGCCGACACTTACCGAGCCAACCGTATCGCCATGATAAGCGCCTGAGAATGAGACGAACAGCTCGCGATTCTCGGGGCGCGTTCGGCGTTGCCGGTAATACTGGTAGGCGATTTTGAGCGCCGCCTCGACCGCCGTCGATCCGTTATCGGAATAGAACACGCGCGTGAGGCCGGCCGGCATCCGCCGTACCAAAGCGGCCGCCAGGCGAATGGAGGGCACATTGTCGAGCCCCAGCAGCGTGCTGTGGGCGATCTGGTCGAGCTGATCTCGCAGCGCCTGATCGATTTCGGGAACTCGGTGCCCATGCACGTTGCACCAGAGCGACGAAACTCCGTCGAGATAGCGACGGCCATCGGTATCGATCAGATGGAAGCGATCGCCGGCGACAATGACGGGGGTCTCTTCACGCCCGTGTTCCAACATGGGAGTGAAGGGATGCCAGACGTGGCCATTATCGAGTTTGCGGAGGTCGGCGGTGTTCATAGTTCACGTCAATCAGTGTCGTCGAAGGTGGCGTCGGTAGCGCATGCACACGCGCGGCGGCGGCGTCGAGACGGGCGACGGCTTCGAGGGCGGCCGGCGCCAGGCGCGCTGTCGTCGCGTCGTCGAGCCTGCCGGGGACGCCCCCTTGCCAATAGTTGGTGAGAGGACTTCGGCTGGAATATTTGAGCCCTCCCAGGCAGACTCCCGCCATGACGAACATTCGTGCTTCCCAGAACCGGCTGTCGGATTGTCGTGGCACAATTCGCTCGGATAGCAAATAATTGCCGGGGAATTCGCCCGGTTCTTCTCCACAGTCTGCTACCTGCACGTCATAACCTCCCCAGCCGACTCGTGGCTTGAGGACATAGCCGTTTCGAAACACGGCGGCGTGTTCAACGAGCAGCCGTTTCACATCGGCGGCATTTTCGACGGCAAATGAACAGGGGACGCGAAAACTGGCGGCGCGGGCCAGCGTTGCCGCACACGAGAGCTTGTCCCGCACGGTCACCCACACGGCATTCGGATTGATAACGGTCACTCCACAGCGCTCGTAGCTCCAGGGAAGTCCGTACCACCAGCGAAAGATGCTCCCCGGTCGGACGCAGCGGCCGTCGCGCGTCGTCAATTCATCGCGTGGTTCCTGATTGTCTTCGACGTTGCAGATGACCGGCGGACGACTGAGTCGCTGCTCCAGGTACTTGCCGATGAAGCTGGCGTCTTCGTCGGCATCAGGCGCGGGATCACCTCGCCGCCAAAGGAGGCACGGGGGACCGGCGGCAGAATCCATCACGGCGGCTGTCAGCTCGAACGGGCGGTCGTCGCCAAAGAAATGCAGATACTCGCTCAGCATGTGCGAAGCGCGGTTGGCTTCGATGAAGACGGGCGTGTCATCTTCGTCGAGCATAAAATCAAGCCCCGCCCAATGATAGTGCGCGACGTCTGTGCGCAAGTCGGGGGGCGAAATGTCGGACATGATTTGGCGGACTCACGTCGCATATTGGGTTGGGTCGTCGACGTGCGCCTCGCGAAAGGCGGCCTGACGGCGGCCGCACTTAATGCACCGGCCGCAGTGCAGGTTGTGCTGCGGATCGACGCATGAAAAACTCAAAGACAGCGTTTGGCGATCGGAACGGCGGATCACATCGAACTTCGTCATTTCGATGAGAGGCGTGAGAATCATGACAGGATGCCCCGCTTCCAGGCTCAGGATCTTCTCACATTGGTCGAAGTACGCACGGCTACCGTCTGGGTAGTTGTTGTCGGCCGTTGTACCCAGGGCCAGCGTGATTGCCCCCGAAAGGCGTCCGTAGGGTGGGCTGCGCCGCTCATCGCGCGGGGCCGTGACGGTGCTTACCTTTCCTGTGGTGGACAGAGCCCACCCTTCGGGCGGTGACATGCCGGCCTGTGCCAGGCGCCGTGCGCCGTGCAGAACGAAACCAAGCAGCGTCAGATTGCGAAGCGGGATTTCGAGATTGGAGGAGGCCGCTCCGGCGCGGGGGACATCGACCCCGGTGACCGCCCAGTGCCCGGCCAGAAACGAATGCAAAGGCAAATGAATCTCGACGAGCGGAGCCAAACTCGGGCCGGCGTTTGCTTCACAGAACCGCCGCGCATAAGCGGATTCGCAGTCGTCCCAGATCAGGCCGCAATGCATGCGGACGGGAGCCACGTACCTTCCTGCGGCAAGAAACTGTTTGACGAGCGCCGTGCTTTCGACGCCGCCTCCGAGCAGCACGACGACCGGCTCGGGGGAAACAGTCATATCACTTCTTAAAGAGATCGGCGACGGTCTTCTGTTCGTCGCGCAGCTCGGCGACGGTGGCGTTCAACTTATCCTGGGCGAATTCATTGTGCTCGATACCATTGACGATGCTCCACGTTTTGCCATCGCTGGTCAGAGGAAAACTGCTGATCAGGCCGGCGTCGACTCCGTAGCTGCCGTCGCTGCAAATCGCTGCGCTGAAGCATGTTCCGGCCGGCGTGGGGGACGACATGCTGCGAAGACTGTCGATGATGGCATTGGCTGCCGAGGCGGCGCTCGATGCACCGCGGGCCTTGATCACGGCGGCCCCGCGTTGCTGAACGGTCGTCAGAAAATCGGTCTTCAGCCAGCTCTCGTCGGCGATCACCTGCGACGCCGACTTGCCGTCGATCTTCGCGTGGTAAAAATCAGCGTATTGCGTGGCGCTGTGGTTACCCCAGATTGCCAGCCCAGTCACCGACGCCACGGGACGGCCCGATTTGAGCGCCAATTGCGATACTGCGCGGTTCTCATCGAGCCGCGTCATTGCGTACCAGCGATCACGCGGCACACTAGGGGCGTTGTTCATGGCGATCAGGCAATTCGTATTGCACGGATTGCCCACGACCAGCACCTTCACGTCTTTGGCAGCGGCGGATTCGACGGCGCGCCCGGTACTCGTAAAGATCGGCCCGTTGATGCGGATCAGGTCGCCCCGCTCCATGCCCTGCTTGCGCGGGATGCTCCCGACGCACACCACATAGTTAACGTCTTTGAACGCCTGTTCGAGATGGTCGCTATCGGTCTTGACGACCCCCGCCAGAGTCGGAAACGCGCAATCGTCGAGCTCCATGTGAATGCCTTCGAGGCCCCCCATCGCCGGCGGGACTTCGATCAGATGGAGGATCACCGGCTGATTGCGGCCGAATGCTTCGCCGGCCGCAATGCGGAAAATCAGGCTGTAGCCAATCTGTCCGGCGGCGCCGGTGACCGCCACGCGAATCGGAATCGTCATATGCTGCATCCTCTGTGGGAGAGTTGTTCAATCGTCAGGCTGTCGTCGAACAGGGGGCTTCAATTCTTGTAGCGGAAGTAGTTCTCGCTTTCCAGCCTGCCGTTGTGCCGGAAAGCCTGTTGTAACTTGGGTGGAACTGCACCAGCCATGAAAACTCGCCGCAAATAAGGTCTAACGTATCGATCGCGGAAAATGGGGGATTTGACGAAAAGGCGCGGTTTAAATTCGGACGATTGCAGAAAGTTTTTGGGGGCGCGGTGTGTTGAATTTGCCGGTCCACGCGGCCCAGGCTTTGACATTCGCGCCTTGCAGGCCATGTCAAAACGATCGCCGAAATCCCGCCGTTGACACGTTTTCGACTCGCCAGTACAGTCCACGGCTCGGGACGGAAAACCAACTTCTGCGAGCTAAGTGGAAATCTGTAATGAACTTGCGGATTCTGCCGACCACTTCGCGAGGCGACGAGTGACGACTGCCAGAACGAGTCTCATGATGCATGCATTGATGCTGGTCGGTCTGACGCTGGTCGGCTGCACGCATCCGTCATCTTTGCCTCCGCCGGTCTCCATGAGCGCGCCTCGAACGAATCCGGCGATGACCAATTTGAACCAAACCGTGCCTCCACCAACTCTGCCGACGAACCGTGTCTTACCCGGGCAGAATCCGTGGAAGCCGACGGTGGCGGCCCGACCGTGGAAGCACATCGTGATCCACCACACGGCGACCGGAGCTGGCAGCGTCGACAGCATCAACGCCGCACATGTCAAAAATAAAGATAAGAACGGCAATCCTTGGCTAGGAATCGGTTATCACTTCGTGATCGGAAACGGCGATGGGATGACCGACGGGGCCATCGAGCCGACCTTTCGCTGGCGGACCCAGATTCAGGGGGCACACGCGGGCTCCGCCAACAAGGACTACAACGAGCTCGGGATCGGGGTCTGTCTCGTCGGCAATTTCGAGAAATTGCCCCCCACCCCGGCGCAGAAGCGCAGCGTGAAGCTGCTTGTCCAGACTCTGCGGAATGAATACCACATTCCGGCGACGGAAGTCGTCGGTCATAAAGACATTCGCGCCGCGTCGACCGAATGCCCCGGCAGGTTGTTTCCCATGGCCGAAGTGGCTGCCGGGGATTTTGAGCAGATTCTGGGCCTGGATTCCGAAGGGATCCCGATTGTTCGCATCGCCTCCACCAGCGGGAGCACGCATCCATGATTTCGCGATTTTCCTCTGAATTGTTCGAACACCCGCAATCTGGCGAACCCGCGGAAGACATAGGGGCTGTCCAAATGTCTTCCGACCTGGGTCCCTTGACCGAGCGTGATCTGGTGACCGATTGTGATGTTGGCGACATGTTGGTCGTCGAAGTGCCATCCTGCGACTTGACCGACGTGTTCGTCCCCGATCAATACGAGCCAAACTATGCCTATCCTTTGCTCGTCTGGCTCGAGACGTCTCGGCTGGCGCCGAGCCGGCTCGACCGTCGGATGCGGCAAATCAGCGATCGCAATTACTTCGGCGTCTCGATCGAGGTGACAGACTCCGGCCGGATCGAAGAGCAACTCCACGAGACATTCCTCCGCCTCCGTCGAAAGTTTCATTTGAACACCGAGCGGGTGTACCTGTTGGGCTGCGGTGCGGCGGGCACCCAGGCACTGGCAACTGGACTCAGTCAGCCTGGCTGCTTCGGCGGCATTGCGGCCCTGTCGTCCTCCTGGCCCGAAGTGCCGCGGTTGCTCTCGCAATACGACGAGCTGCGCGGCAAGCGCGTGCTGCTGGGCGTTAGCGAGGCGGATGACGCGGCCCTTTTGGCGGATGCCGCATACGGCGCCAGGCTGCTGTGGAGCGCCGGAATGCATGTCACGACACTCACGACAACCGCCGGCGGCGAACCGCACCGGGCGCTCTTGCGAGAAATCGACCACTGGGTCATGCAGGGGATCGAGCAGCCGGAGTTCGTTTATTGACTCGCCCGATGTGGGATGGATGTGGCCTACTCTGCGCGACGAATCACGTCCATGATCTTACCGAGGTCATTCTCAATGGCGATCGGGCTGTTGGCATAGGGCGCCTCGCGGACGCCTTTCTGAGCGAGCACTTTTTCGAATTGTTCGGGATCACGGGAGTGGTAAGCGACGGTCGTGGTGGGGTCCTTCAATTGATGCCCGGTCAGAATGCAGACGACCCGGTCGCTCGGTGCGATGAGCCCTTCATTGCGCAACAGCCGCACGCCGGCGACGCTGGCGGCGCTGGCCGGTTCGCAACCGAAGCCGCCCGCCCCAACTTGCGCTTTGGCGTCGAGAATCTGCTGATCGCTCACCTGGCGGACGACTCCGTCCGTCACGTCTAGAGCGCGGAGCGCCTTCTTCAAATTGACCGGCCGATTGATTTGAATGGCCGTAGCCAGCGTCGACGCCCGGCGGCCGGCATTCTCCATATCCGCATAGAATCGCTCGATCAACGCCGCATCCGGACGACCCCCGGCCCAGCGCAAGTCGCGATTCTGGTACAATTGCCACAGCGTATTGGCCCCGTGGGCATTGATGATCGCCAGTCGCGGAACGCGGTCGATCAATCCCAGGTGCTTGAGCTCGGCCAGCGCCTTGCCGAACGCGCTCGAATTCCCCAGATTCCCCCCGGGAACGACGATCCAATCCGGGACTTCCCACCGCAGCGATTCGAGGATGCGAAAGATAATCGTTTTCTGCCCCTCCAGGCGAAACGGGTTGACGCTGTTGCAGAGGTAGATCTTCTCGTGCCGGCAGACATCCTGCACCTGCCGCATGGCGTCGTCGAAGTCTCCCTGAAGCTGAATCGTTTTCGCGCCGTAATCGAGCGCCTGCGAGAGCTTGCCATAGGCGATCTTGCCGCTGCCGACGAACACGATCACTTTGAAGAGCTGCGTGGTGCTGGCAAAGATCGCCAGCGAGGCGCTGGTGTTGCCGGTCGAAGCGCAGGCGGCATGTTTGGCGCCCACGATATGGGCGTGAGTCACGGCCGCCGTCATCCCGTTGTCTTTGAAACTGCCGGACGGGTTGAGCCCCTCGTATTGCAGAAACAGACTTTCAGGCGACATGCCGCACCAGCCGGCCACGGCGCGCGAATTCTGCAAAATCGTCTGCCCCTCGCCGATCGTCACGATCTTGTCGTCGGGGGCGAACGGAAGCAATTGGCGAAAGCGCCACACGCCACTGAACTCGAGCGGCTCGTTACGCCGTCCCCAGCGGGTTTCGATTTCCCGAAGAGATCCGGGGACCGGCAGACGGTTCCAGTCGTACTCGATGTCGAGCAACTCACCGCACGCCGGACACGCGGTAAGCGTTTCCACGACGGGATATTGCTGGCTGCAATCAGGATTGATGCAGCGTTGAAAGGCAGGTTCGGTCAGCGGCATCAGCGGGGCATTTCAGGAAAAGTTCACGACACGGGCACCAAACCAGACTGTAGCATCGGTCCGAGAGTCGTGCCATCTCCGGAATCGGCTCGCGCCGTTTCATTTCCCTTTCGTGAACTTGAACCCCTCTTTCCTCCTGGCCGCGAGCCACTTGTCGAGATCGGGGACCGTTTCAGGCATAATGACGCGGGGACCGGCGTATTGAGTTCGCTCGGTCAGGGTTTCATCGAGGTGCTTCGGCAGGTTCAGGGAGATGTGATAACCGATGGCATCCTGATGAACGACGAACGATCCGAAAGTCGATGGCATGGCTTAAGTCCTGTTCAGTCGAAATGGCGGACCCCAAGGTTCTTCCCGTAACGCCTGATTCTATCAGGGTTTTGAGGAAAAAACGTCAAAAAACAGGTAAAGGTCAGGCTTCAGGGTGCATCCGTCATTTGAGGGTGGTGCGACAAAGTGCCCCGGCCGTTCGACGATCTGGTGAATTGAGTTTTGAAGTTTCGAGCCGCGCCATTTCCCGCTTTCTACGGATCGGAATCCGTTTCTGCATACCCTTCGTTGTGAATAATGCGGGTCGTGCGCGCCGGCTCAAGGCGACGACCAATTCACGCCGCATCCGCCCACAGCACGGCACCTTACGTCGATCGTATCGTTCCGTCCCCAGGTTATCGGCGCGATCCGAGCCAGGGCCACTTCCCGCACAGAAATCCAACACAAGTGATTTCCAGCAATTGCTTTGAGTTGCATGGGCATCATCAAGATCTCATTTCACAAACAGGCCAGTTTGGGCGTCGTCAGGCAGGTTTTGAGACGCGTCAGGCAGGTTTTGAGACGGGTCAAGCACGTTTCGAGACGAGCTCGATCGCATTCGCCTCTCTTTTTGCCAGTGGCGAGTGAACAAGTCGTTCCGCTGAACGATTCGGCCCCCGCTCCCGCCACCTGTCCGCCTGCCCACGATTCCTGCAGCCCGATCAACTGTCATTATATACGCCGCGCGGCGGAAAATAAGGCATTTCAAAACGGATCGAACACGGGGGTGCGAATTTCACGCTCGCCGGATGCAAGGCTGTGAATGCAGGCTCTCCAGCACTGTTTAACGACTGAATTCCGACCGACCGGCGTCAATCGACCATGCCGACTTGGCGCAGGTCGAGGGCCAGCGAGGCCAGGCATTTGGCGTGCAGTCGGCTGGCCCACGATTTGCTGAATCCCAGTTTTTGCGACGCTTCGTGCAGCGTGAGGCCGTCGAAGTAGGTCAGGCGGATCAGCGAGCGCTGGTCGTCGGGAAGCTTATCGATCAGGTCGTTCAATTTCTCGCTGAGCTCGCGGTTCTGCATCACAGCAGAAGGGGCCGCCGTATCGGCAGGCTGCGCGTCGATTGCACTCTTCCCCGTCGCTCCCGAGGCCAGATACACCACAGCCAGCCGGCTGGTTACGCCCGCGAACCAGCGGGCGTCGTCTTGAGTCGCTTCCGTCGCGGACTGTTCGGCCTCGTGCTGGAGCACCTCACCTGCCTGCTGCTGAAATCGGACTTCCTGCGGTGGACGCCCCCCGACCCAACTCATCCGGGAAATTCCGTCGTAAATCGCGCCCCGAATGCGATAGTACGCGTAGGTCGAAAACTGCGTCCCCCGGTCGGGTTGAAAATCCCTGGCGGCCTGCGCCAGGCCCACCTGCCCATAGGCGATCAGATCGTCGAGCTCGAATGAACCGTGAAACTTGCGGCCGATCTGCACCGCCAGCGATCGCACCAGCCCCTGACAGCTTTCTACGAGCGCAGCGTGAGAAACGTCGGTCGAGTCGGTCATGGAGCCGCCTCGCTCAGCCGTTCCCAGAAACGCCGCAGCCGGGCGCCGGCGGCGGGGTCATTCGCCAGCACGTCGGCAATCTCGGTTGCCATCGTCCGGCGCGATTCGAACGTCAGCGACTTGCCAGGAAACCAGGTCTCGAGCATTTGTTCGACCAATTCCACCGCCGCCGAGTCCCAGGGTTGCGACTGGGCCCGCTGCCGCCGTGCGACGGCGTGCAGCGCACTCATCAGGGCCGAGGGAATTTCGCCCCCTTCCTGCTCGGCCAGGGTCCGGCGCACGACTTGTTCAAGAAGTTCGCGGCTGGGGCCGGAGGCCTGCGGCGCACTTTGCTCAACGTCTCGCGCGAGAGGCTGGTCGTCGTCTGAGCGGGCTGCATTCGGCTGCGTCATAGGGCCTCACGCTCGATTCCAACCCATCACGGCCATGGTCACGATCGCGCCAATAAGCACGACGTCGACGGCCACGAGCAAGTTGGCGATCCATTGGTAGCGATCGTTGTCGGTGACTGCCGCATCGGTCCATTCCACGTCTTCGTCCTGCGCGAGGAGACGGTTTTTGAAGACTCCGGCGACGAACGCGCGGCGATCGTCCTTTTCCCCGGTTGCCGCGAAGTAGCAACCGCTGAACAAGTGCGGCTTTTCGTCGGAATCGACATTGGCGGCGAATCCCTTGACGATGATGTTTTCGAGCCGTTGCTGCAGCGAGCGAATTTTGCAAACCAGCGCATAGAGCTGGCGATTCCCGCGCGGGTTCGACAACCGCTCGCCTTTTTGCGCGAAGAGATGGTACGTCCAGTCTTCGAAGGCGCCGCAGGCATGTTGGGCCACCGCCGCCAGCTCTTCGTCAATCGCGGGACAATGCGGATTATAACCCTTGCCGAACTGTTGTTCGCTCGACACCTTAGGCCCCAACCTTCGCTTGAGCTCCGGGAAACCCGCCTCGTGCTCCATTCCGCCATACAATACGACCACCTGGCTGCGAAGCTGCAGTCCCTCGCGCAGGGTCGCCAGGTCGATTCGTACCGAGTTGTGCACTTCGCTGGCTTCCTGATCGCTCCGTGAAACCAGATCGAAGGGCAAGATGGCAAGAATTCCATTGATCGGACACAACGGCAAGCGCTCTTGCCGCAACAGGCGGCAGACATGCTCCAGGCGTGCCGTGGCAGTTTCGGCTTGTTCTTTGGTGAGCGCCACGGGCGCCGAGCGCTGGCTGACGCGAGGGCCGCCTGGGATTCCGCGATGCTGCGGTTCGGGGCCTCCGCCCCCGCCGCTCTCGGGCGTCAGCGTACCGGCCGTATAGGCCGGCTGGACTCCGGGAGCCCCGATCGTGCTTTGTCCCCCGACGGAAATCGGCGCTCCACTGCCGCTGAATTGCTCGCTGACGTCGAATCCTCCTCCGAATCCGGGCGCCGCCGTATTTCCATAACGATCGGGAACCTGCAGCGTCCCGAAGGCCTGGCCCGGCGAGGGGCCGATTGCCATGTCGGGCGGCTCCTTGACCCGCGCTACCAAGCGGCTCAACCGTCCGGCATGAGACACGACCAGGACAGCGCAATTGGGACCGGCAAACCACCTGAGGGGCGTGCGCTCTCCGGCAGGAACGGCGCTGACGTCCACCCCCACCGCCGCCGCCGCCAGCAGCGACTTGGCCGAGCTTTCTTCCGGGACGCCGAGCACCAGAAACAGCGGCAACTCACCCAGATTGTAACCGGCGGCGGCCAACTCGGCGACGCCCTGCCCCCAGGCATCGTCGATATCGGGGAACCCGGACACATCGTGTTCGAGCCACGATTTGACCATGTAATGCACGACGACCGAGCTCAGAACGATCAATACGGTCACCGCGCCGATCGCCCTCAAGAAATGCACCGACTGCGGGTGATCCCGCCGAAACCAGAGCGCGAATGTTCCCGCGGCCAGCAGCGTAAAGACGAGAAAGACCAGGATCGCCGCCCGCTTCGGAAGTGACAACCCGAGAATCCGCTTGGGGGTCGAGACGATCTCCAGCGGAACCGCCAGCAACTGCTGGAATGGGGCGGCGAAATACTGCAAGAGCGTTCCCAGCGCGTTCATATGAGCCCCGTTCCCCTTGTCGCTGGAACTTCAATTTGATGCCAACTCGTCTCGACGTCGGTCGAGTCTCCCCGGTCGGGGCGGTTCGACCACCAGAACCAGACGCCGGTCAAGACGGTGGCCACGACCAGCATCAACGTAAACAACGACATGCCCAGAAACTGGAACCGAGCTTCCAGCGGAGGCGCGCCCGCGCTGGCCTGGGGAATCCCTGAGATCGGAGGCCTCCCTTGACGCAGTTTGATGGCGATCGCCGTCCGTTCGATCCAGGCGTCGAGATTCGGATCAAGATTGTACTGTTCGGCGTATTCGGCGCCGCCGCGTCCGCCGTACACGCCGCGAAAACCCAACATCACACAAACGTAGAACACTTCGAGCGCGTCCTTGTTGGTGCATTCCTGCGCCTCACGGGCCTGCACGAAAAACTGGACGCCGGCATCCCCCGTTTTGAAGTAGTCGCGCTCGAGCGAGCGTTCCTGCCACCACTCGCGGGCCTTCCACTCGGCCTGCGTCAGGGCCTCGTCGATCCAGGCCACCAGTCCGTACTTGGCCAGGCGCCATTCATCGCGGGATTCAACCTTGGCTTCGGCCCGGTCGAGCAGGCCGCGAATCTGCGTCTTCTCGTGCGCCGGATTGAGCTCTTCATTCTGCTCGATCCGTGTCAACAGACCAATGATGTAAACGAAAACCTCGTCGACGGCGCGTGAAAATTTGGGAGTCATTTGCGAACGGGATTCATCGGCTGGGGAACGGCGAACAAGGCAAACTCCAAAGAGCCTTTTTTGCCGGAGGCGTCCACCTTCAAGGTCGTATTCCCCTGCAGCTCGGGCAGGTTTGAAATCAAGACTTTCGAGAGCCGCATCGCCAGCGTCTGGCTGGTCGAGACGTCTTGCCACGCGAGCATCGGATCGCGACTGACTCGATACAGGATCCAGGTTCCATCGCGAGGCAGGGCCGGCGGAATTTCGGTCGCCAGCGTCAGTTTCAGACCGGGAATACGCGACGTGTATAGATCGGCGACGCTGTTGCGGCTGCCGATCTTCCAGTCGAGAAAATCGTGGGAGACGAGCTTCTGGCAGTCGGGCTTCGACAAGTCGCGCGAAGCCACACCCACGTACCAGTCCCAGTTGGTTTCGAGCCAGCGGGGCTTGAGCTCGACGTGCATGATCGGCAGTCCGGAGGCCGCCCCGACGAATTTCTCCATCTCGAATTCGTAATTGCCGACGGCATTGATCAACAACTCGATTTCACGTCGAGCCCATTTGTAAATACGAGCCAGGTCGTCGTGATCGTACTGTTCGACGACCCCGATCTGCCGCGACGGACCGAATATTGCCAGCCGGCCGATAATGCGGCACAGTTCGACATAAGCCGGAAACGGGTGCACGCCGCGGGCGAACACCACGCATTTCAGAGTCGCGGCGGCCTCGTTCAGCACCCACAACAGCATGATGCGTTCGAGGTCGCCCGGCTGAGTGGCGGCCAGGGTGATGTTGCGACTCTGAATCTGCCGTCCAATGACTTCGCAGCGCTGTCCGACAAGATCGTAAATGCTCCGCACGATGGCTTTCAGCTCTTCGGACGTTTCGAGCGTCAACACGGGAGGAATATAGTCGGGATCGAGTTGCGGGGCCGCTTCGCGATCTCCCGAACGCTTGACCCGTGCAATCGGCAGGCATTCGAAACCGGCCGTGTCCTGGGTCGACAGCAGGATCCGCGTGTTCAGATCGCGCAGGCCCACCGCTTGCGGGTTTCCGCCGGCGCTTTCATCCGCCAGGTCTCCGGGCACGTCGACGTAGCGCGGGAACTCGGTGGAATCGGCACGTCCTACATTCGGCCGTCCCAGGTTGAGATTGGGAACGGCCAGATAAACGGTGACGAGCGCTTCCTTTTCGAGGGCCTGCTTCAAATTGACGCGAGACAACTCCTGCCCGGGGCCGCGCGAGACCAGAGTTCCATCGGGGAGGCGGGCTTCGCATTCGGCCACGTCCACCTGATAGTTGGCCACCGCCTCGGAACTGAGCCGGATGCGGTGCAGCCCGTAGTTGTACGCGTGGTCCCACCGCTCTGCGCTCTGAAGCCTTTCGTTCCAATGTCGGTCGGCCGCCTGAAAGTGCTGCGGGCGCAGGAATAAACCTTCGCTCCAATGAACAGGCAGATTCTGCATCAGCACGCAACTCCCGATTCGGTTGGCCCCCATTTCGCCCGGCCCGCGGCGATGAGCAGCGCTCTGGCCCACCAGCCGTCCCCGACCGTGCAGAACGTCAACCCGCTGAAGATATTCGAGAACTAGGGCAATCGCAAGTGACCGTCTGCAAGGCACTTCGCATAAATTCAGATCGATTCCGAATGTTTGTCAGGCGAGTTGCAGACTTCCGACCAGACCAAGCCCTAGACAAAAGCCCGGTCACTAAGAATTCAACTTCGATTTTTTTTCTGCGGATACACCAAACCGTTCATCGCCGTCAATCTGGCGCCGTCTCATTTTTCTCGCGCAGGCATCGTGCCAACGCGCCTGTGCTACGGATGCAGTCCCTGACAATCTCCAGTGAATCCTCAATGATTCCTCAAATTCGAAACTTGTGGACGCGGCACCTTGCCGCCTCATCCGTCTGCCAACATTCCAACATCAATCGCTCCCGATGCGGCAGCATTGCGTATCAACGATGTGCGGATTTCCCGCGAATCTCCAAAGATTCTTCGTTTTTTGAGATTCGTAGAAGCGGCATCGTGCGGCGTCACGCGTCAGCGGTCATTGCGACCTCACTCTCGCCCTGATGCCGCAAGAAGCTAAATCAACGACGTGCGAATATCCCACGATTTCTCAAAGATTCCTCATTTTTTGAGTTCGCCGTTTACTGCTCGATCGCACGATCATTCTCCTCCATGCGTCCAGCGCTTACTTCCGTCTTCGCCTGATTCCCATCCCACTTGCCGAGCAGCGCGTCGTGTCGACAAATAGCCATCCTTGGATGGGACCGTCGGGGGTCTGGCGCGCGAATGCCGGAGAGGAATGCGAAGGGAATGATTTCGATTGCGGACGAACGGACCAGCGCGGGAATTCGGTGTGTCCGGCGAGGCCGTCGCCGCGCTCATTACGTCTTCTTTCCATTTTGGCGTCGATTTTCGAATCTGTATAGATCAATCTGATAAAAATTACCGGCTTTAATAAAATCGCTGTAATCGCTCTGCCCGCTTGACGATCGGCGGGCAGATCGTCCAACGGTTGCCTCACGGCACAGCGTACATCAAGATATGCAGATTGCTACGCGTCCGGCAGGTCGCGGATGAGTTAACGGGTCAGTTTCGTTGCGAACGGCACGCCCGGCGACTTCCTCAACTGTCGGTATTCCGCCCTGTCACAGCCCCTTTTGGATCTCCGGTCAGAACGAATGCCCAAGCGCACCAGCAAGACCGGCAGCGAACTGTTCATTGTCGACAACAGCGACGACGACTGGAAGGTTTTGCGTTATTTGCACGACTGGTGCCAGCTCTCGAAATCGATCGACATTGCGACGGGCTATTTCGAGATCGGTTCGCTGACCGCCCTGAAAGACGAATGGCAGAAAGTCGATGCCATCCGCATCCTGATGGGAGACGAAGTCAGCAAGCGGACGAAGACAGCATTCGTCCAGGGTCTGGAGCGGGTCAAGTCGCGTCTCGATGAAAGTCTCGAATCCGAAAAAGAGACGAACGACTTCCTGGCCGGGGTGCCGGCCATCGTCGCCGCCATTCGCTCGGGCAAAATCCAGTGCCGGGTCTACCGCAAAGACAAATTTCACGCCAAGGCGTACATCACCCACGCGCGGCTCGAAGTCGTGGGGTCGAGTGCTCTGGTTGGTTCGTCTAATTTTACCTATCCGGGCCTGACGGAAAACATCGAGTTGAACATCCAGGTCACCGGCGCACCGGTTTCGGTCCTCCAGGAATGGTACGAGCAACACTGGAACGCCGCCGAGGACGTGACTCCCGAGATCCTGCGCGTCATCGAGCGGCACATTCACGAATACACCCCGTTCGACGTGTACGCCAAGTCCCTGCAGGAGTTTTTCCGCGGGCACGAGCTGACTGTCTCGGAATGGGAAACTGCGGGCGCCGAAAAGGGGGGTTCGCGCGTCTATCCTCTTCTCGACCTGTATCAAAAGCAGGGATACCAGTCCCTGATGAAGATCGCGCAGACGTACGATGGCGCGTTTCTGTGCGACGGCGTCGGATTGGGCAAAACTTTCGTGGGCCTGATGCTCATCGAACGGCTGGTCGTGAAAGAAGGCAAGAATGTCGTTGTGTTCGTCCCGAAGGCCGCCAACGAACCGGTCTGGAAGCTCGCGCTCAAAAAGTATCTGCCCCACATTGGAACCGCATTCACCAATTTGCGACTGTTCAACCATACCGACCTGCAACGCACGGGCGACGATTACCCGGAGTTGATGGCCGACATTCGCAGCCGGGCCGACGTCGTCATCATCGACGAAGCCCACCACTTCCGGAATCCCGGTCACAAAGGGGCTGACGAGGGCCGGCCGGGCACCATCCGCGGCGAGGGGCGCTTCCGCCGCTCGCGCTACCGCGAAATGTATGACCTGATCGAAGGTCCCGGTGGCGTCAAGCAGGTATTTCTGCTCACTGCCACGCCGATCAACAACCGCCTCCTCGATCTGCAGCACATGATCGAGTTGTTCTCGCGACAGACGCCCGATCGCTTCAAGGACATGGGAATCCATTCCCTCCCGGGACATTTCCGCACGATGGAAAAGCAACTCGAAGAAGAGCTGGCGCGCAGCGGCGGGAATAATTCGGTAGAGACGACGTTGGCCGACGCCGAAGACGTGCTGCAGCGCGACACGCTCTTCCAGCACCTGGTCGTGCAGCGCAGCCGGGCCTACGTGCGCGAAAGCCAGGTTAAACAGGGGATTTCGGCCGCGCTGTTCCCCACGCGCGAACCGCCGCGCGTCGCCGATTATTCTGTCAAGCAGACGTACGGGAAACTGCTGGAAGCGTTCGAAGCGGCGTTTGACAAGAAAAAGCCGCTGTTCTCACTGGCGATCTACTATCCATTGGCCTACTACAAGGGGCCGGATAAGGAAATCGATCCCTTTGCCGAGAATCGCCAGAAACAGGTCGTCGGACTAGTGCGTACGCAGTTCCTGAAGCGATTCGAGAGTTCCCCGCACGCGTTTCGCTGCTCGTGCGAGCGGCTGCTGCAGAAGCTACTGGCGTTCGCCATCAAATACAGCACAAAGCCCGGCGACAAGAGTCGGCTGGAGCGCTGGCAGATCCGCAATAAAGACATTGTGAATTACGTCCACGAACACCAGCTCGAAATGTGGGGCGATGACGAGAGCGAACCCGACGACGACATCGTGACCGAAGAAATGCTGGAAGACGTGCCCAGGCTCGACCTTGAGGAATACGATGTCGACGAGATGCTGAAAGAGGTGCTGTCGGACCTCGATCAGATTGCCGTGTTCCTGAATGAATTGGCACGCTTCGAGCCGAAGCACGACGACAAACTCAAGGCGCTGTTGAAACTGCTGCGCACCGATTCGGTCCTGAAACGGAACAAAGTGCTGATCTTCAGCGAGTTCGCCGACACGGCCCATTACCTGAAGGACCAGCTCCGAGCCGCCGGTATCGATGACGTCGAGCAGATCGACAGCGGCAGCAAGAAAGACCGCGGCGACGTCATTCGGCGGTTTGCACCGTATTACAACGGTACGAGCACCGCTGACCTGGCGGAAGCGAAAAAAGCTGAAATACGAATTCTCATTTCGACCGATGTCCTGTCGGAAGGGCTGAACCTGCAGGATGCGACACGGCTCATCAACTACGACCTGCACTGGAACCCAGTGCGGCTCATGCAGCG
>DASYAR010000024.1:0-4286 GCA_036501235.1 Planctomycetaceae bacterium
ATTGTCATGTCGTCTTCTGTTTCTGTTGTTGCCAATCCGCATCGATGTTGCCGAGCATATGTTCCGTTTTTCATAAATCATTTCAGGGAAATGCTTTGCGGACTCGGGACAACATTCCCGGCGAGCGCGGCGTTGAATCCCTGCATCATCGCCCGGAGAGCCTGCTGATGCATCGCGACGCCGAACTTGACGATTTCCATTATCCTCAACGTCCAATTCTCGTTGCACTTATGTTCAATCCGGCAGTCGTCGCGTTTAGAAATCTTATCAAACTGTTCAGTCTGGCATTCACATTGCTTTTCTCTCCTGACGTGACCAACTGATCGTCACAAACCACTGCCCCACACCTCACAGCAACAGGAGACCGACGCCATGAAGAACATCTGCATCAGCTTTTACAATGACGAAGCCGGCTTCATTGTATCCGCCGAATTGGTCCTCGTTTCCACCATTACCGTTCTGGCACTGGTAGTCGGTTTGAGCGAAGTGGCCTTCGGAATCAATGGCGAACTGGAAGACGTCGGAGCCGCGTTCGGCAGCCTGAATCAATCCTTCTGCGTCAGCGGCTTTTCGACCCAGAACTGCGGCAAGAACAATAGCGTCTCGGGGAGCTGCTTCTCCGACCACGCCGACCTGTGCGATGGTCAGAACGACATCCAGGCCACGGCCCCGATGGGCGAGCAGTACGGCGGGAACTTTTAATCGGGCTGTGCACGGATCGGCCCACGAGCGAAACATGAAATGACTCTCGGGACGGACGAAGTTCATTCTCTAATCCACCCCCATCTCACCTGATAGACAATTGGAGCATCCCTGCTATGAAAACGCTGTTAGCCAAGTTTTATCGTGACGAAGCCGGTTTTATTGTTTCCGCCGAACTGGTCCTGGTTTCCACCATCACCGTCCTGGCCCTGGTTGTGGGCTTGAGCGAAGTGGCCTTCGGCATCAACGGCGAATTGGAAGACGTGGGAGCCGCGTTCGGGAGCCTGAATCAATCGTTCTGTGTCAGCGGATTCTCGACCAACAGTTGCTTCAAGAATAACAACGTGGCAGGGAGTTGCTTCTTCGACCACAGCGATCTGTGCGACGGCCAGCACGACATCCAGTCCACGGGCCCGATGGGCGAACAGTACGGCGGACACGGCTTCTAACGGCAACCGACCGGTCGCTGAATTCACCTGATCGGAAACAACAGAATTTACCCGAATTCAGGCCGTCGGGTCGACAATACCAGCTCTCGTTCGTCTGCGGGGCAGCGGACGACCGACCAAACGGACGGGCTTCCCAGCCCGTCCGTTTTTTTGCGCTGCGCGTGGCGACATTTGTTCGCTGCCGATGGTGTTGTGATACGGTCGGCATTCACCGTAGACTGCTCGATCCAGCTTCGAGGACTGATCCGCCAAGAATTCCGCCCGCGGTCGTCGACCTGATTTACGCACCCGAGCCCGATTGGGGAGGCTGCTCCTCGTGAGGCGTAACCTCTATGGTCATCAAGAGGTTACGCGACTCGCAGCCGGCCGGTGTGTTGCCGAATTTATCGACTACGCGCCGCAATCGGCGGCGGGCCACATCGGTCTTGCCGTAAGCTAGTAACAGGCGGGCAATCTGCAGGTAAGATTCGGCGAATTCTGCGTCCGCACGACCGGGGTCGCGGACGATCCGGCTCAGGTGCCGCTCGACGGGAGTTGCGTGTCGTCCGAGGGGATGTTTCGCTGCAGGCATTTCGGGGGGGCACTCATGGATCTCGCGGTCGTAATAGACTCTCTGTCTCCTGTAGGTTATTTTCGACACATTGTGTCGCTCGGTTTGAGCGGAGTTACAGAAAGGTAATCGTTCCGGGAGAATTGTCATGCGGTGTCGAGTTGCGTTCCCGATGTTGTGCTTTCTGGCGCTGTGCGGCGCCTCCGCGACGATCGCGCAAAGCGGTAACTGGCCGAACTGGCGCGGCCCCGATTTCAACGGCGTCGTGCGCGACGGAACAGGATTTCCCACGCATTGGAGCAACACGGACAACGTGTTGTGGAAAATCGATCTGCCGGGTAAAGGCGCTTCGACTCCCATCGTTTGGGGAGACCGCATCCTCCTGACGTGTGCGATCGATGGAAAAAACGGAGTTCTCTGCTTCGA
This sequence comes from Planctomycetaceae bacterium, assembly GCA_036501235.1. Taxonomy (GTDB): domain Bacteria; phylum Planctomycetota; class Planctomycetia; order Planctomycetales; family Planctomycetaceae; genus JACQFH01. The sequence goes on from DASYAR010000024.1 coordinate 2,128, forward strand.
CCGCGACGGCAAACAGCTCTGGCACAAGACGATTGGAAGCGTCAAACCGGGTAAGCACGCCAAGGCGACCGGTTGCAATCCTTCGGCCGCGACGGATGGAAAGCACCTGTACGTCTATTTCAAGAGCGGTGATCTGGCCTGTCTGGAAATGGCGGGCAACATCGTCTGGCAGCAGAACTTGCAGCAGCTCTTCGGAGAAGACACTCTGTGGTGGGACTTGGGAACTTCTCCGGTTCTGACGAAAGATCACGTCGTCGTCGCTGTCATGCATAGCGGTCCCTCGTACCTTGCCGCTTTTGACAAAGAGACCGGCAGGCAGGCCTGGAAACAAGACCGCAATCTGGATGCCCCCAGCGAGGCGGCGCAAAGCTATTCCACCCCGGTTGTCGTCAATGACGACGGCCGTGAAATCCTGGTTGTCCTCGGGGCGGACCATGTGACCGCTCACGATGCGAAAACCGGCGCCGAATTGTGGCGTGTCGGCGGCTTGAACCCCGGAGGCGAGAAGTTCTTCCGGTCGATCGCGTCCGCCGTCGTCATTGACGGCATCGTCATCGCCCCTTACGCCCGCGGCTCAACTCTCACCGGCATCCGCCTCGGTGGGAGCGGCGACGTCACCAAAACCCACGTCGTCTGGTCGAAAAACAAGGTGGGGGCCGATGTGCCGACGCCCGCAGCCGTCGATGGCAAGGCGTACCTTTGCACCGACAAGGGGGAACTGATCTGCCTGGACGTTAAGACAGGTAATGTGCTGTGGTCGGGCAATCCCGAGAAGCACCGTACCGTCTTCAGTGCGTCGCCGGTGATTGCGGAAGGAAAAATCTACATTACCCGCGAAGACGGCAAAACATTCGTGCTGGAACAAGGGAACGAATTCAAACTGCTGGCCACCAATGAGCTCACCGACGAATTCGTTGTGGCCACCCCCGTTTTCTTCGACGGCCGAATCCTGATCCGCACGGCACAGCATTTGTACTGCATTGGCAAGTAGTCAGGCCAGAAAGCCTGACTTGCTTGGTATCCGAACGGTAAAGGTTGAACCGACGTCGACGCGACTGGCGACGGTGATTGTGCCGCCGTGGGTCGAGACGATTCCCTGGCAGATCGCCAGCCCCAGGCCGCTGCCCCCGCGCTCGCGGGTGCGGGCCCGATCGACGCGGTAAAAGCGCTCGAACAGGTGCGGCAGGTCCGCTTGCGAGATGCCGATCCCCGTATCGCTGACCGTGAGCACGGCATCGGTATCGTCGATGGCCGTATCGACGGCGACCTCGCCTCCCGCGCGATTGTACATGATCGCATTGGTCATCAGGTTCGTGACGACCTGCGATAAACGAGTGGCGTCTCCGGCGACGACGGCTTCCGCCGTATTAATGATCAGGCGGACATGGCGCTCTTCCGCCAAGGGTGCGAGCAACGTGACGGAATCTTCGACGACCCGGTGCAAATCGACCTCGGCCGTATCCAGCTTGAGGCGACCGGCGTCCGACCGAGCCAGCGTCAGCAGTTCTTCAACCAGTAATTTCATCCGCCGCGACGATCGCAGCGCGGCTTCGAGGGCTGCGCAGTATTCCTCAGGGGTCCGTTGTCGCGCGAGGGCCAGTTCGGCATGGGAGAGGATGATGGCCAGGGGGGTGCGCAGCTCGTGGGAGGCGTCGGCCGTAAACCGCACTTGTTGTTCGAACGCGCGTTCGATTCGATCGAGCATGGCATTCAGGATCGTCCCCAATTCGTCCAGCTCGTTGTCGAGGCGGGTCGTGTCGATCCGTCGCGACAGGCTGGCCGCCGTGATCGAGGACGCCGTGGCGCTCATTGCCTGAATCGGCTGCACGGCGCGCCCGGAAAGCCACCAGCCTCCGACCAGGCCGATGGCGAACACACCAGCACCCGAGCCCACGAGTTGCCAGGTCAGTCGGTGGAGGGCCCCTAACTCGCGCTCGATCGAGCGGCCGACGACGATCTGCGTTGCGTCGGGACCGACGACATGCACTTCGCGAATGTTGCCGCGCTGCGTAGCGAGGGCGTCGTTCCGTTGCTTATCGTTCCAGATCGGGCGAGGTGCACTGACTGATGGGGGTTGTGCCTTGAGCACCGCGCCCGAGCGAAGCCACACGATGAAATAGGGAGGCGTCTCGATGTCGGCATAGCGTTCAGCGAGCGAA
>DASYAR010000025.1:0-21094 GCA_036501235.1 Planctomycetaceae bacterium
CGAGGAGATTGCTCGCTGATTCACGCCCGGTTCGAGGCGCTCAAACTGGACGTTGGTACAGCCGAGGCTTGGCGACAGTCCAAGGCCGAATGGATCCAGCGCTCTCTGCGGGAAGCGGGCCTGGCTCGCATCGTTTATCACTTCCGCGATCGCAAATCGAGATTGACGTAAATCGCGGCGACTGCGATATATACCCCGTTTCCAGCGTCCCGGCCTCGCAAAGGCTGCGCGGAAGCTTGGATCGCCTGTAAAAATGCGGGACACGAACGGAATCGAGTCGCATTATGCCGCCTGCCGGTGAACTTCAACGCGGGGCCGACGCACCACCCAATAAACGTGGGGCCGCCGTCGAGGCCGAACCTCTGACCGTCGAACAACGTCTGGATCGCGTCGAAAAGTCATTGCGCCGGGCGCAACTGCTCAACCTGGCGCTCGTGCTGGGTGTTCTGGCGCTTGGGGGCGGACTGGCGTTCGATTTTCTCGGCGTGCGCGGCACCATCCGGGCCCGGCGCATGATCGTCGTCAACGAACGTGGGATCGCCGTCGAAATCGAAAGTAACGAGGACGGCGACGGGATCGTCAGCCTGCACGACTCGATGAATGTGCCTCGGGCACTGCTCGGGAACTCGCGCAAGGGCTTCGGCACGCTCGAACTGTACAGTGGCGCTCAGCAGAAAATGGTAAGCATCGGCGGAAGCGGCTCGGGCGGCCAGATCGCGATCTATAACAATTCCGGCCGCAAAGTCATCGACGCCCAGGCAAGCAAGACTAATTCCGGTGCCATCGCCGTCCACGATTTCAACGGCAACTACACGCACGGTCTGTTCGGCGATCGCCGCTGAGTCTCGTCAGCAGCCCAGCGCGCGAAGATCCGGAGCAAGTGATGCCGCCCAACAGCCGTCCTCTCCGAATCACGCCTCCGCCGACCCGGCAGTCACCTTGACACGTTGTTCCAATAGGCGTAACCTACCCGCGAACTTTGAGCTTACGTCCCGATCCTCTGGTGCGAATGGAGTCGCCGATGAGCGAGGCAGTCCCCACGGACGGTCAGGAAATCCGACCGGAACCAGTCCCGTTGATCGACCTGGTCGCTCAGCACCAAGAGATCGAATCGCAGGTCGCCGCTGCTGTCAGCCGGGTTTTCTCGGAACAGCGATTTATTCTGGGCGACGAAGTCGCCGAGCTGGAATTCGAGCTCGCCGGCTATTGCGACGCCCGCGAAGCGATCGGCTGTGCGTCGGGGACCGATGCGCTGCTGCTGGCCCTGATGGCACTCGACATCGGACCGGGCGACGAAGTCGTCACCAGCCCGTATAGCTTCTTCGCCACGGCCAGTTCGATTTACCGGTTGGGGGCGACGCCCGTCTTTTGTGATATCGAGCCGGCGAGCTTCAATCTCGATCCTCAGGCGGTGGCCGCCGCGATTTCGCCGCGGACCAAGGCCATTATGCCCGTTCACCTGTTCGGCCAGTGCGCCGAAATGGAACCGATCCAGCGGCTCGCCGCGTCGGCCGGCATTCCGATCGTCGAAGACGCCTGCCAGGCGATCGGCGCCGAATATCAGAAACGGCGCGCCGGTGTCCTGGGAACGATCGGCTGCTTCAGTTTCTTCCCAACCAAAAACCTGGGAGGCGCCGGCGACGGCGGCCTTCTGACCACCGACGATGCAGCCCTCGCGGCCCGCGTCCGGCGGCTGCGCGTGCACGGCGAAGCCAGTCAGTACGATCATATTGAAGTCGGACTAATAGCCGTCTTGATGCACTCCAGGCCGCGGTTCTCCGAATCAAACTGCGACGGCTCGACGCGTGGACGGCGGCCCGCCAGCGCAACGCCCGCCGTTATGAAGTCCTGTTCGACGAGTACGGCCTGCTCGATTGCATTTCGCTGCCTGCAACACAGCATGACCGACGGCATGTCTACAACCAGTATTGCGTGCGCGTCTCGGCTGGCCAGCGCGACAAGGTGCTGGCGGGCTTGCGCGAGCGCAAGATTGGCTGCAGCGTGTATTATCCCAAGCCGCTGCATCTGCAAACGTGCTTTGCCGACCTGGGCTACAAGCCCGGCGACCTGCCGCGCTCCGAGCAGGCATCGCGCGACAGCCTGGCATTGCCGATCTATTCCGAGCTATTGGAAGAGCAGCAAGAGCGGGTCGTCAAGGGAATTGCCGAATCGCTCGGCCGCACTCCCCAGCGCAGCCTGCAGAGCCGGATTCCACGGCCGAAATTTCTGTCGGCAGGCGTGCGATCCGGGGCGCTCAACCGCACGGAACCGGGCGACTGAGAGTTTACCCCTCCTTGATGAGCTGCTCCAGCCGATTCCCGGCGGCTTGCTTTTCCAGGACCTGCCAGGCCTTCTCGGCGATCACGCTGCCGGCCTCGACCGGAATCAGGCCGCCGGAATAGATGTTCGAGATCACCGTGTACTCGAAGCGGATGTCGGCGTTGCCGCTGAATCGGGCCGCGTGATCGCGGGTTGCCGTGTCGACGAGCTGGTAAGCCAGGTAAGCCGACAGGCTCCGCGATGCCAACGCATCTCCGCCAGGCCGTTCGCCGATCAACAGGATCGTCAGCCGCGCACCGGTGCATTGACCGATGTGCTCGGCCAGCTTTACACGCCCGTAACGCACGGCGATCGGCCGACCCAATTTAATACCGCGGCTTTCAAGACCGTCCAGCAGCACCGGATACAAGTCGGCAATGTTGGCATGCACCGCTTCGGCACTGAGGCCGTCGGAGACGACGATCTGCACGTCGCACTCGTCGCCGTCGAGTTGCTCCGCGCTTTGCTCCGAGAGCCGCGCGCCGAGGTGTGGCGAATTGAGGTGGCTCTCTTTGTCGCGGGCTTCGCTGTCGAGGACGAGAAAATCGGCGACTCGCTTGAGCAAATTGAGATCGAGCTCGCAGACGATCGCCTGCCGGGCCAGGGCCTGGTTCGATCGCAGGCGGCGCGTCACGTCGTTGGCCGGGCGCGGGCCGGCGTTCTCGAAACCGTACATCGCCGGTGTCGCACGGCGCAGCTCTTCGAACTCGGCGTCGCTGGAGCAAAAAATCCGCGGGTTTCCCCAGTTCGGGCCGCGGACGACCATTCCCGCCGTCGTCCTCTGGAAGATGCCGCGCTCTAACGCCCACTCCAGATACTCGGGCGTCGGCGTGCGGCCATGCACTTCGCGAAGCGATTGGTTGTCGTGCGCGCTGGTGTCGAAATAGGCCAGCATACGGTCGTTGTTGAGGTAGACGTCCATGTAATAGTTGGCCCCCGCCGAGGCCAGCAATTGGGTCGCCATTTGCTGGCCGTCGAGCGTGATCTGCGAGTGCAGCGTATAGCACGGGGCCATGCCCATCGGCAGGCCCAGCAGTTTCCCCATAAAATGGTCCTGCAGGTTCGAGATGATCATCTCGAAATTGTCGACGTGCGTTTCCGGTCCGATGAAACCGGTGACGTTGTTGACCATGAACGGCCGATAGCGCCGCGCGAGACCGTAACACAGGGCCTCGCACGTCGTCATGTCGATGCCGTTGTGCTTGCCGTACGTGTATTCGCTCCCCTGGCCCGTTTCGAAGTACATGAAGTTTTCCGCGCTGCCGGCGAGCGCCCCCTTCTCGGCCATCGTCCGCCAGGCATGATCGAGCAGGTCAATCGAAATGTCGAACTCGGTGAGATTCGTTTTTTCAGTTCCTGCCAGACTTTGAAACAGGACCTCGACCGGCGCCCCGCGTTCGAGACAGCCCAGTTGCGTTTTGACGTGCGCCAGGACGCAAATCTGCGTCGGCGCGCCGAGGGCGCTGCGCACCTTGTCGAGGTGCGCGAGCATGGCCGAGATGTTTTCGACGGAGTCGACGGCCGGGTTGACGCCGATTAGCGCATCGCCCCCTCCCAGCGAGAAGCCGGCATAGATCAATAAGGTGATGCCGCGCAGATCATCAACCGGATGGTTCGGCTGGCATCGCGACGACAGCGTCCCGGGAAGACCGAGCGTCGTGCGGGCCTTCGAGACGCGGGCGATCTTGCGCGCGGCGAGCACCAGATCGTGCACGTCCATCAGTTTGCAAATGGCCGCCGCGCTCACGGGGGTCAGGGCCCACCCCATTGCGGCCGTTTCATCGCCGGGCGCTTCCAGCAGAAAATCCTTGAGCCTGCCGAGGGGCCACGAAGCGATCTGGCGAAATCGATCGAGATCGATGTCATAACCGACGCGCATCACCGCGTCGACGCGTCCCTCGTCGTCGGTGAGGGGGCGGTCATAAATGTGTTGCAGCGTCAACGAAGACAGAATCGTGCGGGCCGCCTCACGCACGACCTCTGTCGGCGCGGCCAGTCCCGCCCCGCGATCTCCCGCCTTGCTGAAATCCGCAGCTCCCAGCAGGGCCTTCAGTCCCACGAACGAGTAGTCGTGATCGAACTGTCTGATTCGATAAACCTCATCGGCCGGCGGCGCCGGAACCGGAATCTGCTCGACAGGCGTGAGGAGTTTCATGGGGCCAATCTCGCCGGCGACGGTGGATCGATTCGCGAACGACGCGCCCCATTCTACAATCCCGGATCATTCCGGGAAACACGCCGACATGAAGGCCGAGTAGCACTTTATTCCACTGTGGTGGTATAATTGCGATTGTGGGCCGGCGGGTGGTTCCTCGATTTCCCGGCGGAGGCAACCTATGTCGCTCTGGTATTTCGGTCGCACTCTGGGCGGACGGCGGAGATGGTATCCTGCCATCATCCATGTCACGGCGCTGGTGTTTTTCCTGCTCGTGGCGATGATGGCTGTGTTCGTGTTCGTGTTCGTATCGCGATTGTTCTGACGTCCGGCAGTCCCTGGAAAAGCCGCTCATCGTGTTTGCTCCGCGCGTGCCGCTCAAAACGCTCGCCATCCTGTGCAAGTCGCTGGCGACGATGCTGCACTCGGGGGTGCCGCTGCTGAAGACGCTCGAAATTGCGTCGCGGAAGATGGGGAACGCGCGGTGCCGGCAAAATATTGCCGACGTTCGCGAACATGTCCGGGAGGGGACCGACATTGCCGAGGCCTTACGCCAGCAGCGGGGCTTCTTTCCCGAGCTGATGATCGACATGGTAGCCGTCGGCGAACAGGCCGGCGCGTTACCCGAAGTACTCGACGGTCTCGCGGCGCACTACGAAAACATCGTCCGGCTGCGCCGCATGCTGATCGGGTTGATCTCCTGGCCCACGATTCAATTCGTGGCGGCGATCTTGATTATCGGATTCGTGATTCTGGTGCTGGGATGGATTGCACCGCAGCCTGCGGCAGGAGAAGCCCCCCACGACGTCCTCGGATTGGGACTGGTGGGGACGTCGGGTGCGATCAAATGGTTTGCCATGTCGTTTGGTTCGGTATTTACTTTGCTGGCAGGTTATTTCATTTTAGGGAACGCGTTTCGGACGAAGCGATTTCTGGATGGGATGCTGATGAAGATCCCCGTGCTGGGAGGTTGCATGCGGTCGTTTGCGATCGCCCGGTTTTCCTGGGCCTTCGCCCTCACCCAGCAGACGGGCATGCCTATCAATCGCAGTCTCGAATTGAGTTTCCGGGCCACCGGAAACGGCGCGTTCATGGGGGCTTCGCCGGGTGTCTGCGAGGCGGTTCTGAACGGTGAAGAATTGAGCACGGCCCTCGATGAGGCACGGTTATTTCCCGAAGAATATCTCAGCCTGGTGCAGGTCGGAGAAACATCAGGGACGGTCCCCGAGACGCTGCAGCGCCTCAGCCCGCAATTCGAAGAACAAGCCCGCCGGAGCCTCGTCATGCTCGCCGTGGGGGTGAGCTGGTTGGTGTGGATGGTGGTCGCCGGGTTGATCCTGTTCATTGTCATCAGCTTTTTCATGCAATACGTTAAGACGATTAACGACTTAAGCAGCGGGAAGCTCTAGCAGCGTGTTGCAAAAGGCCCCGTTGAAGCCATGCTGCTGATGCCATGATACTGACAGGCAAAACAATCAGTCCGGGTTTGGCGCGCGGTACGACGCGGGTGATCGACGCGCGCGGCGTGCTCGAATCGGCTTTGTCGGTCGTGCCGGCCGGTTTGCCCCAGGGAGAAGTCGAACGGCTCCAGGCGGCGATCGGACGGGCCGGCGTCGAGCTCGATCGTTTGCAGCGGCAACTGGCGGGGCGGCTCGATGCGGCCGACGTCGCCATTTTCGAATCGCACGCAGGGCTCTTACGCGACCCGAAGTTCATCGGGCAGATCGAGCATGAGATTCGCACGGGGGGGCATTCGGCAGAGTCGGCCGTATCGCGTGTCGCCAGCACGCTGCGAGCCGCCTTTCTCGCTAATCCGGTGCCGCTCGTTCACGACAAGGCGGCCGACATCCTCGATATCGGGCGGCGGCTGATCCGCTGCCTGTCGGCAACGCTGCAGCCTGACCTCGTGCTCGAACAGGGAACGATCGTCGTGGCGACGGCGCTCACGCCGTCGCAGCTTGTGCGCTACGTGCATCATGGCATCGTCGCCGTCGTCACCGAGACGTGCGGGCCGAAATCCCATACGGCGATTCTCGCGCGGGGCCTGGGAATCCCTCTCATCACCGGGATTCCTGCGGTGTGCGAGTTGATTCCGCAGGGAACTGAAGCAATTGTCGACGCGGCTCTCTCGCGCGTGATCTTCAATCTCTCGAACGACGAGCGGGCGGCGTTTCAATCCATGTTTCTGGAGCAGGCAGCCGCCATTTCGGACGCAGAAGACACGCCTCCTGAAACGGCTATCACTCAGGACGGCGTCCGCATCCGAGTGTTCCTGAACATCAGCGACGCCGTCGAAGCCGAGGGTATCGATCCCCTGGGGGCTGACGGCGTTGGATTGTTCCGTACCGAGTTCGCCTATATGGATCGCGAATGGTGGCCCACGGAAGACGAGATTTACTCGAGTTATCGGACGGTCGCCGATCTCTTGGGGGAACGGGAGCTCAACATCCGGCTGGTCGATTTCGGGGCAGAGAAATGCCCTCCCTATTCCGATATTCCCCTCAGCCGCAATCCCAGTCTGGGCCTGCGCGGAATTCGGCTGTTGCTGCAACGGGAAGACATTTTGGTGCCGCAGGTGCGGGCTGTCGCGCGGCTCGCGCGCGAGCGACCATTGACCTTGCTACTACCGATGCTCGACACCCTGGACACGCTGGAGGCCACGATCGAACGCTTGCGCCGCATTCTCGGATGCGCTTCGCGCAAGCAGTTTCCGTTCCGACTGGGGGCGATGATCGAGGTTCCCGCGGCCGCGCTGCAAGTGGGCGAAATTCTGCCCCAGGTCGATTCTGTTTCCATCGGCCTGAATGACCTGACGCAGTACCTGCTGGCCGCCGATCGCGATGACGAGTTCGTCGAGCGCTATCACGATGCCATGCAACCGGCAGTGCTGCGATTGCTGCAGGCTGTCGTTGCCGCCGCAACGGCAGCCGCCAAGCCCCTAACGATCTGCGGGGAACTGGCCGGTGACCCGAAGCTCACGGGCTTGCTGTTGGCCTTGGGAGTCCGCCGCTTGAGTGTGGCTCGATCGAGTTATCGCGGTGTCGTGAATTCCGTGCGGCGATTGGCGATTCGATCGATGGAAGGCATTGGCACGGAAGTCGCGTCACAGCCGACCGCAGCAGCCGTTCGCAAATACGTCGGGGAACGGTTCCGTTGAAAAAATCGCAATACAACAATACAAATCGTGGGCCGCGGTGTTTATTGAGTGACATGCCCACGATGCCCATGTTCGAGGCGGGCTCCTATCGCGACCGCGAGGGGCGCGTATTCTATGGTGAGTCGGGAAAGGTTCTCCGTGCGCTCAGCGCTCGTGCGCTCGGCGAATGGGACGCCGTCGCCGCGACACGCTTCTTTCGGCAGGCCATGGCCGCTGGAAAGATCGTGCACACTGTCGGATCTGATGCGGCGCTGACAGAGTTGACACATCGAGCGGCAGAAACGAGTTCGCTCGAGGAGCCTCGTTGGGCGGGCGTACTTCAGCACGAACGAGTTCCGTTTGTCACGTATCCGTATGAATGGCCGTTCGGCATGCTGCAGGATGCCTCGCTGTTGCAGTTGGAACTGCTGCAAGCGGCGCTGGCGGAAGACTTCACGCTCAAGGACGGCACGAGCTACAACGTGCAGTGGATCGGCGCTCGGCCGACTTTCATCGACGTCGTCTCTTTCGAACGTCTGATTCCCGGACAACCCTGGGCTGGTTATCGCCAGTTTTGCCAGACGGCGTTGTTTCCGCTGATGCTGCAGGCCTATCAGGATGTCGCGTATCACGCACTGTTGCGAGGCAAGCTGGAAGGAATCACACCTGCCGATTGCGCGAAATTGTTGTCGTGGCGACGACTGTTTCGCCCGGGCGTGCTGACACACGTCCGGCTGCACGCCGGGCTGCAAGGCAATTCGACAGTTCGCGACAGCAACTTGCGGAAAGCGCTGCCTCGCGCTGGATTCGAGAAATCGCTCATTGCCAGCAACGCCGCGGGCCTGGCGAAAATTATTCGCCGGCTTCGCTGGACCCCCGCCTCAGACTGGTCCGGGTATGCTGCGCACAACACATACTCGGCATCCGACGCGCGCACGAAAGCGGAATTCGTGCGTGCCGTCGCCGGTTCCGCCCCAGTGGCACTGGCCTGGGACTTGGGCTGTAATATCGGCGAGTATTCACGGATCGTGGCGGAGCATGCACAATGTGTCGTGTCGATGGACGCCGATCATCCAACAGTGGAGCGGTTGTATCAACAACTCAAAGCTTCGCCCGATTCGCCCGCAGCGCGAAAGATCGTCCCGCTGGTGGCCAATTTGGCCGACCCTTCTCCGAACTTGGGATGGCGCGGTATGGAACGTAAATCGTTGATCGGGCGCGGCCTCCCGGATTTCACTTTGTGCCTGGCGCTGGTGCATCATCTGGTCATCGGCGCCGGAATTCCGCTACGGGAGTTGCTGGAATGGCTGGCAGCGCTCAATTCCCGGCTGGTAATCGAATTCGTCGACAGATCCGATCCGATGGTCAAGCAACTGTTGCGCAACCGTCGCGACAAATGTGCCGACTACGATCCACAGCTTTTCGAGCGCTGGCTCAATGAGATATTCGACGTCGTGCGCTCCGAACGGCTGGAATCCGGGACGCGGACGTTGTACTACGCCTGCCCGCGATCATAACCGCTGCATTGCCGCAAGATATTACGCATGGGTGATTTACGGCATGCGGAGGCGCGCTTGATGGCTGCCGGCCGATCTATGGGCGCGGCCAAATTCCCTTGATTGAATCAAAATCTCTCTCTTCGCGCGAGCCGACTTGCCTGTTCGCGGGTTAATGGTCTAATAGGGAGAACAATATCGACCACAGGAAATCGCTCGATGACGAGTTTTCGACGTGGATGTCTGTTGCTGCTGGCCGGGTTGGTCCTGCCCGCGTTGATTTTGCCTGGCTTTGCGCTGACTGCAACGGCCGATGCGGCTCCCTCCAAGCCGGCCGAGAAGCACCCCAGCAAAGAAGAGGGTGAGTATTTCGAGAAGCGGATCCGTCCGATCCTCGTCAAGTATTGCTACGAATGCCACGCTGGCGATCCCAAGAAGGCCAAATCGCATTTTGTTCTGGACACGCGCGACGGACTGCGCAAAGGGGGCCAGTCCGGGGCCGTGATCGTCCCCGGAAATCCCGAAGAGAGTCCGTTGATTGAAGCCATCCGCTATGAGGGGCTCGAAATGCCTCCCAAGGAAAAGCTTTCCGACGATCTCATTGACGAACTCGTGAAATGGATCGAGATGGGCGCGCCTGATCCCCGCGTCGGCAAGGCGGCCAATGCCAAGCACAAGATCGATCTCAACGAGGCCCGCAAGTTCTGGGCGTTCCAGCGCCCCAAGGCGGCCCACGCTCCCGAGGTGCAGGATACGACCTGGCCGCGCTCCGACATCGACCGCTTCATTCAGGCGGCGCGCGAAAAAGAGAAGCTGCAACCGGTGGCCGATGCCGATCGTGTCCCCCTGATTCGCCGCGTGACGTTCGACTTGACCGGTTTGCCTCCCGCACCTGAAGAAGTCGACGCCTTCGTCAACGACAACTCGGCCAACGCCTTTGCCGACGTCGTCGATCGTCTCCTCGCTTCACCCCGCTTCGGCGAGCGCTGGGGACGGCACTGGCTTGACGTGGTGCGCTACGGCGAATCGACCGGCAAGGAACGCAACATTCCCTATCGTTATGCATGGCGCTACCGAAATTACGTCATCGACGCGTTCAATGAAGACAAGCCCTACGACCGGTTCGTGGTCGAGCAGCTCGCCGGCGACCTGCTCCAATCCAGGAATGCCGCCGATCGCGACCGGCTGCTGGTCGCCACGGGCCTTCTGGCGATTGGCACGAAGGGGGTCAACACGAAAGAGGCCGAGCAGTTTAAGTACGACGTCATCGACGATCAGATCGACGTCACCAGCCGGGCTTTTCTGGGCATGACGGTCGCCTGCGCCCGCTGCCACGACCACAAATTCGATCCGATCCCGACCAGCGACTACTACGCCCTCGCCGGTATTTTTCACAGCACCGAAACTTTCTCGGGAGTCAAAGCGGGCAAAAAGATTGCGAGCGACAAAGCGCTCCTCGCGCTCGATGCGAAGAGCAAGCCGGCGAAAGAGAATGCGAAATTGGCCGAGGCCCATGCCGAGCGCCAGCAGGAGATCGCCAAAATTGAAGCGCAAATTGCCGAGCTGCGCCAGTCGCAAAAAAACGCCCGCAAGCAGGCGAGAAAAAAGCCGAACAAGGGGAAAACGAGGCCTCAAGTTCAGCCGGTCGGCGATATGCAGAATCAGAAGCAGACTCGGGATGAGATCAAGAAGCTCGAAGACCGATTGGAGCAACTCGAGTCGGCCGCCACGCCGATCGGCGACTTCGCGATGGGTGTCCATGAGGGCTCGCCTGGCAATTCCCCCGTGCTGAACCGCGGAGAGCTCAAAGACAAGGGACCTGAAGTGTCCCGTGGCGTGATGTCGGTCATCAAGACCCCGGCGGGCAACGTCAATCCCAAACACAGCGGCCGCCTGGAGCTCGCACACTGGATTGCCGCCAAAGACAACCCTCTTACGGCGCGCGTCATGGTCAACCGGGTCTGGCAACACCTGTTCGGACAGGGGCTCGTGGCCTCGACCGATAACTTCGGTGCGCTGGGAGACGAGCCTTCGCATCCCGAATTACTCGATTATCTCGCCGTGCAGTTCATGAACGACGACAAGTGGTCGGTCAAAAAGTTGATCCGATCAATCGTGCTCAGCCGCACCTATCAGCTGAGCAGCGAGCACCAGGTTGACGACCACGAACGCGATCCTGCGAACAAGTATCTGTGGCGGATGGAACGGCGACGCCTGGACGCCGAGGAAATTCGCGATGCTCTGCTCGCGGCCTCGGGCGAACTCGACGTCGCCCGGCCCGAGGGTTCTCCCGTCCTGGAACTGGCGAATGCCCAGCTCAAAGGCGGAAAGGGCCTGGGCGAAGTCCGCAAGGCCTCGAACATTCGCAGCGTTTACTTGCCGGTCGTCCGCGGAAACGTCCCCGAGATGCTGCAGGTCTTCGACGCGGCCGACCCCAGCCTGATTATCGGCAAGCGCGACGTGACGACGGTCCCCACGCAGGCCCTGTACCTGCTCAACAGTCCGTTCGTCATGAAACAGGCCGAACAGTTGGCCCGGCGCGTGCTCGAACCCAAAGGATTGGCGCCGGAGGCCCGCATTGATACGGCTTATCGCCTGGCGCTCGGCCGCTTGCCCAGCGACCGCGAGCGATCCGAAATCACGCAGTACCTGAATGAGTACCGCAAGTCTCTCGAAGAAGCGGGGACAAAAGGAAATGTTTCCCTCGCGGCGTGGGCCAGTTTCTGCCAGACATTATTTGCCTCGGGTGAATTCCGATACGTGTATTGAAAGGTGGCGACCATGATTCAAGGACTGTTCAACGGAATGTTTTCCCGTCGCGAAGTGCTCAAATCGGCGTCGTGCGGTTTCGGGTTTTTGGCTCTGGCAGACCTCCTCTCGCGGGCGTCGGCTTCCGATTCAGGCGGCAACATGCTGCTCGCCAAAGCGCCGCATTTCACGCCGCGGGCGAAACGCGTGATCTTCATGTTCATGGGAGGGGCTCCGTCGCACGTCGATACGTTCGATTACAAGCCCCAACTGGCGGTCGACGACGGCAAAGAGGGGGGTGGGAAGGGAAAAGGGCGCAAGCTCAAGAGATCCCCGTTTAAATTCACCCAGCATGGCCAGAGCGGCCTGTGGTTTCCCGAGACGCTTCCGAACCTGGCCGAGCACGCCGACGAGTTGTGCCTCCTGAATGGCATGCACACCGACCTGCCGGCGCACGGCAATGCCACGCTGATGATGCATACCGGCAATTTCCGGTTCGTCCGCCCGTCAATGGGGGCCTGGACGCTGTACGGCCTGGGGACCGACAACACCGAGCTCCCCGGGTTCATCACGCTTAACGGACAAGGGGGAGGCGCTCAGAATTATGCCAGCGCCTTTCTTCCCGCAGCCTACCAGGGGACCCCCATCCAGGGGACCGAGCGCAACAAGTCGGCCGTCGCCAACATCGGAAACCCCAAGCTGTCGGAAAACCTGCAACGCAAGCAGCTCGATCTGCTCGCCAGCCTCAACCGTGAACGGCTCGAAAAGGACAAAGTCAACCCCGGTCTCGAGGGGGTGATTGAATCGTACGAACTGGCCTTCAAGATGGAAGGTGCACTCCCACAGATCATGGACATCTCCGGCGAAACAGAAGCCACCCAGAAGGCATACGGGATCGGCATCAAGGGGACGGCCAATTTCGGCCGACAATGCCTGTTGGCGCGGCGCTTTGCCGAAGCCGGTGTGCGGTTCATCGAAGTCGGAATCGGCGGCTGGGACCAGCATCGCGACTTAAAAGCCAAGCTGACCACCAATTGTCACTCAATCGACAAGCCCATCGCCGCCTTGCTCAGCGACCTCAAAGAGCGGGGCATGTTGCAGGACACACTCATCGTCTGGGGGGGCGAGTTCGGCCGCACTCCGGGCGCCCAGAACAGCGACGGCCGCGACCATAACTCCACCGGTTTCTCAATGTGGATGGCCGGCGGAGGAGTCAAGGGAGGGCTGCGTTACGGCGCCACCGACGAACACGGCGTCGCGGCGGTTGAGAAACGGATGCACATCAACGATCTGCACGCGACGATGCTGTATCTCTTGGGCCTCGATCACGAAAAACTCACCTACCAGTACAGCGGTCGCGCCATCCGCCTCACCGATCTGGGGGGCGTCGTGGCGAAAGAAATCGTGGCCTAGGTCAGTCAGGCTGGAATGCCAGCTCTGCTTGGCCAGAACATTTCGAGCATGCTGAGGGACGTCTCGGCGATCGTGGCGGCGAGGATTCCGAAGATCACCGCCGGTGGAATGAGCCCCGTCCGCAGGCGGACGATCATGACGATGAGGTCCGGCTCCAGCACGAAATTGAAAACGATGATTGCGACTGCGCCGGCCATGACGGCCGCAAACCAGCCAACGGCATGCCGCGCCACCGACCCCAGAAAACTGCCGAAGGCGGCGCCGGGAAACCGCGCAAAGGCCGACCAGGGGAGCACAATTCCCCAGAAAAGCGCCCGCTCGCTGGTTTTTCCGTTCGTTCGATAAGTCCATATCGTCAACAAAACGGCCGCGACCAGGGCTACAAGAGTCATGATTGCCGCGGCCCGCAGGCTCGGTTGTTTCTGAATATTGTCGTTCATTCTTCGAGTGTAACTTTATGCCTCTACTCTTGTCTTGCCTTCCTGCATTCTTCATCGCATTCCCCGGACGCCTTCGGTAAGAAGCGCCGGATCACTCACGCGGGAAGAGGGCGACGTCGCGGCGTTTGAGCAGGCGAATTTCGGCTTTGAGCCCTTTTTCGGCCGCCTTGTCCTGCAAGCCGAAATAGATCGCGGCCAGAAACTCTCGATCGGTGATCGTCGCCGGGTCCCAGTCGATTGACGATTGCAGCGTGCGAATCGCCGCCTCGGTCTCGTCCAGGCGGTATTCGCACAGCGCCTGACGCATCAGATCGCGGCCGCTGCGGTGCAATCGGTTCAATTCGCGAAAATGTTCAACGGCTTCGGCAAAGCGCCCCGCATCGTAGGCGTTGATTCCCAATACCGTTCGGGCTGAAACCCGTGCACTCGACGACGGCTCGGCGAATTCCAGCACGCGCCACGCCGCCCGTTCGGCCGCCGCCGTTTCCTGGCGGAAATGATACAGCTCCGCCAGGGCCCCGGTCACCACATCGTCGACAAATTCTTCGGGGAGCTTCGACAGCAATTCGATCGCGCGGTCCCCGGCCTGGCGGCGTTCGGGCGATGCCTCGCGAGCTCCCCCTTCGCGCACAAATAACTGCTGCCAGGCCAACCCCAGGGATCGTTGCCGGTCGTGCGCAGACAAGGCCGCCTGGTCGAACAGGGGAACGACGCGGTCGCCCCCTTTCAGAGGAGGGGATTCGATCTTCCGCGGATGGACGCCAATTCTATGATCGGTGAAAGCCACGTGCGGCGTGCGTGCAGAGGCCGCCGGCATGTGACACACGACGCAATCGTTCTGCATTCTGTCGATGCGCTCCGGACGCGGAGCCCGACAGCTTTCCTCCTGATGGCACGTGAGGCAGATCGTTCGGTATTTTGCAGACCGTTCTGTCGGCGCGACAATTGTATGAGGATTGTGGCACGTGATGCACGTCAGCATCTCCGACTTCTGGTAACAAACGCTCTGCTGCAGTTGTGTCACGTGCGCTCCGACCTGCGACGGCCCCGCATCAGTCGGAGCCGCAGCGACCGCCTCGGCAATTCGATAATCATGGCGGTAGTTTTCGAGCGGTTCGCCCGGCAGGAAATCGGACGAGCGGACGCTACGGGCGGCGACCTGCAAATGTCCGTGCAGATGGCATTGCTGGCAGATCGCTTCGTTTAACGAGCGAGACAATCGCCGGGGATTGACGATCGCCCGTTCGGTTTCCCTGGTCGGAACCCCCTTGGCCGATTCCTGCTCGATATGCCGCCGTCCCGGGCCGTGACACCGTTCGCAACCGATCGCCAGTTCGACGAGTTCCATGCGGAGGTCGTCGTCGACTCGCGTTTTGACGAGTCCCGAGTGGCACCCCAGGCAGCTTTCGTTGACCACGCGTCGGAATGAGGGATGGCGGGGAACGTCGTAACCTGGCGACATCCCCCAGCGATGGTCCGCCTCCCACCAGGCGATCGGTGATTCAACGAACTCTCCGTCGGTCGCGATCAGGTAGGTCCGTGCCACGGCACCGGTCCCCAGACGATGCGTCGGCCAGAAGCGCTTGCTGCCGAATTCGGAGCCGTCGGCCAACAATAGGCAGGCCTCGTGTTCCAGTTGCGAGGCGACTCGCCTGCTGCGAAACCGCATGCCCGAGGCGTCGTGATCGAACACGGCGTCCGGCAATTCAATATCTCCGGAGACTAGGCATAAGGAACGCCCGTGTGGTGTGTTTTGGTGTGATGCAAATTGGTCCGCGTGACAGGCCTGGCAGGCAGCGCTGCCCACGTAATCGGGTTTCGTCCGCCAGGCGATCTTTTTGGCTGGCGTGGATTTTGCGTCACCCACGTCGACAGGGGCGATCTGCCGAAGGCCCCAATGACCGATCGACCACCACCCCAGTGCGCCTGCGCCGGCCAGGGCCACGATCGCCACGGCCAGTCGCCACTGCTCCGGACGGCCGGGTGGAGGCGAAACTCTGGCGGATTGTTCGTGGTCGATCACTGCTGTCGCGCTCGTACAAGTCCAACGTGTGATCCGGACTATCTAATCCGACCGCCGCTCTGCAGCGTTTCCAGATTGCTGAATGCCAATGAGCCAAACAGAATCGCGGCGTACGTCTCGCCGAAGCGAAACGCGACGAATGCGACTAGAATCGCCGTCACCAGGGACAGTTTGAGCGCAATCTGGTCGCCGTCATAGCGACGCCAATGCGACAGGGCCGCGCTGGTAATCCGGCCCCCGTCCAGCGGATAGACCGGCAGCAGGTTCATTAATCCCCACCACAGATTGATAAATTCCATCTGCACGATTACCCAGGCCACGTAGCCCGGCACGTGCACGCCTTGCGCCGTTAACGCCAGATGAATCCCGCGCACGATGGCATACAGGATGAAGCCCGCTCCCGGACCGGCAAACGTGACGAGTATCGATCGCGCGGTCGAATGGCCCCACACGGGAACATACGACGCGTAACCGCCAAAGACGTACAGCACGATTTCCGGTCCCCAGCGATAATATTTGGCCGTCAGCGCGTGCCCAAGCTCGTGCACCAGGATGGAAACGAAAACGCAGGCGACCCAGAGACAGGTGAGTTTATAATCGCGGGGAACCCAGCCCATGATCGCCGAGAACACCCAGAACAGCGGATGCACCCGCACCGGGATCCCGAACAGCGAGAACCGCAAGTCGTACGGCGTAGGAGCGGCGTTGCCGAACATGGCGGGTTATTTCTTCCGTTTCCTGAGAAACTGCGAGAGCACGCGTTCGAGGTCCTCTACGATCTCCGGGCATTCCAGCAGGGCCGCGAAATCACCACTGATCTTGCGAACACGCTGCAGATCGAGCTTGGGATGCTGTTCCAACAATCCGTAAATGTCTGCGAAGTCGTTGGGTCGTCGCGGAACGGCTTTAAGGATGATCAGGTCTTCCGGCGTTGCGACCGGCACCAGAATACCTTCAACCTTGATTTTTTTCGAGCGGGCAATCACATCGCGTTCGAAATCCAACTGCCCCAGGATGACATCGACTTCCACTCTGCTGGACCGGTGCTGCATCAACAACACCCGACTTTGGCGCGCGAATTCCATACCATCTGGAGCACGGAACTCGAACCCAAATCGCTTCGCCGGCTCGACGACATCACCCCACTCGTCATCTTCGATGACGATGAGGAGGTCCACGTCATGCGTCGCGCGCGCGGTGCCCAGCAGGGCGGTCGCGACGCCGCCGATGATCGCGCCTTTGACGCGGACGGCCTTCAGCCAGCGATTCAGATCGCGGAGGCACTCGCGCGGCAATACGAATCGCTCAGGTGTTGCCACGATGCAATCTGCGAATGCGATTCCAGACGTCGCGAGCGAGTTGTTCTTCCCGTTCCAAGCCAGCTCGCCACCCGAAGCATTTGACCCAGTCCATGAGCAGCACGACCTTGCGAAACCGTTCCGTGGGCGTCATGGCCTTCCGTTCTGCCAATTGAAACTCATTGACCCGTTCCCAGCGTGCGATGAAATCGCGCGCTTGCTCACGAGTCATGGGGGGGCGACTCGGAGGAGCGACTTTTGATCGGGACGCCTTTTTTTTCGCCATGCTGCCAGCACCGTGCCATGGACGTGACAGCGGAATCATAGCGAGCGGGGCGTGCCGCAACAATTCGGATCCGAACTGTGAGTCTGAAATTCGAGCACTCACACCGCTTCCCACGAGCCGTCGGCAAAGTGGCGCAGGCCGGGGGAAACTTCGGCGGGGGGGGTGCCGAAGATGCGCAGGCGGAGCGTGTTGTCGCGATAACGCCCATTGACGCTGACGAAAGACCGCTCGCCGATTTTGGCCTCTTGTTCGGCGTCGGTCGTGCCTGCCGGAAACGCGTTCCAATGGAACTCGTCGACCACGTCAAAGATGGAGGTCAGGCGCAGCAAATCGAACTGGAACGCCACCGATCGCACCTCGCCGTCGATCCTTCCTCCAACGGCTTCGGTCGCCCCCAGGTACATCGACACTTCCCAGCGCTCTGTGCTGGGAGTGCATTCGTATCCGACGCGGCCGACCTCCACGAACGGCTCGAACATCTCGGCGACCCGGTCGACGAATTCGGGGAGCCAGGCCGGAGGGGCCGATCGCTTCTGTCGTGGTCCGGCCGAGTCGATTTTGTGGATCAGATGCTGCAAAGCGAGGTGCGAATGACTCACAGTATGGAGTGCTCCGATGCGTTCTGCGGATTGAAAAACAGGTCCCGGCGGGATTCACGTTTGACCTACCCAATATCGGGAAATCGGCAGAGGGGTTTGACTGCAATCCACCCGACAGCCTGCGTCTGTGCGGATGCCCCGGCGGTCGCGCGGGAAATGACATCCCTGCCGAACAGAGGGCCGATAGTTGTGCCGCGGATGCCGAGCATGCCTCCCGAGCGGACAATTGACACTCTCGCCGACAGACCTACAATCGTTATCTTCCGCAATTTCCTCGACCTCCCGAAAGCCCACGTGCAAGACGACGCCATCCGCAAAGCGGACGTGCTGATAGAAGCTTTGGCCTGGATACGCCGGTTTCGCAACCGGCTCGTGGTCATCAAGCTCGGGGGGAGCGCGCTGGAAGATCCCCAGACGGTCAGCCACCTGCTGCAAGACCTGATCTTCATGGAAACAGTCGGGCTGAAGCTCGTTCTGATCCACGGCGGCGGCAAGGCCATCAACGCCGCCATGAAAAATTCCCAGCTCGTGCCGCGCTTTGTCCAGGGCCGGCGATATACGGATGAAGCCACCCTCGAAATTGTCGCCCGGGTCCTCGCTGGCGAGATTTGCAGCGACCTCGTCGAACAGATTCGCGAACGCGGCGGCCAGGCCCTCGGGTTCAGTTACCTCACGCAGAACGTGCTGACCGCCCAAAAACTCGTGCTCAAGGACGAGCATGGAGCGCCGCTCGATCTCGGATTCGTGGGGGAAGTCGTCGACATCAACCGCGACGTGCTTTTGACGGCGTGCCGATCAGGCACGATTCCGGTCATTCCGTCCATCGCCCTCGACAAAACCGGGCAGAAGTACAACGTGAACGCCGATACGGCGGCCGCCGCCGTGGCCCGGATTCTCGATGCCGAAAAACTCATCTTCCTGAGCGACGTGTCGGGGATTTACCTCGACCGAACCCGGCCCGAGACTCTCGTGTCCAATCTCACCGAACGCCGCTGTCGCGAGCTGATCGCCGACGGCACGATCGACTCGGGTATGGTGCCGAAGGTCGAAGCGGCACTCGATGCGTTGACGGCCGGCGTCAAGAAAGTGCACATCGTCGACGGCCGCATGCCGCATTCGCTGCTCATCGAGATCTTTTCCGACAAAGGAGTCGGGACTGAGATTGTCGCGTAAGTTTTTTTGCTGGTTGCGATTTCCAGTCGCAAGCAAGAATCGAATTACCGTACAGCGCAACGCCCGCGTCGGGCTTGCCTCTTTGCGAGTTACCGTATTGGAGCGAAGCGTGCATCCCGCCGCCACACAGAGCAGTCAGGCCACGATCGAGACCTTCCAGAAATATGTCATCCCCAATTACACGCGCTATCCCGTGTGTCTCGTGCATGGCGAGGGGTCTTACGTCTGGGACGCCGAGGGGAAGCGCTACCTCGATCTGTTTCCCGGCTGGGGCTGTAACATTCTGGGCTATGCTCCACCGCGCGTTGTCGAAGCGATTCAAAAGCAGGTCACGCACCTGATTCATGTTCCAAACACCTGGCATACCGAGGCCCAGGGCAAATTCGCCGAGGCGCTGTGCACGAGAAGTTTCGGCCAGGCCTTTTTCTGCAACAGCGGGGCCGAGGCGATCGAGGGAGCGATCAAACTGGCGCGGCTGACGGGATCGCCGCACGGCCGGCACAAGATCATCACCTTCGAGAACAGCTTTCACGGCCGCACTTACGCCGCCGTCACTGCCACAGCCCAGCCCAAGTATCATGACGGAATCGGCCCCCTGGTGCCGGGGTTCCGCTATGCGCCGCACAATAACCTGTCCGCCGTTCGCGAATTGGTCGACAAAGAGACGTGCGCGATCATGATCGAGCCGGTGCAGGGTGAAGGGGGCGTTAACGTGCCGCGCGACGAGTTTCTCGGCGGATTGCGCCAGATCGCCGATGAAAATGGGCTGCTCTTGATCTTCGACGAAGTGCAGACGTGCATGGGGCGCACGGGAACGTGGTTCGGGTACCAGCAATGGAACGTGCAGCCCGACATTTTCACGATGGCCAAGGGAC
Organism: Planctomycetaceae bacterium; assembly: GCA_036501235.1. Taxonomy (GTDB): domain Bacteria; phylum Planctomycetota; class Planctomycetia; order Planctomycetales; family Planctomycetaceae; genus JACQFH01. Next base: position 19,962 of record DASYAR010000025.1, read on the forward strand.
TTTCCGGCGGAGTCGCGTGCGGAGCCTTCATCGCCAAGACCGAAATCGCCGCCAATCTCAAACCAGGTAAGCATGCCAGCACGTTCGGCGGGAACCCGTTGGCGATGGCGGCGGGGCTGGCGACAATCGAAACGATCGAGAAAGACAGGCTCCTCGAAAACGTGGCTGTGATGTCGGCCCGTTTCCGCGAGCATTTCACCCGGCTCAAGTCCGAGCTGTCGATCATCCGCGAACTGCGGGTGCGGGGGATGATGATCGGGATCGACCTCACGATTCCGGGTACGCCGGCCGTCGGCAAGTGCATGGAACGAGGCCTCTTGATCAACTGCACTCACGACACAGTGATCCGCCTGCTCCCGGCGCTGAACATCACTGCCGAACAAGTCGACGAAGCCGCCGCCGCCATCTCCGACGTTCTCCGCGAGATGGCCCGCGGCTCATAGCGACAGGCTGCCAGCTTGTGCGACCTATCGCACTCCCAGTTCCGCCAGATCAATCCCGCTCAACGCCGAGGCGGCGACCCAATCTTTGAGCTTTGACAGGACGAAGTGTTTGTGATTGGCCACGGCCTGTTCCGTGATCCGCAGCTCGCGTGCGGCTTCCTTATTGGCCCAGCCCAGGACAAACAGCAGCTCGATGCACTTAAGCCGCTCGAATTCACCCTGCCGCAGCCATTGCACGATCAACGTCTCGAGACCGTCGCGCAAGACCTGGGCTTCGATCGAACGGCGTTCGCGGCTGCGGGCCATGCTCGACGCCATGCGGCCACTCCCTCGCAGCTCGGGTCCGCCAGCCAGCGAATTATCGGTGATGAGCGGCAATGTCGGACGCCTGCCGCGCCGCCTCAGGACGTCGGTCAACTTGTGCGCAGCGATCGCAAATAGAAAAGTTTCGGGGGGCGTCTCGTCGTCGTAGTTCGGAAGACCAACCAGGAATCCAAGAAACGTCTCCTGCACGACGTCTTCGGCCGCCGCGCGGTCGTTCAGGCGGCTGTCGACGAACGCCAGGAGCCGGCCTTCGAAACGGCCAATGCACTCGGCCCAGGCATCCTGGTCACCGCGGCGAATGCGGTCGATCAGCAGTCGATCGGCATCGAGAGCAGCCATGAACTGAATCGCAGGCGGAGTGGTGGA
>DASYAR010000026.1:0-4784 GCA_036501235.1 Planctomycetaceae bacterium
TTCGTCGCCAAGATCCTGACCGTCGTAGAGACCTGCCGCCAGCAATCGCGCGGAGTCTTCGATTACCTGACAGCCGCGATGCACGCACATTTCGGCCGCACCTCGGCCCCCTCACTGCTCCCCGGGGCGTGACCGGTTACCCGAATGAGTTATCTGAGATTCGTCTCGGCGATCCGACCACACCACGGATGATCTTCACGCCAACTTGATGCCGCACGATGCGCACACGTGGTACTGATCTCGCACCAGCAGTCCGAGGAAACAGACCGGGAAACATGTCAGCAGGAGAAGACCGAAGATTACCCACCCCGCCGTGGAAGTATTGCTCAGGACGTTGGGCGGCGTTCGTGAATGGCAGAACGGGCACTCAAAGCCGACAGCCTGGGCGTCTCCCTGGAATGGGACGAAGGTGGAAGGGCGTTGGCCTGGGTGTCCCGACGGAGTGGTCAGGCTCGAACTCGTGTCTCCCGATTTCTCCCCGTCCGGCAGCGGCAATCGCCGGGACTTCCCGCATTGGCTGCACGTGAACGGCTTTCCGGCCCGCGCCCGCACGATGTCGTCGGTGAGCGTGTACACCTTACCGCAATCGCAAGTGAGCGTCGGCATGGCGGCAGGGCCCCCTGCGATTTTGGTAAAACGGTCGACGTGGAAATCTCCACAGGGCTATTGTGGGGCACGCCGGGCCGCAAAGCTACCGAAGACATCCGATGCGCAGCAGTCGCAATGGGCATCTTTGGTGTCGCGAGAGGGCTCTGGATTGTGTTGGCTTAACGGCGGCCATTAGACCCTGCCACAAATCCGGGCTGAACTGAACAACGATTCCTGACACCTATTACCAGCCACGCAGCTCGCGTGAAACTGGTTACGGCTTGGACGGTGTGGACGGGAGCAGAGCCTGCGCACCGGGATATGCTTGCAGAAACGGCTGGAACCACCCGAACAAGGCATCGGCCCCCGGTTCCTCAACATACCTGTTGATCCCTTTGACGCGCCACGTTCCCTGACTCCGGGTTGCGCTCACGAGCACGTGCGCCGTTTGTTTTCCAATCTCGCGCCGCGCCCCGTCGTGGAGCTCATGGAGCTTGTACGTCACGGGAGGCTCTGTGATCGCCAGGACGTTGCCCGAGTCGCCGTAGGCCATCGAGACCTTAAAGGGCACGAAACCCGGCTCCCGGCGGAATCGCCGGCATTCGGCGATTTCATCGCTCACATTGCCGAGTTGCGCCGCTGCGTCATCCTGTTTCGCCCACATCAATGCCAGAAATCGCTCGATCACTTTCAGCCCTTCTGCACCTTCCTTGCGGTAAGTTTTCTGCTGCTGCGGATCAGCACCGGCGGCAATCCGTGTGACCGACGGATAGATCTTCCGGTCCGCCGATACTTTCAACTGCGGTGTCGCCTTTTGCAGCTCGACAATCGCGCCTGCGCCCATTTCTCCCTGAAAAAGCACGTCTTCGATGGTCAGCAGCTCGAGACCCGCCAGGCCGTGCAATGGTTTCAAATCGTCGACCGCTGTGGGGATCAAGGGAATGCCCAATCGTTTCAGCGCCGGCATCTTGCGGACGTGCTCTAAGCCCGCGGGCGTGATTCTTGCCTGTCTGCTTTCAGGGGCCCAATTTCCAACCTCCAGCTCGCGCAGCGACGGCAGCTTGCTGGCGTATTCCAACGATTTGTCTGTCAAACCATTGCTGTCCAGAAGGAGTGTTTCGATCGAAGACACGTGTGACAGATGGGCAACCGCCTCGTCGGTGATGGCCGCGCTGCCCAGGAGCAGGAACTTCAGCTTCCGCAGTGTTCGCAGGTGTGCGACTCCCTTGTCGGTGATCGTCGCTCCGTCCCAGATGAACAACTCTTCCAGTTCCGGCAGCCGCCCCACAAATTCGAGACCGTCATCCGATACCTGTGTCTCGCACATCATCAGCCGCTTGAGACGCGGGAAACCAGCCAGGTGAGCCAGCGCCTGGTCGGTCTTCTGCTCGTTTTCGTGCCGCTCGCCGCTGGAATCGTAGCGGTCAACCATGTTGACTTCGATCACGTGACGATCGGCGTCGAGCGCATACCAGCCCCCCAGTGCGCGAATTTTCTCGGCGGCAGGGCGTTCGGCCGGAACGGGGGGCAATGCATCGTCGGGCGCCGATGCGTCTGCCGCAACCGCATTTACTGTAGTGTCACCGGCATGACTGCCTGCGTTCGTGACAGCAACGCTCGCCGCCTCGCGCGCGGGGCGCACGGCGGCATCGGTCAAGCCCAGCAGGGCCAGCAAGATCACAAGCATTCCGCCCGCGGCGCGGCCGGCGCGCGTCGTCCGACGATAGTTCGCAATCATTTGAATTCTCCCAGCCAGTGAATCCGTAAAGAACGGTCGTTCGATCATGGCCACGGTACCCGCTGCTGCCGGCGCCGACTGCAGCGTCTCGACGGATTTCAGAAGGACAGAACCATAATCCTTACTGACACTTGTTCCCAGCAGATCCAGCAGTGCCGCATCGCACGCCAATTCCCTTTCACGACGCAGCCCTGCGAGCGCCAGCCACACCGCCGGGTTAAACCAATGAACGCAGGCGATGCACGAAGCGATGAAATCGATGAGCGCATCGTGCCGTCGCACATGGATCAGCTCGTGGAGCAGAACAAAGCGCATTTCACTGTGGAGAAGCGAAGCTGACAGCCGCTCCGGGAGCACGATCGTCGGAGAAAGCACGCCACACGCCGCGGGGCCAATGTTCGAGGGGGTCAGCCGCAGGCTGACGACACGCTGGACGCGCGCTTCGCCGCGGCAAAGTTCGAAAAGCGTGCAGAGTGCCGGATCGACTGCTGCCTGCCACGCAGCGCGCCAACGAGAGAGCCGGACAAACTGCCCGCCCATCCTCGTCGCGAGCCCCATCACGCCTGCCAACCAGACCAGTGCCAGATAATCCCCCGGCAAGATGCTGTGAACCCGAGCGACACTCTCCATTGCCGGATTTCTGACACTGTCGACGTCTGCGCTGGCGCCGGCCGTGGTCTCCGCTTCCGCGTGCGGCCGAACACGACCAGCCGCGTCGACGTCTCGCACGGAAACCCCTCGCCGCAACTCGTCGGTGACGCCGGCGCGAGATTCCATTGCTGCAGAAATCATCGCATCGTTTCGCGGTTCACCATGCGGCAAAAACGTATAGAGGCTCCAGGGCGCTGACGGGATCCACGGCGTGGCCAGCCTCGCAAAGACGACGAGCCAGAGTGCAAACCGCCAACTCGCTCGCATGCGGTGGCCGAGGGAGCGTGTCACGGCCAACACGACGAGGGCCAAGACGCCTCCCTGCCAGGTGGCGTGCACCAAGGGCGGCAGCGCCGCTGCCAACGCGTCCGGCCCGATAGGGGTCATTGCTGGAGTCCTTATCGAGGAGCCGATGAATCGCCTGCAGACTGTCTTTCGCCGAGTGATTACAAGCGTAGGCACATTTTACTACAACAGTAATCACCCGTCAAGTCAGGCTTGGCGTTCGCCAGGCACAGCCCAGGCCAACGGCCTGGTTCAGGCGGCAGCCCAATCATCGCAGGCCCAACGGGACGGCCCTCACGAATGCGCGGCGAGGCGATCGTTCGTCGTGAACGCCAATGAACGACACCGGTGCGGCGACGATATCTTGCACCGTTTCGGGCCGCCCGCGTTGGGGCTCAACACATTTCGTCGGACCGGTTCCCAGGCTGGCTGGCCTGGGCTGACATCGGGCTGCCACGTTGTGGCGAAGGGGGGAAAGCAGTCGTTTGACCTACAGATTGACGCGGATTTACGCAGAGACCGCCGGCACGGATGGCAGCCACTTCGATAGCACCCCGATAGGACGTGCCAGCGCGTAGCCGGGGGCATCGTATGGGGCGACCTCCCACCATCTCCACACCAAAACCGCTCGCTGTTTCGACAAAAGCCTTCTGTCAGAAATGATTTGCGGATAGTGGTACACATTGAACTCGACGGCATGTCTGGGATGGCGACGTAAGTCGGAATCAGTCTGACCGGCGCATCCGCATGACCCTGCGCAGGGGCAGCACGAAAGCCGCCAAGGATGCAATGCTGAACAATAAAGTCGCTGCCCCGAACATCGCTCTGATTCCGTGTCTCACGAGAAATGCGATGACGACGCCGAGCATGACGGCCCCGGCCAGCGAAATCACGGCGCACACCCAGAACGCCCAGCCAGGTTTCTTACGGTCGGTCATTCGTTATCCAAGGTTGCGTTTACGTGCGCGCAACAGGGTGACGACAAGGCCGGCCAAGGCACCGATTGAGCCGAACGCCGACGGGATCGCAACCACGATGATTCCCAATTTTTGAAATCCGCCTACGCGAACTTCCATCCAAGTGCAGAGCAAGATTCCGCTCGTTGCTGCGAACAGCCATCCGACGATTGGTTCGCGTGCCATCGAAAATCTCCGATCGTGTTTCTCCACGTTCCAGATTCTACCCGGCGTGGAGCGCGGGCGGGAAGGGGAATGGGATTGGCCTAAAATGGCCAAATCGGTAAAAGTTTGGTAGGTCAGGCTGTGCCTGACGCGATGTGCGTCTGAATGAAATAGCAGCACTCCAGGCCAATACTCTCGCCGCGTCGCCGCTGATCCGTACTCGCTCCAGTTGCGAATGCCGTGGCCGACAAATAACGCTCACGAGCGAAATGCGTGGGCTGGAACCCGTTGAGACCGGTGGAAGGTCGATTGCGTCAGGCACAGCCTGACCTACGGAGAAGGGGCCCGCGATCGGGCTGGAAGTAGCGATACGACGATTTTCATAATTCTTTGTATTTATT
>DASYAR010000027.1:0-2525 GCA_036501235.1 Planctomycetaceae bacterium
CGAACGGCGCCGCCAGCAGGCGAAGTAGCCCGCCGCGGTTCGCCGTTCACTCGGCATGCCCGCTCGGCCACCGCACAACGGCGCCCCCACGCTGCCCCTCCGGCCGTCGAAAACGGCGGACGGTGTTCACTGGACGGATACACCGGCCAGCGCGGGGTCGGCAAGACGACCCTCGTCTGGGAACTGGCGCGGCGTGCGGCGGCCGGGGAGCTTCCCTCCCTGCAAGACAGCCGCTTCTTATGGGTCGATTGTCAGGACGTCGCCCCCGAAGAGAGCCGGGCGCGATTCGCGGCGCTCCTCGCGCATCTCGCAGATTATCCCGATCTGATCGTGTGCCTGGACGGACTGGGTTCGCTCCTGCGGGCCGAGGGAGGGGTGACGAACAAGTTGCTTCTGCGCACGGCGCTCCGGCAGCCCCGGCGACGCATCATCGGCGTGATGTCGCAATGGGACTTTGACGAGCTGCTGGCATCGGAATCCGAGATTTTAGACGTTTGCACTCGCGTGGAAGTCCCCGAGCCGGACGAAACCATGGCGCTCGACATCGTCCGGCAGGCCGCCCGGCAACTCGAAGTCGATTACCAGTGCCGAATTTCCCCCGAGGCGCTGGGACGGTTGGTTGCCCTGTCGGGTCGGTATATCTGGAATCAATGCTTTCCCACGAAGGCGATCCGTGTCCTGGAGCGAGCCTGTGAAGACGCTATGTATCTCAGAGCAGCGGCGGCGTCTGGTTCCCACGCTCCGCGTGGGAACCCGCGTGGCGACGCTCTGCGTCGCGTCCAACAGGGCGCAGCCCGCACGATGGCAGCGCTCCAGACAAGCCGAGAAAACAACGACAACGAAGGCCATTCGTCTCGTTCCCAAGCTCCGCTTGGGAACGCCCACTCCGAAGCTCCGCTTCGCGCAGGTCGCGTCGGTGAACAGCCCTCCCTTCGCACGTCGACGAGCGCGGTAAGCGTTCATCCAGGTGGTGCCACTCGGGAAGCGGAGCTTCTGGGCATGCGTTGCCAAGCGGAGCTGGGAAACGAGTTAAAAGACGAAACAGACGGCACACGGAGTGTGCCTGCTACTCTGAGCGCAGACGACGTGATTCGCGTCGTCTCGGAAATCAGCCGGGTCCCCATCGAGACTTTGACAGGCGATATCGACGATACGGACTACGAGCAGATCCTGGGCTCCGCCGTCGTGGGGCAGGACGAGGCAGTCTCTGCGGTCGCCAGCGAGCTGCGGCTCATCAAGGCGGGGATCACCGATCCGGGCAAGCCCGCCTCGGTCATGTTGTTCTGCGGCCTGAACGGCGTCGGCAAGACTGAACTGGCCAAACGATTGGCCGAGATCTATTCGACGTCGAAGCGCCTGCAGATCTACACGATGGGCAACTTCGTCGAATCGCACAGCGTCTCGGGGATCATCGGCGTCCCGGCCGGCTACGTGGGACACGACCAGGGGGGCCGGTTGATCAACGACCTGAATGCCGATCCGTACGGCGTGTTCCTCCTGGACGAGATCGAGAAATCGCATCCCGACGTGCTCAAGCCGTTCCTGAATCTGTTCGACGAAGGCTGGATCGTCGACCAGAAGGGAGTCAAAGGCTATGCCGACCGGGCCATCTTCATCCTGACGTCGAACGCCGGCTACGAAGCCATCTCGCAGATGCACCAGGACAAGCGGCCGATGGCCGACATCGTCGAGCACGTCAAAAGCTCGCTGGCCCGCGTGCGGAATGAACGGTCTGGGCAACCGGTGTTGTCACAGGCGTTTCTGGCCCGCATCAAACGGATCCAGATCTTCAACCCGCTGACCGAGCCGGCCATGCTGGGCATCACCCGCATCCTGCTGGATCGGGTCCAGCACACCTGGCTCACGCACCGCGGCAAGACGATCGTCGTCTCCGACGAGCTGATTCAGCACATCGCCGCCCAAGGCCAGGCGATCAACGTCAAATCGGGCGGACGCGAAGGAGGCCGCGGCATCCGCCGGCTGATTGCCGAGCTGGTGGAAGACCGGATCCAACTCGCCGCGATTCGGTCGAAGGCCGGCTATGCCCGTTGCCGGACAATTCGACTGACCTTAAAGGCGTCGGCAGCGACGAATGAGAGTTCCCCGCCGGGTGGAACGGCGGCCAAAGGACCGGAGATCGACATCTCGTTCGAGTGACGTGGCTTTGGCTTCGCGACCGTCGCTCGCGTCTGCGAGCCGTAGGGTTTATCCCTGCGGAATCCGGGCGAACCGTCCACGGATGATCAAACGACGTGTCGACCCTGCCGGGAACCGAGTGCTGGAAAACTCCGCGAGCGAAACCGTCTTCGCAAGGGTTCTCGCGCCACGCGCTGCTTTGATTTTGCTCTTCACCCGGACCCCGCAGGGATAAACCCCGCGGCTCGCTGGGCTGAAGTGTGACTCAGTCAATGGAACAAGAGTATCCGTCCTGTGAACCCCATCTTGCATTTGCACCGCGCGCGGTACGATTTCCTGAACGATCGTGGCACCGGGTTCAGGAGAGCAGGCAATGGGGCGGAAGTGGC
>DASYAR010000028.1:0-2499 GCA_036501235.1 Planctomycetaceae bacterium
GCTCCGCTTGGGAATGCTCATCCCGAAGCTCCGCTTCGCGTCTGACCAAAGGGCCATGCCGGTCACCGTTCGCACGCCGACGCACGCGGGAGTCGCTCCTATTTGCTCGTCGCGATTCGGGAAGCAGACCTTCCCAGCGAGCGTTCCCGAGCGGAGCTTTGGGAACGAGGTTGCGACCTCAGAGTAGCAGGCACACTCCGTGTGCCGTTTTTCTTTTTTTCTTTCAGCTCGTTCCCAAGCTCCGCTTGGGAACGCCGCGTTCGAAGCTCCGCTTCGCGCCGCCATCGGGCGCGGCGTCCTTCCGCTTTCAAGGCCGTCCAGCACGTTGACCATTGGCCGGGAACGTCGTAGATCGCCTATGGCTGGCTCGTCCAAAAGATGAGTCCATCCACCCGATCAATGCATGATGGCGATCTCGGTTTCTGCCCGCCGTCAGAGCATCCCAAAATTATCGAGCAACTGTAAGAGCCCGTCGAGTGCAGTGACTTCAACGGATGATTCAGGCTGGGCATTCATCCAATCCTGGACTGCCAACACTCCATTCGATTCATTCAATTTCCTTCCGGCACGGCTCATCTCCGCTCGCACGCTGGGTGAAATGGCTGCCAGAGTGTCATCCCATCCTTTTTCGTAAAGCATAATTCCGTACTGGTCCGCCAGCGCGCCCAAGAATTGGTATTCATAAGGCACGCGACTCCAGTCCCTCGACGGAAATTTGCGAACGTATCGGACTTCTCCATCGGAAAAGGGGATAAGCCCCGTCTCTCCCAGCTTTTCAAACATCAGAAGCAGCACGAATGCGCCGCGACGCATGTGGCTTGGGCGAGCCGTCTGATCAATCCAGCCCGTCAATTCGTGCAATTGATGGTTGTTGCCGATCGAACTGTAGGCTTCGCGGAGGGCGGCCAGTTCGTCGGAACAGAGATTTACGGCGCAGCTCTCGATCTCGTGGTCAAACCACAGCCCTCCGAATTTATCGAAAAGCGGCACAAGATAACCAAATGCCTCCGGTGTTTCATCACTCATGACCAGTCCTCGTAAATCGGAAGCAAAGATGTCTCTTTCAGTCCCACAGGGACGTCCCCATGCCAGCCCAGGCCAACGGCCTGGTTCAGGCGGCAGCCCAATCACCGCAGTCCCGACGGGACGACCCTAACGAATCGGAAGCGATGCGATCGTTCGTCGTGAACGCCAATGAACGGCACTGGTGCGGCGACGATATCTTGCACCGATTCGGGCCGCCCGCGTTGGGGCTCAGCACATTTCGTCGGACCGGTTCCCAGGCCGGCGGCTGCCGGCGGCCTAGGCTGACATCGGGCTGCCACGTTGTGGCGAAGGGGGGAAAGCAGTCGTTTGATCCACAGATTGACGCGGATTTACGCAGAGACGGCCGGAACGGATGGCAGCCACTTCGACAGCACTCCGATAGCACGTGCCAGCGGCTTACCGCTTTTCACGTCCGCTCAGCAATTCGATTGTCTCTGCCAACTTTACTCTGGCCGACTCGGTTTCGGCGCGGTCCGCGAAACTTCTCGCGAGATCGCGTGGAGTGTCACCCTGGCCGTCTTTCGTGTCAGGATTGGCGCCGGCATCGAGGAGCAGCCGAGCAACACCTTGGTTCAATTTGCGTCCCGCTTCGTGCAAGGGGGTGAACCCGTAGAGATCCGCCACGTTCACGTCGGCCTGATGCGCAATCAGCACCCTGGTGATTTCGTCGCGTCCGAGGCGCGCCGCATGATGCAGCGCCGATTCTCGCGAACTGTTCACCGCGTTGACATCGGCCCCGGCTGCCAGGAGTGCCGCGACGATCTCGACACGATCCCAGTTGACGGCGCGGTCCAGCGCCGTTATGCCCTGGTAATCCTTGCGATTGGCCATTTCGGGGGTCGCGGTGAGAATCTGCCTGACGACTGCCGTCTGGCCGAGCGAAATCGCCGTGAACAGGTCGATCGGGGTCCCCGCGCCCAGCAACAGCTCGGCAATGTTCTTCGAACTGGCCAGCCGCGGTTTGCCTTTTCTTTCGCCGTCCCACTCGAGTTCGCCCAATGCGAAGGAGAGGGCAGTCGACCCCCAGTCGTTGACCGCTCTTGGGTCGGCATTCTGATCGAGGAGCAGTTTGACCATATCGAGGTGCCCCCATTCCGCTGCATTATGCAAGGGGGTATTCCCATACGCATCCCTCGAGTCGACGGGAATGCCGCGCGCCAGGATCAGGCGAGCTGATTCAACAGCTCCATGATCTGCCGCACTGTGCAGCAACGTAAACTCGCGATGGCTATCGCGTGGATTGCTCCCGTCGGCGATCGCGCCGAAGAGTATTGTCAATGCGTCGGGATGTTTGATCGCGCAGAACAGCGCACTGTGTCCGGCGGCAACACCGAGTGCACTGTTTCCGGCAAAGTCGGCCGTGTCGGGTTCCGCGCCATCCTCAAGCAAAATCTTCACGATCTCAGCATGTCCGTACTTTGCCGCGACGCACAGGGCCTCCACATCACGGCG
>DASYAR010000029.1:0-2843 GCA_036501235.1 Planctomycetaceae bacterium
AGCCAAAGAACTGGCAACCGAAGCCCTGGTCCAGCGTGACGAACAGCTCGAACAATTGATCGCCAAAGTCAGCTCGCTGATGTACGAAGGCTACATCGGCAATGCGGACGCCTTCGAACGGGCCGAAGAAGTGGCCCGCGCTTCGTTCGAACTGGCCCCTTACCAGGGGGTGACGGTGGCCGCCATTTACGACTCGGAAGCGGCCGGTCAGCTCGATAAGTCACAGCGGCTCAGATATCGCCGCTACGATCAGTTCCTGGCGACACTCTATCAATTGGAACTGGCCCACATCCCGTTCCCCGACGAACCGCCGATCGTCTATCCGGCGCCCGAAGTCTGGAAGTCGCTCACCGAACGCCGCCGGAAATGGGCCTCGGTCGATCTGATGAAGTGGAACCCGGCGGAAGAAAAAATCCGCCGTGCGTATGATAGGCCGACCAACGTCGAATGGCAGGAACTCGCGCTGGAAGACTGCATCACGTTCCTGTCCGAGTTCCACGGCATCAACATCATTCTCGATAAGGCGAAGCTCACCGAAGAAGGCGTGGCGCTCGACCAGCCGATCACCCTGAAGCTGCAAGGAGTCACGCTGCGCAGCGTTCTCAAACTGCTCCTGGAGCCGGTGCAACTGACGTACATGGTCGAAAACGAAGTCATGAAAATCACGACCTCGGCCTCAGCTGCGGACAAGCTCAGCACGCGCGTTTATCCCGTGGGCGACCTCGTCATTCCGATCATCACCCCTCGAGCCGGCATGGGAGGCATGGGGATGATGGGCGGCATGGGAGGCGGCATGGGAGGCATGGGTGGTGGCATGGGCGGCGGTATGATGGGCGGCATGGGCGGTGGTATGGGCGGTATGGGCGGTGGCATGATGGGCGGTGGCATGGGAATGATGAATGTCGCCGATCCTGACGCCGACGTCTTTGACAACAACGCCGTTAAAAGCAGCAAAAAAAAAGCGCTGCCTCTGAAGTAAAACCTGAACCGAAAGGGGACGCGGCCAAGACCAAATCCCCTCCAACTCCAAAAAGCGCCAATCCTCAGCGGAATCAGCCACAGCCGGCTGGTTCCGCTGAGTCTGTTTCCCCCCCCGGCGATCGCGCGAAGCGCGAAGCCCCATCGCCCGCCGCCGTCGAAAAGATTCCGCTCGATCCTGCGGCAGGCCCCGCGGATAAAGTCTGGAACGACTATTTTCGCACGCACGATTCCGATCCGCGCGCTGTCTGCGACGTGGTGCTCAGGCTGCATAAAGCCAAACGGACCGAGGACGTCATCGCCTGCATCAACGCCGCGCTGATTCAAGGTCGCTCGCAGCCCTGGATGTATACCGTGCTGGCCCTCGAAATGCAGAATGCAGGGCGGCCGCCGGAAGAGGTCGAACGCGTCCTGCTCTCGAACGTCGATTTCAGCGCCGTCAACGTCGCCAACTTGCTGTATTCCGGCGCCTTTCTCACCCGCTTCGGCGCCAAGGCACGGGCCCTGTCGCTGTACCGCCAGGCCTCGGTGGTTGATCCGACGCGGCTCGAGCCCTACCTGCTGGCGCTCAACCTGGCCCGAGAGGCCAAAGATCCCGAAGCCGTCGGCTGGGCCGTCAGCGGAATCCTGCAGCGCGCCTGGGGCCGGGATCACGAAACGCTGCACAAAAACGCCCGAACGATTGCTGCGGAATTGGAAGAATCGCTGCGTCAGCTCGGCAATCCGGCGGCCGCAGATCGATTGGCGCAGGAAGTCGCCGATGCCGGAAAAATCGATCTCCTGATCGAGCTCGCCTGGAGCGGCAAAGCCGATCTCGACCTGCTCGTGGAAGAGCCTTCCGGCGCCGTCTGTTCGTCCGAGAACCCGGCGACGACGGGCGGTGGAATCTTCGTGCACGATGGTTACGGCGCCAATCAGAAAGACTGCCACGACAACTACGTTTGTCCGCGCGGCATGGCGGGAGACTATCGCGTCATCGTGCGACATATTTCCGGCGAGGTCGTCGGCAAACGGGCCGTGCTGAACGTGGTGCGCTACCAGGGAACGTCACGCGAAATCACCGATCAGTTCACCGTCAAGCTGTCCGACAAAGACAAAGTCGTGCGAGTCTCGCTGGAACACGGCCGATTGAAGGAGCTGACGGCCGTCCCCCTGCTCGACGTGCCTCGAGAAGAGATCGGCGGCGCCCGGCACAACCGCCGCGAACGGCTCATCGGCGACAGCATCGATGCCAAACGGGCCCGTGGCCGGCTGATCGACGAGAAGCCTCGCGTCCGCGGAAACCAGCCCATGCCGGGTTATCAGCCGTTAATCACGGTGCTTTCGGAAGGGGTCTCGATGACGGCCATGGCGGCCGTGACAGGAGATCGCCGCTACGTGCGGATGACGATGATTCCGCAGTTCTCGGCAATCACCGACATCCAGCAGTTCTCATTCTTCACGTCGGGCGGCGGCTCGGGCAGCACCCAAGGGGGCGGCGGAGGAACTGGCGGTGGCGCCGGCACGAATCGGTGAAAGCCAAAACAGGTATCTCGATCCGCAAGAAACGGACGTGTGGCAGGGTTGGAGCGTGAACCATGTTCGACTTCGAGCGCAGGTGCGTCGTTCGATAATTGGTTCAGCGGGGCCCACAATCCACGCGAGGGATGGCCCTGACCGGATGGCCCGAACCGCTTACCGCTTGCTCGTAGTCCAACTCGTCGGGGCCATCGCTGGGTTTCCGGCTCCGTCGATACCAAGCCTGATGTAACGCCGTCTTTGCTGCAACACGGCCTATCGTTCGCGCTCTGGCCCCGCCACACCGTCGATTGGCGCAATTTCCCGGAGAATCACGGGTGTGACCCGTGATTCTCCGGGAGTCTAAC
>DASYAR010000030.1:0-8007 GCA_036501235.1 Planctomycetaceae bacterium
GAGGTAATAGGCGAACAGCAGCGCCGGCCCCGCCGGCAGCAGACTTGCGAACCACGTCAGCGAGGTGGCGGCCGACGGCCATTGGGGAACAGCGAACAAAAACACGATCACCAATACGACGGCCGACACCCCGAGAGTCACGCCCAGCCAGGCCAGAAACTGCTTCATTCGCGGCGCGGCCACGCTTTGGCGATAGCGAAATAAGCTGATCGCCGACAGCCCGTTGACCGTTCCGGACCAGGCAATGTACGGAACGATGTATCCCGGCAGTTGCGGCAGAAAACCGGCCGAGGGATTCTCCCGGAGTTGCACGGCCACCGGGACGACGGCGACGAGCGGCAGATAACAGATCGCCAGCACGGCCCGCGGCGGCGGTGCAACCGTCAGCCCTGTCAGTTGCAGCCGGCGGATTCCGTGCAGGAGGGCGCTGGGAATCAAGAGCAACCCCGCCGCCATCATGGTCATGGCCAGCCAGCGCAATTGTGCCAACCACGGTCCCGACGTCTCCGCGAGCAGGCTGGTTGCGAACAGGCCGGCATGCCATTGCCAGGAACCCAGGGTGACGAACAGCATCCATAATGTGACGGCGTGGCGGTTGCGTCGCTCGATCATCGCGACCAGAAGTACAGTTTCCAAAACTGCCGAGGCGCCGAAACTGAACAGTTTTAGGTCTGCGAGCATGGTCGGAGCAACGGCCGCGGAGGAGGGACGAGATTTAGCGATGCCGCATCGAGAAAACCATTGAACCACAGATTCCTGAACCTGTTCGTTCAGGCCACAGTGGCATTCTACCCGAAAATCTCGATTTGACCTTCCCGCAGCGCTTCTATTCGGCCGGAAACCGTCCAGCACATCTCGAGCCGGCCGTCGTTATCGTTAAACCGAACATCCAGACACGCCGGGCCGTCTTCCGTTCGGCATTCGTATCGGATACCCGGCGCGCCGACATTCGGAACCTCTTGTCGACAAAGAACATGGACCGGACGCCCGCCGATGATTAACAGACTCGCCGGGCGGAGCTGCAACAGGGCTCCCTCGCGCGGCGAAATCCGTACGCGGTCCGCACGCCACCACGCGACGACGAGGCCCAGGCCAGCCCGGCATAGCGACCGGAGCACACCCCTATTCCTGCACACGGCGTTTCAAGTCGTCGAGCTGCCGCTCGACTTTCTGCTTGCGTTCGTCCTCGGCGAACTTCCGTTCGAGCTCGCGTGCCTCGGGGTCGCGGCCCTCCATCCGATCCCAGGCTTCGCTCACGGCTTCGGCCCGTTCGACGCGCTGCTCGAGCCGGTCGAACTGCGCGAACGCCGAAGCACTTTCCGTCCGATCGAGAACCGCATTGATGCGCTGCGTCGAATCGGCACGCACCAGCCGCGCCAGAAGTAAAGTCCGTTTCTGCCGGGCCTGGCGGATTTTGTCGTCCAGGTCGCGAACCGCGTCATGCAACCGGGCGGTCTGGGCTCGTTGTTTCTCGTGCTCGCCGCCCAGGTCGACCGAGCGCTGTTCAGCCAGGATCTTCTGTTCCAGGGCCGACTTGGCCCCCTGTTCGTCGCCGCGCGCCAATGCCGAGACGGCCCGTTCGTCCCATTGCGCGGCATCGTCTGCGGCGGCCCGGGCCTTGTTTCTCAGCAGGATCTCATCGGCGATGGCGGCCGCTACGCTTTCGCGGACGCGCAGCAATTCTTCATCCATATCAATGATCATCTGATTGAGCAGCCGCTCGGGATCTTCGATTTTCTCACGCAGGGTCGTGACGCTGGATCGCATGATCAGTGAAAACGATTCGAGCCATCGCATGGGACGCACTCCTTGAGAAGAATAAAAAGTGGTAATGAGACTCGTGATTGCCGGCCCGTCACCTCCACGTTTCCAGCTCCGCGGTCAGGATCCGCAATCGCTGCATGAGGATTTCGCGGCGGTTTTCGCACAACGCTCCGAGAATCAGCACGGCAGTTCCCAGCCCAATGCCGGCGATCCACAAGACATTCGGCCGGTCGATGCTTCCTCGAACGAGCATTGCCAGAAGGTCGGCAATCAAAAAAGCTACGCCGGTGTACATCAGCGCTCGCACGCGCATGCCGATCGACAGCAACGTCACCGCGACCGAGGCGGCCATCAGCGTGAATAAATGCACCCAGCTTCCGGTCATGATGTGAAACGTGGGAGAAACCAGAATCACCAAAGCGCCTGCGTAACGCAGCGGGTTGTGCATCGGCCGGGGAATCTCACCTTGCAGCAGTTCGACGAGTCCCAGCACGGACAGGCCCAGCGGAATCAGAAAGAGTTGTGGATCGGTCCAACTCAGCTCGCGCCACAGCAGCGCCAGAGCGCCGTTCAGGATGACCGCCGACAGGACGACCAGCCCTCTCCGGCGTTGCTCGAGCCCGTTCCAGAAATAGAACGCGGCGGCCCCCAGCAGCACGAGACTGTTGACCCCCAGCATGGTCGTAGTCATACCGGCCAGGTGCCGTCCCGCAGCCAGCACGACGGCCGCCATCGGCAGCACCATTCCGGTCTGTTGGAAAGGCTGCGAGAGAATGACGATGGAAGACCGTTGCGCCGCGGCCTGGCCGGCACTCCACAGGCCAAGACCCATTCCGAGCAGAATCAGCGGCGCCGCCCCGCTGCCGAGTTGAATCACGCCGAACAATACGAAATAGGCGAATGCGACCCCCGTCAGCGCTTCGGCGATCCACACGTGCATAACGTCTTGCACTCGGCAAGCCTGTCGCAGATTTCCGAGAATCACGATGGCAAACGTCATGGCGGCCATAGCCGTCTGTTGTGGGGCGAGCCCCGACGGTATGTGCCCCAGGCTGGCCAAGAGTGCTCCACCTGTCACGCCGTGCACCAGCAGCACGTGCGCCGGAATACAATCACGCGCCAATTCCTGCTGCGGGCGCTCCGCCAGACGCACGCCAACCCAAGCGCTCACAGCTGCCGCGAGCGCCAGCGGCAGGCTGCTGGGAATCAGCCACATTTCACTGATCGGTAGGGCAGCCGTCACGCCGAGTGCGTTGAGCTCCACGACCACGCTGAGCAATTGCCAATTGAGCGCGATCAGGGCCACGGTTTTGGTTGCAGACTCGCGGCGACTGAATCCCAGACACACCAGGCCGGCAATCGCAGTTGCGCCCGCCACACGGGCCGGAACCGTGAACACGGCCGTCGACACAGCCGCCACGACGAGCAAGCTTCCCAGCACCACGACGTGCAGCGGCGCAGACAGCGCCGAGTCGACGGCGCGACGCCGTTCGTCTTGCGGAGCAGCCCGGCTCGACAACTCGTAGGGACCCCGCCGTCGACTGAGCCAGACCGCGGGAAGCGAGCCGGCGAGGGCCGCGGCCCCCCAGGTCGCCAACAGCCATTCGCGGCTGGCCTCGACACCCACAAGCTCGGTCACTCCGGCCGTGCTCAGTCCGATCGTTCCCACGCAGCCGAGAATGGTGTGCATGGGGCTTGCCAGGCGACGAGCCGCGTCGAAAGCCCAGCACACGATCAGCAACTCGCACGGCCACGCCATCTGCTGCGCACCGGTAAGCGTGCCCCAGGCGAGCCAGGGCAGATAATGGAACATCAAGAGAAGTGTCAGGCAGACGCCACCGATATTTCGAGTCGCCGGGCCGAAGACGAATCCAACTCGCTTTTCATTTCTCCGCAACAGAACATACGAGCCGAGCCAGACCAAAAAGAGGATGACCGTTCCGGCAGAAATTATCTCGCTGGCCGGCATTCCTCTGTTTGTCGCATGAATGACGGCCCCGAAGCCCGCGAACGCGAGCGAGATTTCCGCCAGTCTCGTGTTCCGCCACACCAGCGCATGGAGGACTGCCAGAAGCAGCAGCAATCCCTCGGAGACGGCCAGTTCTGCGGGCACGGCAGAATTGAAGGCCGTCCCGCACCAGATCGCCGACAGGAGCAATGTCAATCCGAGACTCGCGCGCCGGCCAACAGAATGCTGAGGCGGCACGTCCCCGTCGGCTGCAGTGGTTTGGATCCTTTCAACCCATCGATCGATCAACACTCCGGGGAACAACAGGGCCAGGGCGGCTGTCGCCAGACATGCCAGCCGCATGTCCGGCAACACGCCGAATCCGCAAATGTCCGTCGCAAATATTGACAGGCCGAAGCTCGCCCCGACGAAAGCCGCAATCGCCGGGTAGAGAAGCGGCCCCTTTCGAAATAGCCGGATCTGCAGGGCAAAAACCCCGATCATTGCCGCCGACACGGGAAACACGGCCTTCGGGTGTTGAAACGCAGCCGCCAGCAAGAGGCACGACAGCCCCACGGCAAATTGCCGCCCAGGGCCTGCGAACAGCTCGTTGCCTCGTCGCCCAGCCCAGGCCGCCGCCGTCGTCAGTACGATCAGGAACGGCAGGTACGTCAATCCGTAGAACGCGTATGGAAGTCGCTGTTCGTGGACTGCGTGCGCTCCCTGCTGCACGATGAGCCGTGCCAAATCCATGAAGAAGACATAGGAAAAGTTATACGCGACCACCGCACACAACAGCATGACCCATGCGAACGCCGGCTTATTAGTTCTGTGGGCCGTGACGGCCATGAGGCCTGCGACAATTGCCGCCGTTGGAATGAGGGCTGTCGGCCGGGGAAATTCCGTTCCAGAGAGGCAGAGGCCGACGGCGCATAACGTCAGCCCTGCGAACATCGGCATAATGATCGCCGCGGGAATGGGCCGGACGAGGTTACCGGTCCGTTGCCAATACACTTGGGCGGCCGCATCGGCGGTCGACAGCACGGGGGCCGCGAACAGCACGCAGGCCAGCCCCAGCCATTGCCACGGAATTCCCGGGACGAGATAGAAGGCGAACAGCAGCAGAAACTGCGTTCCCAGAAGGGCGATGGGAAAGAAGCCGAAGATTCGCGGCAGCCGCCGCTCCTCCGTCAGCCAGAACACGTGCCGGTGCACCTTGATCGTGCCCACCGTCATCAGGCCCCACAGCGCGAGTGCCGTCACCGGCCACGCGTCAGGCAACTGCGGCACGCAGGCGCCCGCGGCCGCCAGCATGAGATAACAGACGACGAACGTCTGTTGTCGCCCCCGCAGCAGGTGCTGGAAGATACTGCTGGCCATCATCCAGCCGGCGATCAGATTGACCGCCAGCAGCAGTAAATTAACAGCGGCGGACCACGTCGCATTGGTCGTCGCCGCCCACACTGCTTGCCAGGCCAGGAACGTGACCGGCAAAAGCAGGACAGTCAGTGCCATCAGCACCGTCCCGGTTTTGCGCAGGCCGAGCCTCCAGAAGCACTGGTCGGCCATGACGGCGATCAGTGTTGTGAACGCCAGCAGAATCACGTGCTTCCAAGCCGCCGACGTTTCCGTCCAATGCGTGCTGATCAGCTTGACGGAAGAGCCGAACAAGATCAGCATTCCCAGCCCCAGCATCCATTTGATGTTCCGCTCCTGGAGAAAACTGTCGAAGAACCGGACCAGAAAAGATCGTTCGTTCGAATCGCAATTCATGGCAGGCTCCGGCCATCGAGCTATCGGAAGACAGACACGCAGTCGGCACGACAATCAAATCCCGTGCCGCGCGGCGGTCGAAATGGCCAAAGTCTGGAAATGCACGAATTTATCCCGCAGTTCGTACGTCAATCACGATTTGATCCGGCAGCGCTCGCAGAGCGCAAGTGCAGTGCTGCCACTGCATGATTGATGCAGCGAATTGCCTGCACCGTCTGGTCCGTCACTGTTCCACGGGGGGCAGGTCGACGATTCGACTTGCGGGATCGAACAGCAGCGAACAGGGATCGTTGCGATTCGATTCCGGCAACGAAACGATCGCCAGATCGGCCGACTTGCCGACGGCCAGCGTTCCGGTTTCGTCGTCGACTCCCAAAGCCCGCGCGCCATTCGACGTTCCGAGTTGCAGGAGGTGAGCCGGATCGAGATCGGGGGTGAGCTTTCTCAGGAACTGCATTTCGCCGAACAGCGACAGATCGGGATTCGAAGCCCGGCTGTCGGTTCCCAGCGCGAGATTAACGCCGCGCGACAGCAGCTTTCGCCACGGATGCGGTGCTTGTTGAAAATAGGCGTGCGTCCGGGGACAGTACACAACCGAGATATTCGAATGCGCCGCAACGAACTCGATTTCTTCGTCATCGAAGTAGTTGCCGTGAATCGCCAGGGCCCGTTCGGCGCGCGCCAGCTCGCGCAGGTAATCCAAAGGACGGCTGCCGCGCGGGATCGCATCATCCCGCCACACTCCCAATTCCTGGAGGAACGGAACGAATTCG
Organism: Planctomycetaceae bacterium; assembly: GCA_036501235.1. GTDB lineage: Bacteria > Planctomycetota > Planctomycetia > Planctomycetales > Planctomycetaceae > JACQFH01. The sequence goes on from DASYAR010000030.1 coordinate 6,259, forward strand.
CCTCCCCCGGTTGCCAGCAATTCGAGCTCGCTGCGCGTCTCGGCCAGATGCATGGCAAGCGGCGCGCGATATTTGACAGCCATGTCGGTCAAGCCACTCAAGAGGTCGGGATGAACGCTGTAGGGTGCATGGGGACTGATGCCACGGATTACTGTGGCATCGCCTGCAAGATATTCGTGTGCCCGGCGCAACTGCGGTGCTATTCGCTCGGGAGCCAGGCCCAGGATTTCGAGAAACGCGACCGTGCGCATTCGGCTGTGCGTGCCGGCTGGCGTTCTCGACGCGGACCGAGCGGCGATGTCGCCGATCGTCGTTGTTCCATGGCGGGCCGACTCCGATAATCCGGCCATGACGGCCTGGTCATCGGCGGCGACATTCGCCGCGCGATTCTGACGGTGGGCCATGACGGCCTTGAGCCAGTCCGTGAACGGCGCAGCAGCCTGCTGAAAAAGGGGACTGTCCCTTTCCAGTGAGTGATTTCTCCGCAACAAATCGATTTTGCCGAGAGGGACTGTCCCCTTTTTCAACGAGCTGGCCGGCGGCAGCGGCGCGGTCACATCGCTCAATTCCAGATGCGTATGTGCGTTGACCAGGCCCGGAATGATGGCCGCATTTCCGAGATCGCAACTCGGCCGGTCGCATCGATTATGGATCGCTGAGACCCGTCCGGCGGTGATTTCGACAGTTGCGTTTTCGAGAGGCGGTCCGCAGCCTGAGAACACCCAGCGGGCGCGAAGCGACACGCGCTGTGCGTCGAACTCCGCTAATTTAATGCGAGGAGGATCGCTCAAGATCGATAGGCAGGTCAGGCGAACGGCGGATGTCGGCGAGCACGTTCGTCAGTATGACCGGGATCAGTCCCGCGCGGCAAGTTAGAGGTGCGCCGCCATGTGACGGTCTGCATCGGCGCCCGGCTTTGGCGCAAAGTGGAATTCGTCGTGATGCCCGACTTCGGGATCGCGGGCGAACAAGGGGCGGAACAACCACACCAGAATCGGCGCGGCCAGCCCGATGCAGATGACCAGCGTCGGCCAGCGATACCGCAATGAACCGTCTGTCATGGCGAAGAACGGATCAAGCCAGTCAGATTCCGGCAATTCCTTCCCGTAACGTCCGTGGAAGACACCCAATGCATTATTCATGAAATGGAACACAAAGCAGGGGAGCAGGCTGTTGCTGCGGACGGCCAGGCACCCGATCACCAATCCGACGAGCGACGCATTGAACACCTGTTGCGGAATCATGTGCATGATGCCAAAGGCCGCGCTCGACAAGACCACGGCCAGCAGCACGCGACCGCGGCGTCCCAGCCCCGACAGAATGAAGCCGCGGAAAGCGACCTCTTCACAGAATGCGGGGGCCACGGCGGCGGCCAGCAAAACGAACCAGATCGGCAGCTTGTCGTCCGACATCGCCGTCAGGGGTTTGACGACCTCGGGGGGCAGTTCTCCAAAGAACCAGTGCAGTTCCGACAGCACCTCGACCGACAAGGGATGAATCAAAAACGGCAGGAAACCGGCAGCTCCCAGCATCGTCCAGCCGGGCCAGCGAATGCGAAACGTGTTGCGAACGCTGGTCGTCAGCATCAGGCCCATCATCAGGGCGGGGCACGCGATGATGGCCAGTTGCTGCACGAGGATCAATTTCATCATCGTCGATGAATCCAGCTCGGCGCCGGGACCAATCTGGTGCCGCATGTATCCCGTGGCGAAAAACTGCAGCAGCATGATGAGCACGAAACAGAACAGC
>DASYAR010000031.1:0-10798 GCA_036501235.1 Planctomycetaceae bacterium
TATTCGCCCCAACGACCTGGTGCTGTTTGTGAATGACGAACTGGTGCAGTCGTGCCGGCTGTTCAAAGACGAACTAGGCCGGCTCGAAGCCGGCGACATCCTGAAGCTCGTCCTGCGGCGCGGCAACGCGCTGCTGCCGGTCGAGCTGCCGGTCGAGAAAAAACCAGAATCGGCCACGAGTAAAGCAAAATCCAAAGCCGCCAAAGAGAAGGTCGAGCCTGATGAGGACGACCGTTAACCGTGCTTCGACAAATTATGCTATTCACCCACGAGCATCGCCGAATGCCTTTTTCCCCGTGGCGCACGATTGCGCTCGCCGCCGCCATTGTCAATCTCGGCCTGCCACCGGCTTGCCTCTTCGCGTCCGATCCCCGCGCCGCCCTCGAAGCCAAAGAAGAACAGACGATCAAGCAGGCCGCGGCGATTGTCGCCCCGTCGCTCGTGCGGATCGAAACGGTTGGCGGTCTCGACCGGGTGGGACAAGTCCTGACCGCGACCGGCCCCACCACCGGGGTCATCGTTTCGCCCGACGGATACATCATTTCCAGTGCTTTCAACTTCGCCTCGCGCCCTGCGTCCATTCTCGTGACATTGTCCGACGGACGACGTCTCCCCGCCGCCCAGGTCGCGACCGACAGGCTCAAAATGCTCACGCTGCTCAAGGTCGAGGCCGAAAACCTCCCGATTCCCAGCGCGGCGCCGGCTGCCAGCTTTCACGTCGGGCAGTGGGCCATCGCGCTCGGCAAGACGCTCGACGAAACGCCCAGCGTTTCGGTCGGCATCGTCAGTGCCCTCAATCGCATCTGGGGCAAAGCGATCCAGACCGATGCGAAAATTTCCCCCGTCAATTATGGCGGCGCGCTGGTCGATATCGAAGGGCGGGTGCTGGGAGTGCTCGTGCCGCTGTCGCCGCAGACGTCGGGCGAGGTCGCCGGCGTCGAATGGTACGACTCGGGGATCGGCTTTGCGATTCCCATGGTCGACGTCAATGCGACGCTCGAGCGGCTCAAGAGCGGTAAAGACCTGGTCGGCGGGTTGATGGGAATCACCACCAAAGGACAGGACATCTACGAAGGCCAGCCGACGATCGATCGTGTCCGCTATGGATCGCCGGCGCAGCAGGCCGGCCTCAAGGAAGGGGACGTGATCATCGAGCTCGACGGCCGTCCCGTGAAGCGGCAGGCGCAGATCAAGCACGCCCTTGGGAACCGCTATTCCGGAGAAACCGTTTCGGTCAAAGTGAAGCGCGGCAAGGAAGAGTTGACTCGCGAACTGACTCTCGTCGACAAGCTCGTTCCCTACGAATCGGCGTTTCTGGGCGTGCTCCCCGTGCGTGACGGGGTCGGTAAGGCCGAACCGGGTGTTGGCGTACGATTCGTCATTCCGGACAGCCCCGCCGCAATCGCCGGTCTCGATCGCGGGCAGCGCATCACCAAATTCAACGGCACCGAAGTTTCCTCCGGTGGCGCCCTGCTCGATCTCGTCAGTCGGATTCGCCCGACGGAGCGGGCCCGATTGACCGTTCAAGACGGCGGATCGCAGCGCGAAGTCGAATTGACGCTCGGACATCTGCCGAGTTCGGTTCCTCTCGATCTGCGTCCGTCGCCGATCGTGCCTCGCGAAAAGGACCTGGCAGACAAGGAGCTGAAGACGGGCCGGTTCACCGACAAGATGCCGGCTCACGAACACGAGTTCTGGGCATACGTTCCTGAAGACTATAATCCGGAGTTCAAATACGCGCTGTTGGTCTGGCTGCATCCCGGCGGTGATACGATGGAAGCGTTCCTCCTCAAGGCCTGGCAGTCTCTGTGCGACGAACGGGGGATCATTCTTGTCGCACCCAAAGCGGGCCAGATCGCCGGCTGGATTCCCGACGAAGCCGAATTCGTCAAAGATACTGTTGAGAAGTTCTTCGAGAAATATTCCATCGACCGGGCGCGGGTCGTCGTGCACGGATACGGCGGCAGCGGGGCTTTCTCGTATCAGATGGCATTCAAGTATCGGCAGCTCTTCCGCGGGATTGCCACGGTTGCCGCCCCCCTCGTCGTCCCTCCTCCCGACAATGAGCCCGATTTTCGAGTGCAGTTTTATCTCCTGAGCGGCGACAACGACCCCGTCCATCGCGCCGTCGAAATGAGTGCTCGGGCCTTGTCGGAATTCAAGTACCCTGTCATCCACACGACGATTCCGGGAGCCGGACACAAGTATCCCACCGGCAGCGCGCTCAGCGAAATCGCCGTGTGGATCGACGCGCTGGATCGGATTTAGTCGGAGTTGTTTTGCTGCCTGATTTCTCTGCGGATTCAACCTGCGAAACGATCTGTGTGGCTCTCGTCCGTCAGGAATCAGCATGGCAATCAAGCCGGTTGTTCGATATATGCTCTTGTGCGACGATTGGAACATAGATCCCACAGACAATCGCCGAGTAACGATCATCGGCCTTATCAGCAATATTCACTCGCTCGATGATCGACCTTACCCATTGTTTTATCGGGAAATCTGCGTGTTCCTCGCCCTCACAGATGGCTATGGAGAGGGACAAGGAAAAATCGTCTGTGTCTACGAAGAGACCGGCCAGCCGATTTTCGAGACTCGTGCCAGACCGATCCGATTCGGCTCGGACGCGCTGGAAATCATCGGCGTGCCATTCCGAATCCGCGACTGTTCGTTTCCACACTCAGGGCTATATTCCGTGCAGTTTTGGTACGATGAGGAAATGGTCGAGGAACGTCCGTTGAGATTGAGGTGAGATATGACTAACACCGGAAATAATGAGGGTGTCCGAATCCTGGATGACTTCGTTTGCCAAGCCATTCGTGATCCCGGAGTGCCGAAAGCTGATGGATTTCATCAAGGGCGATCCGAAGGCGTGCAGGTCGTTGCAGACCTCGAATGTGAACCGGCAAACGGCGAGCGGGAAGCCGTGCGCGACCTGGACGCGATACGAACCGGCCAGTTCAAATCGGTTGCTCTCGATGACTCCATCCGATCGCAAATTAATGCTCTGGCTGCGTGGGTCGTCGGAACGAGTAATCCGCGACAATCCTTGAGCGTGTTACTGCAAGTGTTAACCGATCAAGTATCAGAAATCGAGCGCCATTAAGCCCACATCATCATTTCTTGCTGGAATGGAGCAAGAAATGATCGCAAATCAATTTCGAGCGTTAATGTTGCCGGCGCGCTAACGCGCCTGGCGCGGATTTGCCGGTCTAAACGTCGCACAATCGCACCGCTTCGCGCAGCCCCGCAACCGGGTCGCGCGTGGGTATGAATTCCTGGCCGACGTAGCCCTGGTAACCCGTCGCCAGCAATTTGCGGAGGATCGGCGGGTAATTGATTTCCTGTTCGTCGTCCAACTCGGCCCGACCGGGATTTCCTGCCGTGTGCACGTGGCCGATGATGTCTTGATGCTCTTCCAGCCGGCGGATCACGTCGCCATGCATGATCTGCACGTGGTACACGTCGAACAGCAGTTTCAGCCGGGGAGATCCCACCTTGCGGATGATCCGCGCTACGAGGTTGATGTCATCCCCCTGGTAACCGGGGTGCCCCTTCATCGGATGCGTGCCGTCGCGCGTGTTCAAATGTTCGAGGCACAGCGTGACTCCTTTCTTCTCGGCATGTCCCACGACCTTTTTCAGCCCGGCCACGCAGTTGTTCAGGCATTCGTCGGCTGAGATCTCTCCGCTCGTCGGGTCTTCGGCATCGCGCCACTTGTAGCCGGTGAAGGCGATCACGTTCGGAAATCCGGCGTCAGCCGTGGCGTCGATCGCTTCCGTCGTACGGGCGATCACTTCGTCATGATACCGCGGATTGTTGAAGCCTTTGACGAACGGCATGCCGGGCATGCCATTGGGCGAAAGGACGCATTTCACGCCATGCTTCTTGAGAATGCCCCAGTCCTGCGGTGCGACGATCTCGACCGCGTCGCAGCCCAGTTCACGCGTCACCCGGCACATCTTGTCGAGGTCCCATTTCTCGCCCGCGATATTGAAGCACCAGAAGACGATCGATTGCTTGATGCGGCCGCGAACGACCGCCTTTTCCGCCGCACCGGCGGAGCGAGATGATTCTGCCACGGGAATGTTCCTCACGGGCTGGTTTGAAAACCTGGATGCAAACCGAACCTGGTCGTTCGGCGTCACCGTGCATCTTAACGCCCCGCACACCCCGCGGAAACATCGTCAGCGATGCGTTTTCTATCGGATGCGTCTCTTCGCCCCAGCGAGTAGCAGGGTTGATCCCCTGCGGTATCAGGAGGAAAAGCAAATGGAACGCACCGCGCCGGCGCGAGAACCGTTGCAACGACAGTTCGCGAGGGAGCATCTTCAGCCAAGCGGTTACCGGCACAATCGACACGCCTTTTGATCGTCAGTGGACTGGTCACCCGGAAACCGCAGGGATAAACCCCGCGGCTCGCTGACGCGAGCGACTTCATGCGCCGGCCGTCGCCGGCTGGTTGAAAATCGACCGGCAGCGGCGCGCCAGCGGAAAATCGTTCTGCACGCCCATGCCCGTCGCTTCATGCTGGGCATCGACTCTTTCCGCGACGGCCTTCAGATTCAATGCCGGCCACGCCTGCTCCACCACCACCAATTGTTCCAATCCCTGGTAGCACTGCCGCAACTGATCGGGCAGCAAGGCCGAAAGTGCGACCGCCGCGACCGCCGTCCGCCCCAGCTCCGGATGCGAGAGGATTTCAATCCCGGCATGATGGAACAGAATACAGCCGACCAGTTCGTCGGGCAGCTTCCAGCGGCGCGCCAGGCACGCCCCGGCCATCGCATGGTCCCAGTCGTAGACTTTCTGTTCGAATTCGCAGATATCGATCGGATTCGAATCGCGGGCCTTGATGAACTCGAGATAGTGCTCGTAGAGTTCGTTCGTTACGACGGGGAGCAGAAAGTCCTGCAGCAGGGCGCCGTTGAACGCCAGCTCGTGATCGGTTTTCAGCATCTTGGCGATCTCCCGCGCGAAAATCGCCTTCTGCAGCGCCGCATTCCAGAAGCAGATCTGGTTGATCAGCCGCGATTGGCGGGCCTGGACCGCCGCCTTCGTACCGACCGTAATCAGCAGGTTCCGGCTGGGGGATATCCCCAACATGGAAAGCGCCTGGCTCACAGTCGCGACTCGTGATCGCGCCCCCACGTAAGCCGAATTCACGTGCTTGAGCAATTCGATCGTAAGCCCCGAGTCGGTCTCGATGATTCGCGAGAGGTCCTTGATTTCCGCTCGGGGATCGCCCGACTTCTGAATGAATTGGGTCACCGCCACCGGCAGCGCCGGCAGACTCAGGGTCGGAGGCAGCGCGGCAATCGTAAAATCACCCAGCGCCTCATCCAGCAGTCCGCTCCAATTAATCGCCACAGTCGTCCTCGTCTTGTGCGAGCAGAGTTTGTGCCAAGCCCGGCGAAGTATAGTCCGCGCCGGCTGCGGCGTGCCGCACGATTCCTGGCAGGAGAACACCTCCCCGGCAGGAAAGCGCCCTTTCCCACGGTATCAGCACTGCAACCGCTAAAACCGGCAGTCTGCTACCATTCTTTGCATGTCGCCAGCAAGAGGCGGGAATCAAACGCCGCACAGTGATTGCCTGCATTGCGATCGTGAGTTGGCGGACGCGCAGAATCTGATAGACTGAACGGGCAGCAGATCACTCCTGTTCGTGCGGATGGGCGTGAGTGCCGATTCGACAATTCTCTTTCGGAAAAACCCAATCTGCCGATAGCCAGCCGGCATTGAACAACCAGGAATCCCGATCATGAAGACCCGTTTGCCGTCCGTTGCGTTTGCAGTTTTGTTCGGCTTGGCCCTGCCGGCTTTCGCGGCGGACAAAGTCCAGCCGGTGAGGATGGGCTGCGGGATCATGACTTTCGATACGGTCCCCGGCTGGGGACTTGGCGACGACGGCAAATCGGTCATCGGACCGACTCATGGCAGCGTCGTCATCGACAAGGCGGGCAATATCTACACGAGTGCCCAGATCGGCGTCATTGTCTTTTCGCCGGAGGGCAAAGTGGTCCGCCGTTTCCTGGGGGACAAATACTCGAACATTCACGACATGAAACTCTACGACGAGCCGGAAGGCGAGTTCATTTATGGGGCCCGCAATGCCAACGCCGAAGGAATCAAATTCAATGCCGAGACCGGCAACATCGTGTTAAAACTCCCCTTTCCTGAAGAATCGGGATTGAAATCGACGCCATTTAATCCCACGGCGATCACCGTCGCTCCGAATGGAGACATTTTTCTGTCGGACGGTTACGCCAGCAACCACATTTTCAAGTTCGACAAGACGGGGAAGTACCTGATGCACTTCGGGGCCAAGGGGAACGGCCTTAAGGAATTCAACACCGCTCACGGCATGACTCTGGACACGCGCTACACTCCGCCGCGCCTGTTGATTTGCGACCGCAACCACGAACCCAAGGGGCGGCTCCTGCACTACGACCTGGAGGGGAATTACATCGACGAGGTCGTGACCGGCCTGGGAATGCCCACCTCGGCGTCCGTTCAGGGAGACTACGTCTCCGTGCCCGACCTGCACGGTCGATTGGTCATTTTGGACAAGAGCAATACGATTATGTCAGTTCTCGGCCACAACCCCGACCCCGCCAAGAGGGTGAACTTCAACGTCCCCCAAGACCAGTGGATCGAAGGCATCTTCAGCGGCACGCACGGTTCCGCCTGGGACAAAGAGGGCAACCTGTATGTTCAGGATTGGAACGTCTCCGGTCGCCTCATGAAGCTGGTGCGGGTCAAATGAATTCGAATCCGGGCGTCATTTGTAGATCTTTGCTTTCGGCAAATTCTGATTCAGATCGGCAACCGCGGTCTCGGTGACTGCCGTTTCCTGCAGAAAAAGCTCCTTCAGCCTTATGAGCTTGCGCAGGTGGCTGACGCCGGCGTCGGTTAATTGAATGCCTCGCAAGTCGAGCACCTCGATATTTTTCAGGTCGGCCAGGGATCGTAGTCCAATATCGGTGACGCGTGTTCGCTGAAGATCGAGCTCCTTCAGGTGCGTCATTTCCGCGAGATGAAGATTCGCCAGTCCCAAGTCTGTGATCAGCGTCCCGCCCAGATCGAGGACTTCGAGGCTTTTCGAATTCCGCAAGGCTTCCAGGCCCAGGTCAGTAATGCGTGTCCCGAACAGGCCCACATGGCGGAGGTTCGTCGATTCCTTGAGGAGCAACAAAGTCGCGTCGCTCGCTTCCGTGCCCCCGAGATTCAGCTTTCGCAGCCGTTTCAGGTTTTGCAAATGGATCAGGCCGGCATCGGTGACCCGCGTATCGCTCAAATCGAGCTCTTCCAGGTCCGACAGACCACGGAGATGAAAGAGGCCCGCATCGGTCACGCGCGTCGACCCCAGATTGAGAATCTGGACATCCTGTAAATGACCGAGGAGCGCCATTCCGGAGTCGGTGAATTTCCTGCGGTGCAGATCGATTTCACGTAATTGCGCCGCTGCCGAAGAACGCATTTTCACTCGGCCCCCCTTGCGGGCAATGGCGCGGACGGCCTCGTATTTTGGAGTTTGTTCGGCAGTCAGAGTATTCTTCAGCGTCTTGAAGATCAGCGAGCCCTCGCCGAACGGGTCCGATTCCAGGAGGGCTTGCGCCGAACTCGCTTCTTCCAACTGCCGGCCATGCAGTTCCTCGGGGGGCTCCGACTCCGCCAGGCTTGCGAATTTCCGCCTGTGCTCGTCGATCGTCTGAAACATGCGTTGGATATCCCCGTGTCCGGCCAGGACAAGTTTGCGCCTTTGTGCAGCGGTCAGGCGGCAGGCCCAATCGTAAGTCGATATTTTGAGCTCCAGCACGATCTCGAAGAGTTTGCGGCTCCGCTCCGCCCCGTCCGATTCGCCGTTCCCGAAGACCCTTCCATCGAAATCATCGACGCCGAGCGGCCTGCTCTCGGCGATCCGAATTCTGGGCCGTCCCTCGTCGGGCTCGTCATCGTCGGCGTCCTCATTGACGGCGCCGGGCGTTTGCTCGGACGGGCCCTCGGGGTTTTTGAGGCGAGCGACCGCAATGTCGTCATCGCCAATAGCCTCCAAGGGAATTTCTTCGGACTGAAGAGCCTGGGCAGCCAGCAAGAGGAGCCCCACCGACAACGAGAGTCGAACGAGACGGAGTGCGAAATCGGCTGTCTGCTCCCGACGTGACAAATTGGAAATAGCGGGGGATTGCCAGAACTGAATTGGCATTTCTGAGCATAGGCCGAGATTCCGCAACGTCGGAGTCGTCATGCCATCATCCTATCGCCGACGGCGGTCGGGTTGAACCCTGGTCCACAAGCTGGTTCGGTCGGCACGCGTCGTTTTCCAAAGCATTCCGCGCCCAGCAATGCCAAATGCCCAACGCCCAATGCCCCCAATGCCCGTCCTGTGCGACTCGTTATTGACAGGATCTCCGGAACCTGCGAGACAGCGACCGGCATTCGACTTACGTCGAGTGCAATGATGTCCACGGAAGGGCGGCTGAAATGCTTACGGCGCGCGAGTTGTCGAGTGCCACGAAGCTGTTTGCGCGGGATCAACGGCGGCAAAGCTGGCTGCATTTGTGGTCGACTCTGGCGATCCTGGCCGGTCTTCTGGCGCTGACTTGCCTCGACATCCCTTGGCTCCCGCGCATCATCTGCAGCATTCTCGCGGGGCTCGTCTTCGTGCGGATGTTCATCATTTACCATGATTTTCAGCATGGCACGATCCTCCGGCACTCGCGGCTGGCCAACCTCGTCATGCTGGCGTATGGGCTCTGCGCGCTGGCCCCGCCGAGCATCTGGAAACGCTCGCACAATCACCACCATAAGAACAACGGTCGGATGCTGCTGAACAGCATCGGCTCCTACCCCTTGATGACGACCATCGCCTACGCGCAAGCCTCGCGGCAGACGAGATTCCGCTATATCGTCGCCCGCCACCCGGCGACGATGCTGCTCGGCTACTTCAGTATGTTTTTGTATGGCATGTGCCTGCGCCCCTTCCTGGCCCGGCCCAGGCAGCATTGGGATGGCGGCATGGCCCTCGTGCTACATGCCGGTCTGGTCGCCGTCCTGGCGATCCAGGCCCCTGACGTGCTCGCCTTTGCGTGCCTGTTCCCGATGCTGGTGGCCGCCGCTGTCGCCTCCTATCTCTTCTATGCCCAGCACAACTTTCCAACCTTCGAGATCAAACCTTCCGGGGAATGGGACTACGCCTTCGCCAGCCTGAAGTCGTCGAGCTATTTGAGTATGGGGCCGGTCATGAGCTGGTTTACTGGCAACATCGGCTATCACCACGTCCATCACGCCAACGCGCATATTCCGTTCTACCGGCTGCCGGAGGCGATGGCCGCGATCGTAGAGCTCCAGTCGCCGGTCGTGACGACGTTGCACCCGTTGGAAATCCTGCGGTGCCTGCGGCTGAAGCTGTGGGATTCGCAAAAGAATCGGTTGGTGAACTTCGCGGGCGACTAAGTCGGGTGTGGGACCGCGGAAGCCACAGGCGCCGGCTCTCGCTCATGTTGCGCCCTGCGTTAGATTGCCGCGTCAGCAAAGGCTGGCGACAACATCCCCGGCCAGGCAGCCGGTTGCATCTGTGCTCATAGAATCCCCAAATCTACGAGTTTCTCGTCCCGGTTTTTGATGTAGCTCACGAGTAAGGAAACATTGGCCGAGCGTCCTTCGTGCTACCAAGCCGCTTATGGGAAGCGGAGCTTCCCAAGGGATGTTCCCAAGCGGAGCTTGGGAACAAGGTGGGGCGAGTCGCGTGGACTGAAGGCGGCGTTTCGGATCGTGGGGCAACGGCTAATGGCCGGCCAACATGCTCCCGCTGGGGGCGGGGTGAAACGCGAAGTGCTCCTGGCGAAGCTGGGAGAGAGAAACTTCGTCACCCGGCTTCAGGATTTCAATGCGCGGGAACTGCGCCTTCGCAGGGGGGAAGCAGACCACGCTGTATGATTCGCCGACGACGCTCAATTTCCAACTGCGAAGCTGGATGACGAGCGCCGTCGCTTCGTCGATTCCGAGGCCGATGAGATTCGGATGAACTTCGAGCATCTGCTCCAGCCGCCACAGCCGATTTCTCGCCAGGAAGTGCTGGTCGATAATCACGTTCGAGAGCAGATCCAGCCCTTTGGCCTCGACGGGAGTCGGATCCCCGGCGCGAATCATGACCCGTGACAAGAGCGCCGCTCCGGCCGAGCATCCGCCGACAACGCCATTCCGCTGGAGCAGTTCGTGCAGGCATTGCTGGGCCAGCGAATCGACGTAACGATCTGCCAGGAGGGCTTGATCGCCGCCGCCAAACCAGACTCCGGTGGCCTCTTTCAACGGCGTGCAGAAGTCGGGGTCGTCCGCCTGCTCATGATTTTTGGCATTCACGAGAATGATCGACGACACGCCACTCGATTTCCACGGAGAAAGCAATCGCTGTTCCCCTTCCGGGGTGGGATCAGAACCGGGAATCAGCACGATTCTCGCCTGGGGACCGCCGGCCAACTCGACGAAGCGGCGGCGGATATCGGGAGTCACGGCCCCCCCGCCGACGATCATCAGCGAGCCCCCCGTCACCCGTGCGTCAATGGCTGCTGGTTGCAGTACCGCAGGCTCTTCCACCGACTTTTCCGCCGATTCTTCCACGACGGCCTGCAACGGGAATTTTCCGCTGCCGAACGCCGAAAACAGCCCGGCGATCGCCAGCAGCAGGAGCCAGCCTGTCAATCGTCTATGCCGGAATTCATTTCCGCGGAACATAGGGGAGTTCTGCAAAGATCGCCACGATGGCCGATTCGAAACTGCGTTCATCAGATATTCTACGCCG
>DASYAR010000032.1:0-8130 GCA_036501235.1 Planctomycetaceae bacterium
CAGTTTCTTCATCACCGTGTCGCCGTCGTAGATCACTTTGCCCGTCAGCAGGAAATACAGCGAGCAACCCAGGCTGTAGATGTCGGCACGGGCATCGGCCGTCTTGGTGTCCAAGGCCTGTTCAGGGGCCATGTAGTCCACGGTCCCCATGATTGTTCCTGTGTTTGTCAGATCGGCCTGGCCAGGCGCATCGCCGACCGACTCGATGCGGGCCAGCCCCATGTCCAGAATCTTGACCGTGCCTTTCCTGTCGAGCAGCAGGTTGGCGGGCTTGATGTCTCGATGGACGACCCCTTCGGCGTGCGCAAACTCCAGCCCGGCGGCGGCCTGCAGAATGCAATTGACTGCTTTCTCAACGGAAAACGGCCCATTCTTTTTGACCAGGGCGGAAAGGTCTGTCCCTTCGACAAATTCCATGACGAGAAAGTGAACGCCATCAGCCTGATCGGCGTCGTCGGCGGCGACAATATTCGTGTGGCGTAATCTGGCAGCCGCTTGGACTTCCCGTGCGAAGCGGGCGATGGCCGCCGGGTTTCTGGTCGTCGTCGCAGGGAGCAACTTGACCGCGACCAACCGATCCATGCGCCGATGTCGCGCCTTGAACACCTGCCCCATGCCGCCCGCCCCGATTTTCTCCAACAGGACGTAATTGCCCAGCGTCAGCGACTTGCCCTGGCCCCGATAAACTTTTTCGGCCTGAAACTTCGTGAGCTTTTTCCTGCGAACGAGCTCGCGGGCCAGCTCTTGGGCATCTTTAGGAGCCGCCTTAGGCGCGATGAAGTCTTTGATCGTATCGCCGGAAAGAATTCCGCTGTCTTCGAGATGCCTGATGAATTGTCCCAAGGGGACGCGTTGTTTGAGAGGTTCAGGCGTTTGTGTTCGCGCGGATGGCGTCCGGCTGGCCTCAGCCGGCGCCAGTTGATCGAGGACGCTGACGGGTTGTTCGTGGGCGGCCAGCAGACGCTCGACCGCGGCCTGAAGCTCGCTGTCGCCGCCGCAACGGGCAGCGAGAGTCGCGGCTCGTTCGGCGGCAGGCAATTCGACGGCTTCGAGGAATCGGTCGCGAACGAGTTGGGGATCGGCCGGCATGGCGAGGATCTCGGTTCCTGGATTTTTCGTGTCTGCCCAGTCGCTTGCACACTACAGTCGCGTGCATACTACAGCGCGTGCATACTACAAGGCGTCATGGACACTCGAAAAATCTCAAGAATCTTCCGGCCGGTCGGCCAGGGCGGCCGTCAGCCAGGCCCGGGCGTACGTCCAGACGCGAAAAGCGGTCGCCCGCGGCAGTCTCAGGGCTTCTCCCGCCTCCTCGACCGACAAACCGGCAAAGACTCGCAGCTTGGCCAGTTCCGCAGCAGAGGCATCAATCGTCTCGAAGCTGGTCAGCGCGTGATCCAGGTCGATCCACGAGTCGGCATCGACGGCGGGAGCAGTCAGGCCATCTAAGTCGAGCCCAGCCTGTCTGCGGCCTCCCCCGTGTTTCAGGGCTTGCTTGCGGCGGGCGGAGTCAATCAGAATCCGGCGCATGGCCTCGGCGGCGGCGGTGAAAAAATGCGCCCGATTGGCGAATGTCTGATGACCTGGCGGGCCAACCAACCTCAAATACGCCTCATGCACCAGGGCCGTGGCGTCGAGCGTGTGGCCAGGGTCTTCGTTCGCCATGTGCCCGGCAGCCAGCTTGCGGAGCTCGTCATAGACGCAAGGCAACAACCGATCCGCCGCCGACGGATCACCGGATTCGAATTGCGAGAGAATGTGAGTGACGTCGGACATAGGCAGCTACTTGATTCCATTGGCGGCTGGATCGATCATAACCACAAAGCAAAAATCGGCCTACTCAGTGCGATCGGATCGACCAGGTTACGTCGGCGAGATGACGCCTAGTCCGCTCGATCTTTTTCACGACTGGCTCGCCGAACGGCCGGCCGCGGCCCGCATGGCGATTGCTCGCGGATGCCGGGCTGCTGGGCAAAGAGCGGCTGACCGACGGCTCAGGTCGCACCTGGCGGCTGGTCGTCTTTCGCGGAGACGACTTGGGATTTCGGCTGTCGTTTCGCCAGGCGCGCCATGGCCAGGTCGCCGCACTGGTCTTGCTGGTCCGTCATCCCGATTGGAGCCTGTCGTAACTGTGGCCCGATGAAACCGATCCCGCCCCCACGCCACCGCGGGTATCATCCAGCGATGAGCCTGGTCGACTATCAAATCGTGAGAATCATCGCCACCGGTTTGGGCGTTGCCTTTGCGGCGTTTTGCGTGTGGCTTGCCGTGCGCATCATGAATCGGCGCGAGCGGTGGGCGAAACGGCTGGCGGCAATCGTTGTCGGCGCGCCGGTGCTGTATGCTTTGAGTTTTGGGCCGGCGTGCTGGCTGAACGATTGGGGCTTGATGCCTGATCGCGGTTTCGGATCAACATACACGCCACTCCTCGCGTGCGCCGCCCAGAGCAGTACGGCATGCGATGCCGCGGTCTGGTACGGCAAATTGCTGTCGCCATCTTGGAAAAAGCAAGGGGCGACCGCGGGCTCCCTCGCGTATCAAGCGAAGGATGATTGGTTACCTCACAGCCGGCTCAAAAAGCCGCGCCGGAATTGATGTGACGTGGGTGGCGCTCCGTCTTACCCAGTTAGCGGATGTCGAGATTCACGGCAGGACGGCGCTTCCGGAAATCCCGTGCTGCATTCGACGAAACGGACGTAAATTTGGCAGACACGTGCCGTAGATCCTTCAGGTTCGTCAACTCCGATAAACCGTCATCGCTGATCGTCGTGTTGTCGAGAAACAGTTCTTCCAGCTTGCTCAGGTCGCTTAAGCGTCGCAGCCCTCGATCATCAATGCGCGTTCCGCAAAGATCCAGTTTCCGCAGCTCAGTCATTGCCGCGATGGTTCGCAGTCCTTCCGACGTGACCTCAGTATATCGCAGATTCAAGGAGCGTAGCCCGTTAAGACCTGCCAAGTGTGTCAGGCCCGCGTCGCCGATTCGACCGTACTGCTCACCTGCGATGGGCTGAACCTGTCGAGACAGGTCCAAATCTTCCAATGATTTCAATGTCCCGACATTCATCAGTCCTCGGTCGGAAACGAACGTACTGGACAGGTCGAGCCGTTGGATTGTTTCCAGATGTCGGAGGTGCGCCATTCCCGTGTCACGCACGCGAGTCGATGATAGCAGCAATACGCGAAGCTCCTGCGTCTTGGCCAGAATCTCAAGCGCGGTATCGACCACGTCTGTCCCCCGTAAGTCCAATTCCCGCAGCTTCGGAAGGAAACGAAAATTGCCAAGAGTTCTGCCGGTAATAAAAGAGGACATCAGGTGAAGCGACTCAATATTCGACAGATTTCCAAGATTCGCGACGTCAGAGTCGTCAATTTGTTCCTCGTCAAGATGCAGAGAGCGAAGCGTCTCCATCCGGCCGATTAGTTTGATCGCCTCTTTGTCGATTGGGGTCTCGACCAGGACCAGTTCCTGCACGCCAAACCGTTTGATTTCGGCCGCCGCGCCGACCGTCATTTTCCGACAGTCATAGAACGCCACGCGTTTCAGATGGTCGAGACGTGGAAGTCCCGCCAATTCGGCTGCGGAAACCCCGGACTCGTGGAACGAAAGTGAAACTACGTCGCCTGATTCATTCCGTACTGCGATCGCCCCGATTCGCTTGAGCGCTGAATCGTCCGGATCGTCCACATCAGCAGTCGCCCCACGAACGGCAACGGACAAGGAAAATATTAATCCCGTGACAACCAACACGCCCATCGCTGGGCCGCCTATCCAAAGCGGTGGTGGCAGCCGGACTGCGGAGCGGCGGCAGCGGGCAGGAAGTGGGTTATGGGTTCCAGTGGACATCCCGTCAGGATATCCACGATGGATGGGAGGGTAAATCCCGATCAGGCCTTGGCTGTCCGGCCGGCTCCATTGCAGTGGATTGATGCCAAACTGACTCCGGACGAGATCCAGCGACTCGACGACGTCAGCGTCTTGCCACCGGAATATCCGGGTTGGATGATTCCGGTTCAAGGAGCCGACCGAACGGATCCGGCCAAGGCCCGATTCGGGTGGCGATAGACTCTGTCAAGAACGTCCGGTCCTGGACAATCTGCAACCCGATCCAACTGAGCGGGCGAGTCAGTGGTGCAATGGTCTGCATCAATTCTCAGATGCATAGCGTGGGCGGAGCGCGGGCGGTAAGGCGAATGCTGGAAGGCGGACAATTCGCCCTGGATGGCCCTCCATGCTCCCTGCACGATTCTATAGAAGCGGGGTGATCATCGACTGTGCCTCATCCGGTAAGCCGCCGGCTGGCCGACCCGGCCGAGCCAGACCTCGGCTGTCGGCCGTCTCGTGCGAAGTCGCTTAACCGCAGTGTAGTCGTCCGCGTCGATCTCATGGTCGCCGGTGAGATGCACTCACGGGGCGGCGATGTCACCGTGCAGCTTGAGCCAGTCGACCGCGCGCAATTGCCAGTCGGTGGGGCCGGTGGCTCCCGGACGGGCGCGCATGCCGAAACCGTGACCACCCTTTTCGTAGATGTGGATCTCAGCGGGGACCTTGCGGTTCACTAGGTCGAGATAGAGCAGTGTGCTGCCTTGCGCCAGCGAGCCCGTGTCGTCTCCCATCTGAGCGATGAAGGTGGGTGGCAGGCCGGCATCGACGTGAATCTCTGCCCGTAGCGACTTGGTGACCGTGTCGTAAATCTGATACGGATAAATCACCAGCAGAAAATCAGGCTTGTGGGATTCGGTTGCCGCTTCGCCGGGGAACTTGCGCTCGTTCGTGGCGGCGATCAATGTCACCTGCCCCCCCGCGGAGAAACCCAGCACGCCCACTTTCTTGGGATCGACCTGATATTCCGCAGCACGCCGGCGGACTTCGATCACGGCCTTCTGCAGATCCTGCACGGGGCCGGCATGGGGCGCGGTGTGCTTGTTTGTGGGCGTGCGGTGCGCGAGTAGAAACGCAACGACGCCATGCTGTGCCAGCCATTCGGCCGCCTCGGAACCCTCGTGCTCATCGGCAAGCATTCCGAATCCCCCGCCAGGCACGACAATCACCGCGGCCCCCGTGCGTTTCACATCCGCCGGCGGTTCGTAAACAGACAGACGCGGTCGCGAAATATTGGTGTGGCGGATAATGCCATCCTTCCCACGCTCGGATTTCTCCGGCGCATCGGCGGCTACGACCGGTTCGGGCGTTCCTTGCGGCCAGAGCACGATTTCCGGCGGAGGGGCCGCGAAGGCGGTCGAGACAGCGAAGGCGCCATACGCGACGAAAGCACAAAGATGGACTCGAGGCTGCATAAGTGTTCCTTCCGTCGGCAATGGGGGCACGGCTGTGTCGCAGGTCAGGCTACCCTGTTCAGCGTGCTGGAACAACCTTCCATGACCCGGTCTGGTACGGCAAGTTATTGTCGCCATCATGGAAAATGCAAGGCACAACCGCCAGCTCCCTCATGTATCAAGCGAAGGATGACTGGTTGCCTCACCGCCGGCGCAAAAAACCGCGCCGGAATTGACGTGACGTGGGTGGCAGTACGTCCCTTTACTCGTCCGGTCCGCGGCCACTTCGCGAGATATCCGCCATCCAATTCGATGCGTTTGTCGAACGTGGCAGGCCGAACGAGCAAGACCTGCGAGCGGCGGCTTGCGTTTGGATTAGCCAGACGTGGGGATTATAATTGCGACATGCTCACGCTCTTGCCCAGCCTATCGACGCAACTTCCGGAGTTGGTCCAAAGCGCACGGCACGAACTGCTGATCTCGTCTCCCTATGTGGGACGAGAGGGAACCGATCTCGTCTTCAGAAACCTGTCGAACACGTTCCGGCTCGGTGGACAACTGCAGTTCCTGACAGATCTCTCGCCACTCAATGTGTGCCAGTCGTCGACTGACGCGTCGGCCCTGCTCAATCTATCCAGCCAACTAACGAACTCCACCGTCACACATTTGCCGCGACTTCACGCGAAGGTTTACGTCGCTGACAACCATTCTGCGATCATCACATCCGCAAATTTAAGCAGAGGGGGGCTATTTCGAAATTACGAATACGGCATCGAGGTTCGAGATCCCGCGGCAGTCGGGCGGATTCGGTCGGACATCGTCGCTTATGGCGCTCTCGGTGCCGTTGTGCAATTGCCCGCCCTGGAAAACTACTGCCGAGTCGTTGACGATCTGCGGCGGGAATATGAAGATTTGGCGGCAAAAACGACGAAGCGGATGAGAGCACGACTCCGCGTCGCGACGGACGAATTGGTCCGAATGCGACTTCATGGCGGAGCCATGCATACCGTATTTGCAAGGACCATCGATTACTTACTCCGGCGACACGGCCCCATGTCAACTGAATCACTGCATCCGCAGATCGCTCAAATTCATCCCGAGTTGTGTGATGACACGGTTGATCGCGTGATCGATGGCCGTCGATTCGGGAAGAAATGGAAGCATGCGGTACGTACCGCCCAGCAGCAATTGAAAAAAAGGGGAGTGATTGATCATGACGGCAACCTATGGTTTATCGTCAGCGCGTCGTCGAAGGGCTGAAATCATGAATGGAGGCACTGATTTAACGCTGGTGTATGATCATCCGGCTGAAGACGGCGGTGATTTCGGCGAAACGCCTAATGGCGGAGACGATTGCGAAGGTTGTGACGGAAGCGGAATCCGATGCCCGGCGATTCCGTCCTGCGCGATGGACGTCGATATTAACGGATGGGTCATTGTTGAACGATGCGATTCCTGCGAGATTTATCCCGACGACATTGCCGCCGCACATGTGCATTTTCGAGAGGCAAAATGGATCGTCTGCAAGAATGGCGGAGCGCACGCCGTCGGCCGGGGGAATGAAGCATCGGTTGCAGCCGTGGCGTCGCAACTATGCAAATTCGACGACTTCCTGAAAGCGTCCAGCGAGTCGCTCGCGGACACTGAAACGCCTCGCCATTCGTTCGCGTTCCCGATGACCTGATGTCGTCGGGAATGCTGGCAGAGGACAATCAGAGATCCGGGAGAGCTTGGGGATGAGGGAGATGGCGGGCTGGTCAGCATTTTCCTGCGGTTTTCCGCGGAAAAATTGATCTTGGCCGTTTGGGCGGGGCGGGTATAATCCCGCCCCTCAAACTCTCACTTCTCCACATCCCATCCTTTTTTCCGACGCAGCAGGCTGTCGCCTGGCCGGTCGCGGGTGCGCTCTCCCGTTCGGCAAGTGCGGCTGTCGTTGCGTATGTGTCCGCTTGCACATTTCCGCTGACAGGAAGTCGCGAGAACCGTTTTCGCTGCTCCTGCATCGTCCGTTCGTTCGGTCGTTGTGGGTGGCGTTGCTGGTCGCTGTCTGTCTGTCGCCGGCTGCCGGCCATCGAGCGAGTGCGGCGCCCGAACCTCGTACCACTGAGCCGCTCGCCGTGTCGTTGGAACAGCCGGGCGTGGTGTTCGCCCCACAAGACGTCGTGCGCCTGACGGCCACCGTCCCCCCACGAAAACAAGGCGAAGGACGCGAGCAAGGCATTCCGCGCCTGGAATGGCAGCTCATTCCGATCGGCGCCACCAAAGCCGTCGGCACGCACGACGTGCGCTTCGAGCCGGCAGGCAACGGCCAGGCCACCGACGTTCCCGTCGAGTTGACTTTGCCGAAAGAAGAAGGGGTGTATACGCTCCGCCTGGCTTTGTTCGGGCGCAAAGTTCCCCGATCGGAACGAAACATCCAACTCGTCGTCATCGATGGCGAGCGCCGCGAAACAACCGAGGCACGCCCGACGGCCAACAGGCTCGTCGATTCGTTCGATCCGACGGGAGGCGGTTTGTTTCGCAAGGTGTCGCTCGACACGTCAGGGAAGAAGCTCGACAGCCCGCTCGCGCGGCTGTTGAGATTCCCCAAGCACGACGCCGATTCGAAGCCGGTCGCGCTGGCGCAATTGAGCGCCGTCGCGTATCGCCTGAAAGTCGTCCATCCCGGACGGCCCCACCTGGTCGAGATTATTTGTCCTGCGAATGTCGAGCAAAGCGGTTCAGTCTGTCTCGTCGAGGGAGACGAGCAAGGGCAATTCGTGCCACTCGGACCGGAATGCTCATTCGTCATTGGCGGCGGCGGGAAAGGCGAACACCGCTCCGGCCGTCACGACGAACCGGCCGTGCACCGGCAGA